>WVXP01000143.1 GCA_011773445.1 Pseudomonadota bacterium | reverse complement strand
GCCGTTGGTGACCCTGCCTCTCTGCCTTGATGAGTTCCTCTCTTTATTTGCAGTTCTTTAGGATCAACACACAGTCCTGCCCCTCGATAGGCGTTCCATCGAGCAAATTCCCCGTAAGCATCAGCACTACTTCATCGTCATCATTGACCGGCCCCAGTGCAGCAACAATCACCTGGGTATCAAACTTCAGGGTCAAATCATCAAAGCCGTCTGGTCCACCCGTGGTGCACTTACAGTCATATTGCCCATCTGAAACAGGGGCAGCCACGTCTTCCACGTCCCACTTCAGGGGAAAAACGCCTTCTAGTTGAACTACTGATAGATCAACGTCATTGACATCAAAATCCTCAGCCCCAAGGATAGCCACTGGCAGAACGCCTTTGCTTTTGGTGTTGAGGGGATTGGGGCAGGATTGAGGTTTCATGTCGATGTCGATCTCAACCACAGGCGTCAAAAGAAACGAATGATATTCGTCAACGCTGCCATCGCCATCGACATCTACCTTAGCTTGTCCTATGAGATACTGGTAAGGCAAAGAGGGGATCTATTTCCCCAAATATTTGTCTTCCATGGCTTTAACGAGGTTGGTCATGGTCACATAGAACGGTGTTGGAACACCATTGGCCTGACCGTACTCCACGATCTTCCCTCCCAAGAAATCGATTTCTGTGGGCGTCTTGTTCGCGATATCCCAGCACATCGAATCCTTATGGATTCCCACCTTCTCCAGATACCCCAGGGCCTGTTCGAGGTAGTTCTCCCCCAGATCGTAACCAACAGCCTTGGCCACAGCGAGGGCTTCCCGAAAGCAGGCCTCGGCGATCTCTCGGGTAGGACGAAAATCAAGAGCTTCTTTGATGGTCTTATCGGTGATCGCACATACGGGCGCCATCGTGCATTTCATGATCATTTTTTTCCAGACATATAATTTGATGTCATCGACGAATTCGGTGTCCAAACCGCCGTCGGTTAGCAATCCGGCCACCTCCGATCCTAACTCCGGGTCTTCTCGAGTGAGACCTCCGAGATGATTCGGCCTGTTAAAAAAAGTCGCGACCACTTCACCTGCACCCTTCAACGAGGCCCCGTAGTTCAGAGACATTCGGAACGCAGCCTCGCGGCCAAATCTCTCTGCAATGAGATCCTCGGTCCCCAGGCCATTTTGGGTGCTCACGATCTTCGTTCCAGGTCGATGCACATCTTTCAATTCATCGAGGACCTGTGCGAGATGATACGTCTTGGTGGAGAGAAAAATGACATCCGGCTCGAGGTCGCGGATATCCGCAATTAGCGGGAAAAAATTTCTGACTGAAACCTGGTAAGAGATAGCCCCTGAAGTTTTGATCCCGCTCTTTCGAAGCGCGCCTCCCAAACCAGGTTGAGGGTCGACGAGAATGGTCTCAGGACTCCTGCTAAGCAAGGCAGCCGCCAAAACCGAGCCTGTGGCTCCTACGCCGACAACGGCGAATCGAAGATCCTTCACGACTTGCTCCTTCCATCTCCCCTCATGAGAGGATCACGAAGTACCCTCTCAGAGCCAGTCTAACGTCTCTATCCGGGTGATCTCGAGAGGCGTTCCAACCAGTCGCACGTTGGCAGGTATTTCGCCGATTCTGCCACTGAAAAGCACTCGCAATCCATCCCTTCTAAAATCCTCTGGGAGATTGATCGGCGCAAATCTCTGCATTTTGTCATAATCTGGGACAATCACATACCATGCTGAACCGGGCGAAACCCGCTGGATCGTCCCTCTTTCATCCAGGATATGGTTGCCCTCACGAAACGAAAGGGCGCTTCCGAGACAGAGTGTGTTAGGGAATTCATAAATTCCAGCCGACACGAAGGATGACTCGAGATCCCTATTTTATCAAAATGAGAGTTCATTTCAAAGGAATCGCCTCCCGGAGTTTCCTCAGTTTTGTGGACGCTCATGTCTTTGAGGGACGTTTGCGGTGGGAGGATGTCAGCAATCCCCGGGCCGTTCCCAAATGCCTTTAGAACTCGGAGGTCATGGCTTTGCAAGAGTACTTCGCCAGAAAGTGGGAAGGGAAGCTCCGAACCAAAAGTCGGTGCTCGTGGTCCGTTGCATAAAAGACTAAGATTTGCACATCCACGGCTATTCGAGTAGCAGACCCAGGGATTTCATTTTCAATCGAATGGCGTGAATTGATGGTTACAACTGACCTCTGACAACCGACAACTGGCAGCACGAAGAAAAGATTTCGGAGCAGCGAAGCGCGCCCCTTTCCGCTTTCATCAGACAAAAGTCGAGAAAGAAGATTTGGCCAAAAGCCTTTACTCACCTGTCCGCCAAGGACGGGAGAGAGGGTCAACACAAGAGCAAGGGAGCGAAGGGATGTGAGGGCTTCATCTGGAGATTCAAACTTGCCGTCAAACATCAGAAGCTTAGAAATCCCCTAATTTGAAAACTCAGGAAACTCCGAGCTCAGTGAGTGTTGACAGTGCAGAAAGCTGGTGGTACGTTGGTTTCTCGAGTTTGGACGACTCTGATTTATTCCAGTGGCTAAAGAGATTCAGGGGAGGAATGGATGAAGAAAAAACTGGCTTTGCTGTTTGCATTGGTGACCCTTATCTATTCCTTTCGTGGTTATGCCATGGAAGATTTCCAGGTCCAGCTCCCAGAGCGTCAAGCCAAGATAACCTATCAGATCATGGAAGAAAACAGGCTTTTGATCTCGGTCCTGGACGAACAAGAGAATCCTATCCGGGGATTGACAACAAAGGATTTCGTCATTCAAAAGGGTATCAAGAAGGCGAAGATACTCTCCGCTGAACCCCTTGAGACGAGCAAAGAAGTCCCCCTGAACATTGTCCTTGTCGTCGATAATTCCTTTTCAATGAGGAAACGTCAGGCAGTCAAACCCCTTCTGTCCGCCCTCGATGAATTTTTCAAGACTGTACGGCCTAT
>WVXP01000148.1 GCA_011773445.1 Pseudomonadota bacterium | reverse complement strand
GGAACCATCGTAGCCCAGGGATCCCTCTCGGCCATTATGGCGCATCCTCTGTCTCATACCGGGAAGTTTCTGAGGAAGAAGTTTCGGGATCTCGCCTAGGTTAGAACCATCAATAATTTCAGGTTATTAAAAGCTTGAGTATAATCCCAAGCGGGCCCAAATAACCCCATGTTGTCACTTTTGGATACCGGGATTTGGGCTTTTTCTCTGGTCAGTAGAAAAGGCTATGGTGAGGGTGTGGCAGGTGTATGAGTTGGACGTTCAGCCTTTCGATTTGCGTTGAGAATATTGCATGATTGGGATCGGGCCTATTCGGCGTATCTTGAAATATGGAATTCAACCGTTTCTTCCATGCTCTTCTATTTGGGCCCTCTAAATGAAATACATGTGGTACCCCCTGGTAAGTATTGGCTAGCAACCCAACTGCGAGAACCTACAAGAGCCCTTAGAAGATCAAAGAACACGTTTCAGGCTAGCAGTCGTTATAGCTGGATCTATGTAGCCCCCGTCCCGCAATGTTCACCCCTAACCTAAGGAGATATATTGTGTTTGCCTAAGAAAGGGTTCATTGTCTTTCCTCTTCGATCAGGAGCATTTGGATGAGAAGAGGAGTCTCCCCCTCCTCGGTTAATTCAACCCGGGCCTCCCAATCATAATGATCCGGTAAGGTCAGACGAAACTCATGCTTCCCTAGAGGGAGCTCAAAATGCAAAGGAGTTTTCCCCTTGAAACCACCGTCCACAAAGACCTGAGCCCCAGCCGGTTTACTCTCCAGTTTAAGAAAAGCGCGTCTTGACGTTTCGACTCCAGAAGGGGGGACAGCCGCAATCGTCTCAGGTATCTCTTCCTTTATCTTCATCCTGTAGAAATCTGCTAGTGCTCGGAGATTATGCCTGTTTTCACGGATGAAATCTAGCTCCACGGCCTCTTCCTCATCCAGCTCTTCCTTCCCCTCAAGCTGACTCANNCTTTGGCATTAGTGGATAGACGAACGCTTAGGACCAGCACCACCACTAAGAAAATTTGTACTGATGTTCTCATGATTCTAAACCTCTCCTTTTTCTCTGTAATGGGAAGTCCATACAGTACTTGCATATCGCCGGAATGTGTAGCAAACGGGGAGCAATATTATCCCGAAAGTATTAAAGCCGGGTCACCCATTCACTTCGGCAACTCGGCTGTCTCTAAACCCTATCGATTATTTCGCTAAGTCGGTTCCACTAACGATCCCGCTATAACCCTCACCCAATTAAGTACCAGCCACTCGCACATTCCACACCTGGGGTTCAAAGACCCGTGGCTTTCCGTCCCATCCTCACGGATGGTTTGGCTTTGTCGATATGTCCGATTTTAGCAGGATGGGAAGATATGTCAAAGGAAAAACCAGATCGTTTGAACAAATTCGTCTCCCAGGAGTCGTTCTCTACTCGGCCCTTACGTCGGGGAAGAGGCAGTTTCTTCCGCGTATAACGCACACCGCACCTCAGTGTGCATCCTTTGCTACCTCCTCGAACTCGCTTCCTATCGATCCTTACCATATTTCAAAGGCAAATAAGCTCGCGCCAAGCGAAGCCCGAGGCGTTGGGATTTCCGCAAGGCGGGATGAAATTCGCTAATTTTGCCCAGTGGGTGAGGTTTGGGTATGGACCGAGTCCCACCTGGCCAAAGCCTAGCCAGTCCCGCCTTGGCGGGATAGTGAAGTCCGGGTGGGATTCCATTAATGGGATGTGCGGAGCCGGACGGAGCGAGGGTGCAGGCCGCGTGATTGAGCCCCGAAATAGCTTAGTTGTGGTCATTGGGATAACCTCTTTGGGAAGCCGGAGGGGGGAAAGCCGACGGTTTGTTTATGCTGGAAGGCAGCAGTCCTGGGGGCGTTATGGCGATGTCGTTGGGACACCACCGGGGTCTGAGAGCGGGGCATGCACTCACAGGGGCAACTCGGGAACTTGGGAGAGCCTGTTGTCTCCTTGCCGAGATAGCCGGAAGAGAAGGGGTACCGGCTGACCAAGAGCCCTGGCGCTGGTGAGGTTGCTTCCGCCTCACAGCGAGTCCTGCAGATTTGCGGGAGACACAAATACCAAGGGAGCAGGCAAGGTATCGGGGAACGAGCGAGGAGCGAAGGACCCTGAGAAGGGCAGCAGGCAGTCTTAGCCGAGCATAGTACCGATGAAGGTGGGGAACCGAGGCCCGGGGGACCCACCGGAGGGAAGGCGAAGCCGGCCGCAGCGTTCCAATGGAAGGAAACAGGGGAGAGACTTCGAGCTCACCAACCCTGTCAACGGAACTCCATTGGACTGTGGAGCAGGGGGGAGGTAACTTCCGCTTGCAGGGGCCGCAGATGCTTTGCGCTGAGGAACCGGATGAGCGAATTGCTCACGTCCGGCTCTGGGGGTGGCTGGCTGGGTAACCACTGGTCCTATCCGGAACGATTTACAAGAGTAGCTAATAGCGGCTTTCATCTACTATGTACAGACAGAGTCTAGGGGTAAGATGAATCCCAAACTAGTCTACTATTCGTGGTTTTCATCTTGGATGAAACCACATGGAATCTATCCGAGGTATTCAATATGGAGCTGGCAGTCTTGAATACGAGGTTGCTTGATACCTAGCACACTCAGATGAAAGTCACGCCATACCCCGGACCTTGGTTCTTTTCGATTTCGGATTCTCTGAGCTACCCTGCGAGTTCCATGGCATAAGGCCGGCCATCGAGCAACATCCGTCTCAGTCTCAAAACCAGCATCCGCGAAATGGCCACAATCGCTCGCTTCCCTCCGGCACGTGCTTTGATTCGATCATACTTCTGTCTCATGGCCCTGTCTTTGGTTATCAGTCTCCATGAAACCTTAACGAGCGTCCCTCGAAGGCCACCCTTTCCAGCTCGGGTAATCCGACCCATTCGGATCTTTTCGGCACTGGAGTACTGGGATGGGGTCAGACCCAAATAGGCCGAAAGCTCCTCTGCCCGTCTGAAACGAGATACATCAGAAGGTTTCCGCTGAGGTCCAAATTCTACCCGTAGATATCCACCGAGATTACTCAGATTCTCAGATCCGGCCCTCTGAGGATTGCCTTTACAAGCAGCCCGAATACCCTATGGATGCATACATATCCTGACTTCAAACTAGAGGGCTCAGGGCCTCGTTTACCCAAGTTGGGAACCGCAGGCACAACCCATCCCCACCAGGCCATCAGCCCCTACCCACTGGAGGCTCCTGTATTCCTACCAATGACACCTTATCGCTCAACCGCCATATGCTGTGGCATTAAGCCTCTTGACACACAAGCCCATTCTCTGCTACGCTCACCCCATCAGAAAGCGAGTTCTTATCACTATCACTTGTCGAAACGCGTAAGAAGACCTCGCACCGCTTAGACAAAACTCCGGGGGCTACATTTCCTTGCCGTTCAGGGATTCGAAGATTCACAGTCAAAATCTTAGAGTGTTGAAAAGCAGGACTCGCCTGCTCAAGACTAGCCGCCTCGCATCAATAGAAGACTGCTGGATTTGAGGTCAGCGTAATGCCAGCTTACATAGAGCTTTTTCAGGGGGAGAAATGCCTGAAGTACCCTTGCGGTCCAGTGGTGGCCCTCGGGAGGGATCCGACTAACACTGTTCCGCTGGACGACCCAACCGTGTCGCGCAATCATGCCCTGATTCGTATGGTGGGCCGTGAACAGTATTACTTGATTGACGTGGGTAGTCGAAATGGCAGCTTCCTCAATGATCGGCGGATCTCCACTCCCAAGCTTCTGCAGTCCGGTGATGTGATCGCCATTGGGAGCACATCCCTCATTTTCCACCAAGACGAGATTTCGGAGAACATTCTGCCGGATGAGGGGCTCAGAGGATCGACCGTCCTGCACGTGGCTTGGAAGGTGGTGCTCATGACAATCCTGGTGGCCGATATCCGTGGCTTCACCAGGCTGACGGAGTCGATCTCGATCAGGGATCTGACCGAGGTGATGTCCCAATGGATTGAGCTGGTAGAGAAGGCTGTCGAAAAGAGGAATGGAAGAGTAGATAAATTCATCGGCGACGCCGTAATGGCCGTGTGGGACAACGAGGGAGATCCCGGGGGGTATGTCTTGGAAAGCCTGCGGACCTCCTGGGAGATTCATGAGCTGACCCAAAATCTGGGAAAAAAGTACCTGCCGGAGGCAACGGAACTACAGGTGGGAGTGGGTATTAATTCAGGCGAGGCTGCCCTGGGAGTCGGCACAGACAACACTGCCCTGGGGGACGCCGTGAATCTGGCTTTCCGTTTGGAGAGTACAACCAAGGAGTGGAATTGTGACGTGGTCATCAGTGAAAGCTCCTTCTGCCACTTACGCGGGGAGATCTTGAAGGGACGGGAGGAAGTGGTAACTGTGCGCGGAAAATCCGTCCCTACCAGAGTTCGGGCTTTGACTTTCGATGAGGTTCGAAAGTATATCAAGTGGGCCGAGAGCTAGCCTAGCCGGGATTATTCATAGGTTCTCATCACGAAGCGGGGAAAATGCCGGCCTAAGTTCTGGGTTTTGAATAAATTCGTCTCCCAGGAGTCGCGCTCTAATCGGCCCTTACGCCAGGGAAGAGGCAGTTTCTTCCGCGCATAACGCACACAGCACCTCAGTGTGCATCCTTTGCTTTTATGAGGCCGCCTTTTGTCAAGCTCCTTTTTTCATTTTAGATGTGCAACGATGCACCTGCTTCAATGGTCGGTCGAGCTGGTGGCTTCCTGATACGTGAGGCCTCTGTTTGCCTCGAGCGAGCTTCTATCCGTGCTGGTCTCTTTGTGCCAGACACCTAATGCTGTATTCGCCTACAGGCGATTCGGGAAGCGCCGGGTGAACGGCTCCATCTAACTGGCGGTTCCCCAGGGGAGACCAAGCAATTTTGAACGAGCAGCTCACACCAGCTCGAAAGGTCATTGTTGTTTTCTCAAAAGCCTCTTAGGCCTTCAGTTGGGCCCCCTCGGGAATGACACCGTCGTTGAGGTATCGCCACAAATCAATAAGCAGCTTCCTGGCTAAGGCCACAATCCCAATCCGCCTGAGCCGACCACTGCCATTAGCGAAACGCTCCTGATACCAGAGGCTGAGTTTACTCTCAGGTTGCCAGCGAAGCCAGGCCCAGGCAATCTGAATCGCCATGGATCGAATGTGACGGTTGCCCGCCTTGCTGATGCCTCGCTCCCACGCCTCATCGCCACTCTGATGGGGGGTCGGAGTGAGACCAGCTAACGCCCCAGCTTGCCGACCACTTCGAAACTGTCGCCACCCAAAAAACTCCATCACATAAAGCCACGCACTGTTGATACCGATCCCTCGAAGCGTGAGCAACTGGCGAACCATCTGTACTTCGGGGCTCTCAGAGATCTTCAGAAAATCGGCTCGCTCGGCTTCGAGCTGCTTAATCTGCCCCTTAACCATCTCAAGCCGCTCATACTCTCGCACAAGGCGCTTCTTCAATCCCATAGGTAGCGGTCTCCCATCCCACAGACGCCGGGTCTCCAGGCGATCTAAGAAGTCCCCTCCTACCCTCATCCGAACCCTGTAGCTTGCCAAAAGCCCCTTGGTCCGGTTGATATGTCGAGTCCGCTCCCCATGGTCATACCTCATCAGCATCTTAAGCAGCTTGCCCAGGTCCATCCTGTCCGTCTTGGCCCGTCTCGCCCTGCGGTTTACCTCGATGCTCGATGAATCCACCACCAGGTTCACAACCCCCCACTGACCAAATACCGGTGTAACCAAAACCCATCCCGCCCAGCCTCGTAACAACTCAGAACACGGGCCTGCCGAGACAACCCAAAACGCCTCTTGGCTCGCTCAATCTCCCGCTTGACACCCGAAAGATCCCCCGCCAATACCGTCCGCTCCCGAGGCTTCTGACCAAACCCAACCGTAAAACCCATCTTCCATTCCTTCTGGCCTAATTCAAAAGCAAGATACAAATCCGCCTGATTCCTGGTATACTGCCGTTTGTGGGCTGCTGACCGGTTGATAGCTCCCTCTTTCTGTGTTCGGTTTGAGGGAGCTTACCATTAGCGGCCCACCTTGCTAAAGCCCCCCAAGGCCTACATAGTATCTTCTAAGAAACTACCTCGGAAATTGTGTCTGTAAGTTCCTGTTTTGGAAAGGGTTCTGGGCTGATGGGCCGGTTGCTCAAGAGTAGTTTATTTCATTGGTAACTCGGGCGCGAATGCGGCCGAGTCTGGTGCTCCTAAGAAACCGCCGGCGTAAGCTCGTGGTTTTGAATGAGTTCGTATCCCAGGAGTCGCACTCTACTCGGCCTTTACGCCAGGCAAGAGGCGGTTTCTTACGCGTATAAAGCACACCGCATCTCAGTCTGCGACCCGTGCTAGCTGAAATCAACGATTTTCTATAAACCCGACGGATAGTAGATTTCAAGCTCAGTTGACCTGGACTATTTCATCTTAGGCCTAAACACAGGAGCCAGACTATCAGAACTTTATACCCTGGAATGGAACCAGATTGATCTTGAGAAGCGACAGACGTTTATGCCGGCTAGCAAATCGAAAACTAAACTAATAAGAATAGATATATCCCCCTTAATGAGGCCTGCATGCAAATAATCAACGGCCTCTATGTCAGGGAGGCTTATGAGCCCTATGTTCTTTATCATCCAGTGCATAAGTACTCTATAACTAAGGCCATTCATAAGCTCTCAGAGAAGTTTCTCGGGAAGCCCCATGGTCCGCATCATTGGCGCGTAACCTTTGTCTCCAGGGCTTTGAGGGGCAAGACAATCAAAGGAGAAAATGGTAAAGTCTATTGTGCAGCCCAGGATATTAGTACAGTTGAGACTGTCGGAAAACCATAAAACTCCGATTCTCGGACTTGTAAGTACTTGAAATTACAACAGTGTAATTTTGCGAAAATGCCAAAATTGGGCTTTTTCGACAGTCTCGTTAGTGAGGTAGGAGGTTGGGAACCGAACAGCAAAGCCCTTCTATCCATCTATCAGAAGGTGAGCGAGGAACAGAAAAGGGCCCGTGTCTCTCTCTTTAGAAATTGGGGTATCAGACGTTTATCCTCAAAGTTTACCTGAGCTCTGTCACCAAACTGACACCGATAGCGGGAAATTGTTGTCTACCAATGAC
>WVXP01000279.1:15574-26517 GCA_011773445.1 Pseudomonadota bacterium | reverse complement strand
ATGTGAATCGAAGAGGCAATCATGTCATCGTCAAAGCAACCGTAGGCATCATTGAAATGGATGCTGAACAGCTTGTCATGTAGGGCAAGATACGTGGATGCCTCGGCTGGGCTTTCCTTTGCCATAAAGGCATGTCCAACATCGAAAGTCACGCCAATGTTATCCAAGCCTATTTCGTAGCAAAGCGCGAGCGCTTTGCCTGCGCTGCCAATCAATATGTGAGTCCGAGGTTCTGCTATTTTGTACTCAATGCAGATTCGAATTTGAAGGTTGTGACGGCCTGCCTCCGCGATGCAGTCACGTTCGCGATTCCATGCCTCCAAGAAGTTCTCCTGGAACGGATAATCAAAACCGTCCTGCCCTGGCCAGAGACCCGCATTCGTACACCCCACGGCAGCAGCCGTGTCCATTGTCCTCTTCATAGTTTCCAGGGCCTTCTGTCGAATGGCGGGGTTAGCATTGGAAAGGGCACCATTTTTGTACTCCCTCCCGAAGATATTCGCATCAACAGCCGCGATTTCGAGTCCATTTTCTTCAACGAGTTTCTTAACCTCCGAAGCATTGCCTTCGTGGATTACGTTGGGATACTGAAGGATCAGACCATCGAGACCCCTGACCTTTCCGGCCATTTTGACCTGGTCCTCCAGGGGTATAGAATCGCGATATCCCACCGTACAGAAACGGTCAACGCAACCCGTGAAAGCCCAGATCCCAGCAGAAAACTTGATTTCTTTTGCCACAGCCTCCTCCTTTTCTCTATTTTTGATTACTTTTCAATCACTTTCGCTTTCATCTCGATGGAGTGCTTTTTCCCATGGATTTACAGGAATTGAAGTGACCTTCGCGACGGCCTTTTCCGACATAGGCGGAGAATGAATATTTTTGAACCAATTCTTTCGCAAAAAAGCCTGCCCATGCAAATGCCTCCCATCAAAACGGAAAGAAATCCGTGGAAACCAAAAGACGATCGACTTTTTCAACCATTCTATGGGGTCCTTCGCAATTTGTTCGGCTACACGCCACGAGTGGCGGATTGGTAAATGAGCTTGTGGATCGTTCCGGATTTCTCAAGCAACTGAGTGTAGATTGGAATCATTCTTTGATAGACCGCTGCCTGTGACGCGTCCGGGGTCCAATCCTGGTCGGTTATGACAAAACGTTTGATCGCCTCTCCAGGATCCGAGATAGCTCCAACCCCTAGACCGGCCAGGAATGCGGAGCCAACCACCCCACACTGCGATGTTTTCAGATTCTGATAGGGCAGATTCAACACACTGCTCTTTATTTGGTTCCATACATGGCTCTGGCTTCCGCCACCTACACCGCGAACACCAGCGATCTTGAGGTCTGGATGGATTCTGCGGACCTGGCTGAGGTAAGTAGCGTATTCATAGGCAATGCCTTCCAGGATTGAACGGTAGAAGTGCTCTTTTTTGTGGGAAAAGGTAAACCCCTGCCATAGGCCCCGATATTCCGGATTCCCAGGACAAACTCGGCCCGCCAGGTGTGGAAGAAACAAGAGACCTAGAGACCCCGGGGGAACATTTTCGGCCTGATGGTTGAACGCTTCAAGTTCCCCCGCCTCTTTCATAAAATCCTTTCTAAACCATTCCAGACACATTCCACCTCCGTTTATATAGGCATAGGCATAGTACACCCCAGGAAAGATGGATCGTGCGGTCATTAGTGTGTTAGCGAGCGTGTCAGGCCTGAATGAATCGATGCAAACGGAAAAAACCGAAGCCGTCCCAGCAACATCAAAAGCCTGACCTGGCTCGATGACCCCGGCTCCCGTCATACTCGCGATCGTGTCACCGCATCCTGCTATGATTGGCGTCCCTTCCAGTAGCCCTGTTTGGGCAACAAACTCTTTGACAACGCTTCCAACCCGTTCTGAGGGAGGAACAATCTGTGGGAGCTTTTCCATAGGAAGAGAGAAAAGTCCTGTCAAATCGTCGCTCCATTCCCCCCTTTCCGTCTTTGCAAAACCAGAGAAATGCAAATAGGTATGATCGATAAACGCCTCCTCTCCCTTTAAGCCGGCAAGCCTTCCCGCGACATAGACCGACGGCTGGATGAACTTGAAGATTCTCTTGAAAACATCAGGATGCTCTTCTTTCCACCACAAAATCTTGGGGCCGTGATTGATGCTTGGATAGGATCCCGTGCTGGCCATGACTTCACCACCGGATCTTTTCCGCATCAGTTCCACGTAAGGAGCACATCGGGTGTCCAACCATGAGTCGTAGGGCGTCACAGGACGGAAGTTCCGATCGATCGCCATAATCCCCGCCATCTGGCCATCAAAGCTGATCCCAAGGATCCTCCTGGGGTTCACCTGTGCCTTGCCGATCACCTTCTTAACCACATTCAGCGCGACAGAAAGCATCTCATCCGGAACCTGCTCTATGTGATCCTTGCCGCGGGAAATNNACGCCTGCCCTAACAGAGGTGGTCCCTACATCGACACCGATCAAATTCTGCTCTTCCATTTCGGATTGTCTTCAATTTCTGGTTTGCCATTCTTCTCAAGAACCAATTTTCTAAACCCTTTTGTTTCAATCGTCGCGTAATCGTGGCCCGCTCCACCTGGATAAACACAGAGGGAGATCAGGGGTTCTTGTCCCGTATTGATACTCCTATGGGCGTAATAAGGCGGAACGTATACCGCCCTTCCCTGAGTCATTGGTTCGGCCTTCCAATCGCCCCGATCGGATTCCATCATCATGATTCCCTGTCCTCTGAGGCAGGAGTAAATCTCAGCGGTTTGAATCTTTTCATGGAAATGGCCCTTCGTCATGAAATACTCTCTGCCGACCTTACCTGGATAGGTAATACTGGTGCAAACCATAAGATGCCCGGCTTCGTCCGGGACCTCAACCTCGTAAACTTCATACAGGAGAGTATCCTCAACCTCCAACATCGCCTCCCTAGCAGCTTGATCCATGAACATCCCGTTCATGTGGGAAAGACGCCGCTGAATGAGGTTGTCATGTGGCGTGACGATCCCGGTTGATGGGTCGACGCTAAAAGAAAAGGGATCGGTTCTCGTTACGTGTTCCATTTATTTTTCCTCTCATAGATTCTTCAGAAAGTCGCTCTTCGCCGATCAAAAACTCTTTTCGAGAATTCTTAGGTTCGCCTTCATTGCAAATCCTAAAATCGTCCCTTGGGCTCAGACAGTTAGGTCTACCCCCCTTCGCCTCGCTTAAGAACTGTTTGCCGAAAAAATCTTGATTCGCGCTCGGAACGTCCTTTTTCAGTCTTTTCAGGTGTCTCCCTCTAACATCTCTCCAAAACAAAGGTGGTTAAGGATTCGCTAATCTGCTATCGGTCCTTTCTTTTAAACTCCTTATCCCGATGGTTTGAGAATAATCTTCATCGCCCTGCCGCTCAGAGCCATCTGAAAAGCCTCGGTAGCCCGAGAGAGCGGATAGGTCCCTGAAACGATCGGCGTCAAGTCCACCTTTCGCGACGCCAAAAGCTTGAGCCCGGCTCTGTAGTGCATATTCGAACCACCTGTGACTCCGGTAACGATCAAGTTTCGGTAATGAATCAAATTGGAATTGATGGTAATCTTGGGTCGCTCATGGGGGAGACCTCCAAAAAAACAGATCCGCCCGAACGAAGCGGCCAATTCAAACGATTGCTCCTGAACCGAGTGGACCGGGCAAGCCGTCACAATGACATTAGCCCCCTCTCCATGAGTCAGGCTGAGGACAGCTTTCTTTAGGTTAGACGTTTTGGGGTTGATGACATGATCTGCTCCCATTCTTGTGGCCCTGTCGAGCTTTTCATCGATCACGTCTGAAACAATGACAGCCTTAGCCCCGCTGAGCTTCGCGAGGATCAGGTGGAGGAGCCCAATGGGGCCCGCGCCAAAAATCAAAACGGTGTCTCCCAATTTGATCCGGCACGCATCGTTACCGTTAATGACACACGAGAATGGCTCATTTAGGGCAGCTTCATCGAAGGAAACCTCCTCTGGCAACGCCATCACATTCCCCTGAGAAATTGCGGACCCGGGCACCCTGGCAAATTCGGTGTGGGTCCCGTCGAAATTGATGCCAAACGCTGAGTAATCAGGACACATGTTGGCTCGACCTTCGACGCATTGATCGCACTGGCCGCAGCCGATATTGGGGGCAACCCCCACCCGTTGGCCGACCTTGTAACCTCGCACGCGACTTCCCACAGCCTCAACGGTTCCAGAGAACTCGTGACCCAGGACGATCTTTTGACCTGGTTGGAGCTTGCGATGACCGTGTTGGATGATTCTCAAATCTGTCCCGCAGATGCTGGTGGCTCGCACTCTTACGAGTATTTCATCTTCTTGAATCTTGGGGACAGGGATATCTTCTAGTTGGAAATGTCCGCCTTGGGTGTATGTAGCAGCAAGCATTGGAATCTCGTGACTTAAATGAGTCTTATGGGTTGACCTGTTTGAATCGATCTGTTAGCAGCCACCACAATTTCAACGGCCTTCATTCCATCCACGCCCGTGACGGCAAGCTCATGGTCATTAAGGATCGACTGCACGAAATGTTCTAATTCCGCGAGGTATGCCTTCTCAAACCGATTTCGCCAACTTTTGAAGGCAGAACCGACGACCGTTCC
This sequence comes from Pseudomonadota bacterium, assembly GCA_011773445.1. Taxonomy (GTDB): domain Bacteria; phylum Desulfobacterota; class BSN033; order WVXP01; family WVXP01; genus WVXP01. The sequence continues at coordinate 21,900 of WVXP01000279.1, read as the reverse complement.
ATCCTTCAGGACGCACGTGAAACCCGACTCCTCCAAATCGCCGATCCGAATTACCCCGTTCTCACATAGAATTTCTACCCGCGCGTCATAACCATAACCGGCCGGACAGGCCCCATCGACGGACCCTAGGGTGCCGTTTTTCAACCGCACAATTACGACGGCGTTATCATAGAAATCCGGGTAGTCCTTTCTCAAATTCTCACATTTAAAGTTCCCTCCTTGTGCGTAAACCAGTTCATAGTCACTTCCCCCCAGCCAGCGAATGGAGTCGAAATCGTGGCTATTGACCTCCGCAAGCATCCCGTTGCTCCGAGACAAGTCATACGTCCATGGAGGAGGCAACCCCGGTCCCCTCCCTGTCGACCTTATCATCATCACCCGTCCCATCTGCCCCGAGGCTAGATGTTCCTTTGCTTGGACAAATGCCGGATCGAACCGACGCATGAATCCCAATTGGAGTTTGACATTATTCTTCTCTACGGCTGCGTTCACAGCAACGCATTCGTCCACGGAAATGGCCATCGGTTTTTCTAACAGGATATGTTTGCCATGTTGGGCTGCAGAGCAAGCAATTTCCGCATGGGTAAACGTGGGAGTAACGATGATAACAGCATCAATATCACGACGGTCTATGGCTTGTTTGTAGTCGGTATATAACTCTCCGACACCCAGAACTTCTCCGCTCTCTTTGAGGGTTTTTTCATTTGAATCAACCAGAGCTACCAATTCTGCGTTTTTGAGTCGACGCGTGACATTGGTCCCGTGCACCATCCCTGCTCGCCCGGTTCCCACGAGGCAGAAGCCTACTTTGTCCATGCGTTAAATGCCTCCCTTCCCCGAGAAATTGTTCGTTGATCTTTCTGTATGAATACTGAAGATGTGACTGAGTCTTAATACGAGTTGTTCGTTGTCAACGGCCAAATGTAACAATCTTTTCATATCAGCGAGTCACAGTTTGTTTGACAACCATCTAAATTTCTCGCTATCGTGTTTTTAGCGAATCTCTCGTGATGAGCAAGTATGGACAAATCACCTGTCCATTTCAGCGAAATTGATTTTCATTGGTATGGAACATGTATCGATATTTACCAACTCGATTTAAGCAGTACGACCGTTAGGGTGAGTGGAATGTGCGATTATTGGAAACAGTTGACCATTTTCACTCAAGAGCCAGATCCTGCAGTCGGTTTCTTCCGCGTGCTTCGGCGACTCAAATGTATCACTCAAATGGAAAGGCATCTTCAGACTCAGGAACTTTTGATTTTCCGTAATACCGGAGCCTTTCTCGCGGTCGCGCTTCCGGGTGCCCAATCCGATTCCACGGGTAGGCCCATGACAAGAGAAACTGAGGTCATCCCGATTCCCGCTATGCCGCTGTCCTTTCTCCTGTTGATGCTTGGCATAGCGCCGGATTCCCATTGTCTCAACCTTTTGCCGATGCCTATGTTACTTTCCAAAACGACACGTCAGCGGATGATACCGAGATCGTCAACTTGTCTGAAGAGATCATAACCGAACGGGGATGAAGACAGCCCCTTCGAACCCTCACGCCTTCTTCCTTCATCCTGATCGCGCTTCTCGAACGGCCTTGATATAGGTCTCGGCTTTTCTGGTGATCAGGGAGTAATCCCCCTTGGCGATCCCCTCTTTTGTGAGGTCGCCTCCCACACCGATGGCCACGGCCCCGGCCCGAATCCATTCCTTGGCACTCTCCACGCTGACCCCTCCTGTGGGCATCAAGGGCGCGTACGGGAGGGGGCCATGAACCGCCTTGATAAAGTCTGGCTTCAATAGGTTGCCGGGAAAGATCTTGACAATCGTGGCCCCCAGTTCAAGTGCTTCCAACACTTCACGGACAGACGTCGCCCCTGGCATGCAATTGATCTGATACCGGTTACAAATACGGACCATATCGGGATTGAGCGTTGGGCCAACGATGAACTGAGCACCGGCAAGCATGGCGACTCTGGCTGTTTCGGCATCGAGTACGGTCCCTGCCCCGATGATCTCCTCGCCCCCCGCGTATCTCTGGCATATTTCCTTGATCACATCAATAGCCCCGGGCACCGTCATGGTGACTTCCAGGGCTAGAATTCCACCCTCACGAGCGGCATCAATGATTTTAATTGACTGTTCGGCGGACTCTGCTCGAACAACAGCGATCACACCGGTTTCGAGAATCCGGTTCAATATCTCGATTTTTCTGATCATCTATATCTCTCCTCCTTCCAGGGCCTTTATCAAGTTTTCCACTGACATTAGTCCCATCTCCAAGACGGTCTCGTACGTGTACGATCCAATGTGGGGCGTTGTCACTATATTCTCGAGTGTCAGCAATGGGCTCTCTTTTGGGGGTTCCTGGACATAGGTGTCCAGCGCCGCCCCGGCGATGATACCGTCTCTCAAAGCTCGATAAAGGTCGTCTTCTTTAATCAATGCTCCTCGAGCCGTATTGATAAGATAGCTCGTGGGTTTCATTTTTCTCAGCTGCTCATAGCCGATCATTCCGGTTCGGTCGGGAGTCATTGAACAGTTGAGGGATAAGAAATCTGACTGCTCGAGGATCTCATTAAAAGCAGCATATCGAATTCCCCTCGTCTCCGCAAACGAGGCGTCCGGGTACTGCGTAAAAATGGAGACTTCCATATCAAACCCTTGAGCCCTTTTGGCTACGGCCTTTGAAATCTGACCCAATCCCACGATTCCAAGTTTCTTTTGATACAGGGAATGTCCAAAGATCTTCTCCCACTTTCCCTCCTTTGCACTGGCGTCCGCTTTCGGGACCTTACGCGCCACCGCAAGCATCAATGCCATGGTTAAATCGGCCACGGCCTGGGTATTAACGCCTGGGGTGGTGGTTACCCTGACTCCATGGGCTTCTGCGGCCTTCAAATCGACCTTATCCACACCGACGCCATAACGGGAAATTACCTTGAGACGCGTCGCACTCTTAATCACCCTTTCGGTGTACTCATCTAAACCGGCGATTACACCGTCCACATCAGCCAAAAGAGCGGTAAGCTCATCTTCCTTGAGAGGTCTCCCATATGGGTTCTCTATGACATCACAGCCACACTCTCTCAGCCTCTGAAGGGGCAGGGGGTCCGCCTTTCCGAAGGAAGTAGAAGTGACAAGAACCCTATACTTTGATTCCATGTTGTCTCCTTTGCGTTCAAACGGTGAGCTGACTACCCCTGCCTTCGCCCACAGGAAGGCATAGCCCAAGACGAGAGGTGCTGACTAGGGAACAGCAAGGGCCGCGAGTGTTTCTTTTTTGGGTACCCCGTTGTCATCCCAACCCCTGGCCATATAATACTCATCAAGCATTTCATCATACATTTTCGCCGTCACAACTCTTCCTTTGGCCATGCCTTCGGCCAGGGGTTCCTCCATGATCCGTCGGGGGAGGATGTCATCCTTTTTCCCGATCCCTTCCCTATTGAGGATCATACGCTCCAACGTGTATATCCTGCTACCAATCATCATTAACTCAGGGTTAAAATCATATCCCGTCACATAGGCGAGTGCATTCCCAGTGGGATTTTCGGTGAACCCGAGAGCCCCCCGGACAACGGTGCAGATGCCGAGGGAGTCCACATAGGCACGGTTGTCCTGGAGGGTCTTCACAAGACGACCTTTTCCCCTGGTCGCGAAGCGATCGTGCGTTTTGGCTATGAGCTCATCGCGAATCGTCCAACCTCCGACGTTATGACAGGCTCCCCGACTCGAGGTCCCATACCCCAGGCCAATTCCATGAAACCCCCTCGGCTCATACTGCGCAAAAGCGAGTCCCTTCACATGCATCATGTAGTATTCGAGTTCGGGACGTTTTTTCTTAATGTGGAGAAACCCGTCTGCGAGCAGATTGCCCAATCCCTTTCGGTTAGCAATTCTGCGAACCATCTCGACCATGGCTTCGGCATTGCCAAAACGGAGGTCGAGGCCGTCAGTCTCCTCTCTTGAAATCAGACCACGTTCAAAACACTCCATGGCGAAGGCAATGAGGGTCCCCGTGGTCATTGTATCGATGCCTTCTTCATCGCAAATCTGATTCGCCGCGATGATGGCCCCAAAATCACTCACACCGCATTGTCCACCGAAAGCTCCGATTGTTTCGTATTCGGGGTCACTCTCTGCCCCCTTGAAAGGTCCGTCCTGGACTGCGCAGACCTGTGCACAGCCTACAGGACATCGGTAGCACGCCTTGTTCCGGACAAAATAGTTCTCCTTCATATAGGTCGAGCTGATTGTGTCAATCCCATCGAAGATGGCAGTCTGGAAATTGCGAGTGGGATAACATCCGAGTTCATTGATGACTTCGGTATACTGAGCCGTACCGTGTGTCGTATGGGTAGACTTAAATTGACGAACTTTTGCTCTGGCCTGACTGACATATTCTTTGAGTGCTACGGGATTCGCGATATCGAGTTTTTTCGTTCCGCAGGACACGAGGGCCTTAACATTCTTTCCTGCCATTACAGCACCAGCCCCTCCACGGCCGAAACTTCTCCCATCGACCTGGATACACGCCACTCTGACACCTCTTTCCGCCGCAGGACCGACTGACAACACGCCGATCTTCCTGCCATTCAGGGCCTCCTTAAAGTAGTCGTCAACCTCTGGGGTTTTTCGCCCCCACAAGTGCGAGGCGTTCCGGAATTCGACTCCGTTCTCATTGATGATGATGGACACGGGGGACGACGCCTTCCCCTCCAATATAACGCCATCGTAACCAGCAAACTTCAGATAGGGACCAAAATTCCCGCTGGAATTAGAGCAGAGATAGTATCCCGTGTCAGGCGACCGGGTTGTCAGTTGCATCTTCGTGCTTGCCAGAACCGGGGCTCCCGTCAAGGGGCCGGTCACAAAGAAGATCTTATTGGCTGACCCCAAAGGATCCACTATGGAAGGCATCTCCTGGTGGTAGAGATAGGCGGCAATACCCCTTCCACCCAAGTACTTTCGCCGTAACTCTTCAGCATAATCCATGTCAGAAACGCTCCGACGACTAAGGTCCACTCTAAGAATCTTTCCCAAATATCCACCCTGAAACATTTTGTCCTTCCTTTCATCTACCGGTATCGAGTCAACTCACAGTTGTATCGATGCAGATCCCCCTGATGGACCCCTTTCACATATTCTACAATCTCGCCATTGACCGAAAAAGACAGGCGCTTTATGACCAGTGTTGGAAAGGGAGATTTCTGTCTCACAAGCCGAGTTTCCTCTTTGGTGGACATAGAAGCCTCGATGATCTGATCTGCTTCTTTCAATCAAATCCCTTTTTTGCAAGAATCCTGTAAGGGGATTTGGTGTAACCTTCACTGAGGCTGATTTTGTATTTCGAGGGAATGTGAGAATGCAGAATACCCAAGGGTTTACCGTCAACGATCATTTTCCGAGGGGATCAAATCCCCTTCTCGTAACTCTTCGCCTTCGATCTTATCGAAAAAGATCTCCTTTAACTGAAAATAAAGAGGCATAAAGCTCTGGTCATCGAGTTTCTCGAATTCTTCTGCCATCTTTTGCTCCAGGTGGAACAAGGGAAAAAACGAGAAAACAGTGAACTGTTCTTGGGACTTTGCCTCAGGAGAAGTTTTTGATAATCCCTGAAGCCTGATGGATCAGGTCGTGAACCCGGTCATAAAACTTGCAATACACCTCCTGATAGAGCCGGTCATAAAGCTCTCGGTTAGCTTGATTTGGATGGTATTCCTTTTTGACCTGTACCATGTGATCGGCAGCCTCTTCGATACTCGGGTAGATTCCCGCCCCAGCGGCTGCACATACGGCCGCGCCCAGAGCAGTTGTCTCAACAGTTTCGGTTGTGCACAATCTGACACCTAAAATATCAGTAAACACCTGATTCCAGAGATCGCTCCTCGCGGAACCGCCGTACATCCGTACCTCAGAAATCGGGATACCTGTTCCGTGTTCCATAAATCCCATCTGTCGCCGGGTCTCATAGGCCAAACCCTCCATGATCGCGCGTACCATGTGGGCTTTCGAGTGATCCATCAGGAACCCAAACATGGCGCCTCGGGCTTCGAGGTCCCAGTAAGGTGCCGTCGCTCCAGAGAAGTATGGAATAAGCATCAGTCCCCAGTTCCCTGGTGGTGCGTTTTGGGCTATATTGTAAAACGCCTCCCAGTCCCGTGGGGTTCGGGTCGTTTCGCCGTAAGAAAAAAGTTCTCCTAGCCAGTTCATCAGGGCTGATCCACCGCTGTATATGGAATTCTCGGGGAAATAGGTTCCCATGGGGCTAATCTCGATGAAGTAGTTGGCATCCGGGTCCAGCGGAAGCCTCTCCGTGCACATCTCCATTG
>WVXP01000279.1:12793-15560 GCA_011773445.1 Pseudomonadota bacterium | reverse complement strand
GGCAGTCCTTCCGGCAGGCCGGTTTCACGAGAGGCTTGCCTGTGAATTCTCCCGGCGATCTCCCCACCCGCAAGAATCCTCTCCACCCATATCGAAGAAGATATGTCGAACTCCTGGAGGATGTCCTCAGCCCACCGATGCCGATGAGCCACATCGAGACACCCGGTCATCACGGCAGCGCTCGAAGTGGTGACCAGTTGCCCGGTGAGTTTGTAGGTAAGATACTCCTGAACAAGAAGAAATTTGTGCATTCGATGGTACAAATCAGGTTCGTTGTCTCGAAGCCACATGGCCTTGTACACGGTCCATATACCGGGATTATACCCCGTTCGTTGGTAGATTCTTTGGCGCCCTACGTGCTTGAGAGCCCACTCATTCTGTTCTCCACAACGAATGTCATTCCATAGAATCGCATTGCGTAACGGTTTGAGCGACTTGTCAACAGGAACGGCTGTGATACGCTGATGGGTGATTCCAAGACTGCGGATTTCATCCGGCTTTACGGGATATTTCGCGAGCAGGTTTCGGATCGACCCGACCAAAGCCTCCCACCAACACCCCGCCTTCTGCTCCACCCAGCCCGGGTGTGGACGCAGTACGTCATATGCTTGGCGGCCCTCAGCCAGTGCTTCACCTTTCTCATCAAAGAGGATGGTCCGAGTGGATGAAGTGCCACTATCCACACCGATGACATAAGCCCTATCTGATTTGTTTTTGCTCACAGACTTTCAGCCCCTTGCCTTTCCACGAACAGCTCGACGCCATCTCCATAGGTTTTTTTGAACTCTCGAATGATCCTTTCCCCTTGGCTCAGGCCGAGCTGGTCGGCGCCTCTCCGAATCAGCTCGAGGGCCAACTCGAGGGTATAGATCCCACCCGAGGCTTTGATTTTCATGCGAGGGGTGAGAACCCTCCGCATCAGCCCCACGTCCTCAACCGTCGCCCCTCTCGGATTGGCGTTGATCTCAATCAGGTACTGAGTTCGAACTCCAGTACTGGTTTTCACGAGACAGGCGCCGGCCTTTTCAGCAATCCGACAGGCCCGTTCTTTTTCTTCATCTGTCAAAACCCAGGTCTCAATGATGGTCTTGACGATTCGTCCCTGGGCCGCCTCGACCACCCCCTGAATATCCTCAAGAACCACGTCATCTTTTTTGGACCTAAGCGCGCCGACGTTGATAACCATATCGATTTGGGTGGCTCCTGCCTCGACTGCTCTGCTGGTCTCCAGAACCTTCACTTCGGACGAATGAGATCCGAATGGAAATCCCACGTTTCCGCTAACCTCGATACCCGTGCCCTCAAGCAGTTTCACGGTCAGGGGGATATTGACCGGGTTGACACAAACCACCCCGACTCCTACACTTAAGGCCCTGTCACAGAATGACATCACATCGTCATTACTTGCATAGGGTTGGCACAAACTGAATTCCACGCGCTTTCGGAAATCAGGCAATGAGAGGTACATATCCTGGTTCCTGGTCGATCATTTTCCAGGGTGAGCGTAGGACGCTACTCAAAGAGCTTATCTCCTCTTCCCTCGTAACGCTGTTTGATGATGAGGGGCCTCAAATATTCGATGGTCTTTTCCATGCCATCCTCCCGGCTCATGACCACATCTTCATGTTCATAGCTCAAGACATAATCGTAATCGACCAGCCTCATTTCAGTGAGTACTCTTTTCCAGGGTACAGATCCCCACCCTGGGATTCGGAATCGAAACCCTCGGTCGATTCGGCTCCATTTTCCTGTTGATTGAAGCCCTGACCGGTGCACATTGTGCTCCACGATTTCTCCATCCTTGGCGTGAGCATGATAAATCCTCTCCCCGAGTTCCTGGACAAAAATGACGGGATCGATTCCCTGAATCACAATGTTGGCAGGATCAAAGTTGAATCCCCACTCTTTTCTCCCGCCCATCAATTCTACACTCTTGAGGGCAGTTTCCACGTTGTACACATATTCGTTTGGATGGGGTTCATGGGCAAATTTGACCCCCTCCCTTTCAAAGGTATCGAGAATCTCCCCCCACCGTTCTATGAAGTCATTTGCCATCTCGTCCCATCCCTCAGGATAGGGCCAGGGAAACCATCGGGCAAAATTCTCGCAGCCGATGAAGCCACAGACGACGGGGACGTCCAACGCGGCCGCCGCCTTGGCTGTTTTTTTCATCCGCTCCATTCCAAATTTGATCTTTTCGGCAGGCGTCCCCTTAAAAAAGGCGTCAGTATCCTTGGTGTGCGGGCCCAAGACTAGCTGTCCTTCGGTGTGATTACTCAAGGCAGAAATTGTGAGGTCATATTTCTTCACCAGGTCTTTGATCTTCTTGGCGTTATTGCCAGTGAGCACTTCATCGATGTCGAGATGCCCATTCTTTGAGAAAGCCGGAAGCTCTGCAGCCTCGTATCCCTTTTCGGCCATCATTCTAAGAACTGATTCAAGATCCTGATCCATAAAGTTGGCACTAAACATTCCTATCTTCATTTGGCTAACCTCCTCTTATCGCCTATTGTTCCACATTGACCCAGCCCCGCTCTTTTTCTGAACGCTGCAAAGCATCCAGGACCAGCTGGACCTTGAGACCATCTTCAAAGGTCGCACCCCAGGGAGCGACATCCAGATTATTCGCAACACAGTTGACGAAATGGAAAATCGTGTGGCAGTGGTGATGTTCCCATCCCAGCATGTGGCCAGGCGGCCACCAGTATTTGATGAAGTCGTGGACGTCTGCCTCAGTGACCAAAATAGTCCGGAACCCCTGAACCTC
>WVXP01000279.1:12326-12765 GCA_011773445.1 Pseudomonadota bacterium | reverse complement strand
CTGGCCTCAATGCTCCCCAGTGCGCCGTTGCTAAATCGGAACATGCCCAGCGAAGCATCATCTACTGTGACGGCTCCTTTTTCCTTTCCAGCCTTGCCAGAAAGTCCAGTAGCCTCGAGGGGAATCGGTCGCTCTTTGATAAAGGTTTCTCTCACCCCACATGCCTCAGCTATCTCGAGACCTGTGAGAAAGCGGGCCATATCGATGCTGTGTGCATTCAGATCGCCCAGAACGCCTGACCCGGCGACCTCCTTATCGAGTCGCCAAGCCAGCGGGAAGCTGGGATCCACAAGCCAATCCTGCAGAAAAGCAGCCCGGAAATGATAGATCTTACCTATTTTGCCCTGCTCAATGAGACGCCTTGCCAATAGCACCGCGGGGGAGAACCGATTACTGAAAGCTATCATGCTCTTGATCTCGCTCTTTTCGGCTTTCTTTG
>WVXP01000279.1:8871-12306 GCA_011773445.1 Pseudomonadota bacterium | reverse complement strand
GGTCCATTATTGTCAAAAAGCGAGATCTCTGGATCGTCAATCAACTTTTTCCACCTAGTGGTTCCATAATGATAGCCGAACCGTTCGGCAGCCTCCTTGACCGCTTTCTCGTTTCTTCCACAAATCCCCTTCAGAACAGGAATGGCAGGAGGCGGGTAATAGATGTACGGGAGCTTTTTGAAAGCGTTGGTATGCGCTTTACCCATAAACGCATACCCCAACATGCCGACCCCTATTGATTTCGTTTCGACCATTATTTTCTCTCCTTTCATAAGCCAATGGAAATCCTTGACAGGTTCACTTGGTCCTGATAATACTAGCGAATACGTATATCAGGTTGTCAGTATATGTCAACCGAAAGTTCATTCTAGTCCTTCCATCATGTTTGGTAACGGGCTCGCATCACTTTGGTTCGATTCAAGGAGGTGAGCGAGATGAACTCGCAGATGATTGCTTCACCTATCCGTATTGGGAAGAAAGTAGCCCCGAATCGTATCGTAACCCAACCCATGGAATGCAACGATGCGGATTCCTCTGGAAACCCCACGGATCTCACATTTCAGCGGTATCGGCGTATTGCTGAAGGTGGAGCAGGTGTTATTAATTTCGAATCTCTTACCATTACGCTTGAGAGTCGAGCCAGAAAGAACCAGCTGTTGATTACGGAAGAAAACGCAAAAAAACTGGAACGGCTAATCAGGGAGATGCGAGCGGTCAATCATGAGTCACTGATCCTATTCCAACTCAATCATTCAGGACGGTTGAGCGAGAAAGCGTTTTCGAAAGTCGTCTCAGTCTACCCGACGGGAGACCCTACCGTTCACGTTCTGACAGAGAAAGAGGTTGAGGCAATCGCTTCGAGTTTTGTCAAAGCGGCTGTCATCTCAAAACAGGTTGGGGCAGATGGCATTGATTTCAAACATTGTCACGGCTATATTGGAGCCGAGATGGTCCGACCAGCTAATACCAGGCAAGATCGATTCGGAGGGAGCTTCGAAAACCGGACAAGATTTACCAGGGAAACAGCACGACAGATGAGAACTGCCTTAGATGACGAATCTTTTCTCATTGGGGTGAGGTTTTCGATTTACGATGGCATAGCCGGGGGATTTGGCACCTCCGGCCCGGAGGAGGTTATCGAGGACCTTGGAGAACCCATTGCCTTTGTGACGATGCTCGAGGAGATAGGCATGGATTACATCAACGTCTCCGCGGGGATCGCCGGTTCTGAAATCACGCAACCGTCCAAGAAATATCCGGAGGGCGTCTATAGACATTTTGGGTGGACCAAAGCAGTGAAGAAAACCGTAGAAATTCCGGTGATTGGATCGGGATACAGCTATTTGAGGGATGGTAAAAACAACTTGCAGGAGCCTGAGAGATCGAAGAAGAGCTTCCTGTACTGGGCTGAGAAGAATCTGAAGGATGGCAACGTCGATCTGGTCGGAATCGGAAGGCAGTCTCTTGCGGATCCGTTGTTTCCGAGAAAGATTCTTTCTGGAGAGACCCAATCGATCGACTACTGCACCACTTGCGATCGGTGTTTGGCCCTTATGCTGGCACAGAAAGAAGTGGGCTGTGCGATCCACAACGCATATTATCGAGACCTCTATCGACGCATTAAGAAAGAGGCTCAGAGCTAGATCATTCTGCTGGTTTTCCCGCCACACGGACTCGCCTGGATAGCCTTCTAGATATTTTCATTGACGACCCCGAGTTGCCTTGCCAGCCAGGGAATGTGTGATTTGTCTTGACAAACATCACACTTTTCTTCGATATTGCTATATAAACCATATTTTCGTGAAATGGGAATAATTGAGCGTGAAAAGGCTCCAAGCGAGAACACGTATATCCAGGTTCCCATTGAAATAAGCTGAATTCTATGGAACTTCTGGCTGAGAGATCACTATACCGACTCTCGATGTCCTTGAGAACCTCATTTGAGAAATACGGCATTTACATCTTCCTGTGTCTTCTTTTCATTACGGCTTCCCTGGTTTCCCCCCAATTTCTAAATCCCCAAAATCTCAAAGATATCCTCAATCAGGCTGCTGCCCTGGGCATGGTCAGCATTGGTCAAACCTTCGTTATCTTAATCGGTGGCGGCGGGTTGGACCTCTCGGTAGCCTCTGTCATGGCGACGGTGGCTGTGATCGTCGCTCACAACACGGGAGGACAGGATGCCCTGTTTTTTCCGGTCGCAATGGTCTGTTTGCTATTCGGCGTTCTCGTGGGGTTAGCCAACGGCCTCCTCATCACAAAGCGGAAAGTTCAGCCCTTTATGGCCACCCTTGGCATGATGATCATTATTCAGGGCCTCCGATTCCTGTATACGAAGGGGGCACCCAAAGGAGGTTTCCCGCCGATCTTGCGATTCCTGGGGACGGGTGATATCGGCATTATTCCTACCTCTATCCTGTCCCTTGCCATACTAATCATCATCGCCTCGATTGTTTTGAAGAAGACGACCCTGGGACGGCAGATTTATGCCATTGGAGGAAATATCGAAACGGCCCGTCTCTCCGGGTATAGTATCGATCTGATCATCACGGTAGCCTATGTGATTTCAGGCTTTACGGCGGCCATCGCCGGTCTCTATCTTGCCGGTTGGATCGGGATTTCAGATAACTGGGTCGGTAAGGGCTATGAGCTCGATTCAATCGCGGCCGTGGTGATGGGCGGCACAACCTTCGAAGGAGGCAGAGGAGGGGTCATGGGGACGATGGTCGGCGTCCTGATTATTATGATGCTTTACAATCTGGTTTTGCTCCTCCATCTCCCAGTGCAGGTCCAGCTACTCGTCAAAGGCTCCGTAATCATCCTGGCCACATCCTTTTATGCGATGTTCAGAATGCGGGCCGTTTGAACGTCTAAGACAGAAAGGAGGTGATGCATAGCAAGACCGACTCGACATGGGCCAGCTAAGGAGCAAAGATTTTTCTTGCACCAAAAAAGAAAAGGAGGGTTCATCATGAAAAAGCTTATATCGATTATCATCGCCGCTGCCTTTGTCTGCACCATCATGAGTTCCATTGCCTCGGCGGATACGTTCCCACGGTCATGGCTTTGGAGTTCGACTCCCCTTCAGATGGTAGATACCTCTAAGTACAAAAAGGATCCACCATATACCATTGGCTTTAGCAACGCGTCCATCTCCAACTCCTGGCGGGTCTTTTTTGCTCGGCAAGTGCAGGCTGAGGCTGAAAACCACAAGGATGTAATCAAAAAGTTTTACATTACCGACGCCAACGATAAACCGGACAAACAAATCGGCGATGTTGAAGACCTGGTGGCCAAAGGGATCGATCTATTGCTTCTCAGTGCCGCTACGATGGCCGCTCTGGACCCCATTACCACCCGGACGATGAAACAGGGAATTCCGGTCATTTGCGTGGACCGAAGGGTGAGCAGTGATAATTTTGTCTCCTTTGTCAC
>WVXP01000279.1:0-8823 GCA_011773445.1 Pseudomonadota bacterium | reverse complement strand
CATCAAGGTCCTGGACTTCCAGTATGCCAATTGGTCACCTGCTGAGGGTAAGAGGATCATGTCGGCATTGATTCAGTCTTACGGGGACAAGATTCATGGTGTCTGGGGTGACGGACTTCAGACAAGCGGAGCCATGGAGGCGTTGCGTGAAGCCGGTATGAAGGTACCCATCACGGGAGACCATCTCAACGCCTTTCTGGTGAGAGCTCAGCAATGGGGTTTTCCAGCCATGAGCATCGATTTCCCCGTGTCCATGGGAAGTGATTCTGTCCGGGTGGCATTGCAGGTTCTTAACGGGAGACCCGTGCCCTTTATCATCGATGTGCCGCGGACCGTCGTGACGACGGTGGACACAGAAAACGTGAAAACCGATATCCCGTGGAGTCAAATGGCCCACTCAGAATGGCCTGATGAATGGTGGAACCATACGCTTCCAGAGAAGTGGCTTCCGAAGTAACACCAGAAGGGGGAGGACCTTCGGGTCCTTCCCACCTCACTAAAGAAAGAACAGGTTAACGATGGATGAGAATATGGTGGAAATGCAAAAGATATCGAAGGCATTTCCCGGGGTTTTGGCACTTGATCAGGTCGATTTCAGTTGCCTCCCAGGCGAAGTCCATGCCGTGGTGGGAGAGAACGGGGCCGGGAAATCGACCCTCATGAAGATCCTTGCCGGAGTTTACCGACCTGACGAAGGGAAAATCCTCCTGAGGGGAAAAGAAACCTCCTTTTCCTCGCCCAAAGAGGCCCAAAGCCATGGGATCAGCATCATCTATCAGGAGGTTAACCTGATTCCTGAACTTACCGTGGCTGAAAATATTTTCCTGGGACGGGAGCCGCAGAAGAAACTAAGTTTCATTGATTCTCCCGTCTTGTATCAGCGTTCAAAAGAGCTTTTGGGCGATTTGGGTGTTGACATTGATCTTCAGGCGAGAGTTGCGGACTTGGGTGTTGCACAACAGCAGATGATTGAGATAGCCAAGGCACTATCTCTGAGCGCTGATATCATCATGATGGATGAGCCTTCAGCCGTCGTTTCAGGCAAAGAATTGGAATCGCTGTTTCGCATCATCCGATCTCTGAAGGAAAATGGAAAGGCAATTATCTATATTTCGCATCGAATTGACGAGATCTTTCAAATCGCAGATCGAGCGACGGTCCTGAAGGACGGAAAACGGGTTGGGACCGTCACAACGCAGGACGTGGAGAAACCGACAATCGTAAGAATGATGGTGGGAAGAAGTCTCTCGGAGACCTTTCCTGCCAGGGAGAGAGGGGAAAGGAAAGAAATCCTCACTTTGGACGATGTTTGCAGAGATAATGTTCTAAAGAAAGTCTCTTTCAAGGTCTACAGCGGGGAGATCCTGGGCGTGGCGGGTCTGGTTGGCGCTGGCCGCACAGAGTTGGCACGGGCGATTTTTGGAGCCGACCCCATCGATCGAGGAACGATCCTACTGAACGAGAAGAAAATCAGAAAGGCCACTCCCAAGACGTCCATATCGAACGGTGTGGGATTTGTGACCGAGAACCGAGCGAAGGATGGCCTGGTTCACTGCTTGTCTGTGAGGAAGAACCTGACCTTAACCATTTTGGATAGAGTCAAAAGCTGGTTCTTTGTCAGGGAAGGAAAGGAGAAGGATTACAGCAAAAACTGTGTGAAAGAGTTCGGCATCGTCGCCCCGAGCATCGAACAGGAAGTCCAGTATCTCAGTGGAGGAAACCAGCAGAAAATGATCCTGGCAAAGTGGATAAGCATCAAGCCCGCATTGCTTATTATGGACGAACCGACCAGGGGCATTGATGTGGGAGCAAAGGCTGAAATTTATAATCTTATGCGGCTTCTGACGAAACAGGGCACGGCAATTATCATGATCTCATCGGAACTCCCCGAGATCATCGGAATGAGCGATCGAATTCTGGTGATGCATGACGGTCGCGTCATGGGAGAACTTTCTCCTTCAGAAGCCACAGAGGAACGCATCTTGATGATAGCCACAGGCCAAAAAACTGGGGAACACGAAACAAAGGGGCAAGCCTTTGCGTCCTAACTTCTTAAAACGCAACTGGACAACCGTTGTTGTTTATCTTGTCCTAGTTGGATTGATCCTGACGACAAGCGTGTTATCTGACGTATTCCTCACCTTCCGTAACATTCAAAACCTACTGCGTCAAGTCGTGCCTCTTGGGTTTGTGAGCGTTGGTCAAACCTTTGCCATACTGACCGCAGGAATCGATCTATCGATTGGGTCGGTGGTCAGTATGGCCGCGTGCCTCACGACTGGAATGATACTTGGCCGTGAACACCTGGTTTTCCCTGTGGTCTCGCTGGTCATCGGCCTAGCCCTTTTCATTGGATTTTGCAACGGCTTCGTTATTACGAGGACAGGGGTCCATCCCCTCATCGTGACCCTAGGCATGATGTCCGCCGTCCAAGGTGCTATACTGCTCTATACGAAGTCTCCTTATGGGTCGGTACCACCAAGCTTTGATTTTCTAGCCTGGGGAAAGGTGTGGTTTATTCCATTTCCGATTATCCTCTTCTCTGTCGTTGCCGCAGCAGCAATCATTCTTCTTCGGCGGACAACCTTTGGCCGATATGTATATGCCNNTATGTATATGCCACGGGTGGAAATGAAGAGGTTGCCAGGCTTTCCGGGATTAAGACCGGGAGGGTCAAAATCATTACGTACATGATCTGCAGTTTCACTGCGGCGCTGACCGGCATTCTCTTGGCCAGCCGGATGGGTATGGGGGACCCACTCGTCGGTGAACGGTACATGCTTGATTCCATTTTACCCGTTCTGATTGGTGGCACGAGCCTCACTGGGGGAAGGGGTGGTGTCATCCCCACAATTGCGGGGGTCTTCATTTTTGCGATTCTTAGCAATGCCTTGAATCTCCTTGATGTTTCGGCCTATTGGCAATGGATTGTAAAGGGATTAATCATCATCGTGGCTGTCGCGTTCTATTTGCAAAAAAGGGGATAACTCTCTTCAGATTTGGCCCTGAGGAAAAGAGGCTTCCTGACCGACCCGGAATCATGTTCTTCGATTCTACGGTCCAGATCAGTTGTAGATCCAACGTACCACATCATCTTGTCCTCGGTGATTATCTGCTTTCAAATCCCCAGCGATATGAGTTAGCTGAAATCATCAAGAAGAAGGCTGACTCAGTGATAACCTGTCACAAAACCGTCACGTCAAATGAAAAGGGGTCAACCACAACTGGCTAACCCCTTGATTTTACTNNCATGCTATTGTTTCGAGTCGTGACCTGAAAGCTTCAAACTGATCTTAAAATAGGGCAAAAAAGTCATCCGGTCAAGGATAATCTCTCCGGATTTTCATCACAAAACCACCGCGGAATGGCTCGGAGTTGATAAATATGATCTAGGGGCAACACGACAAATGACAAAGCTCAAAGTTCAAATGACCCCAACTAACCACGGACAACCTGCGACTGACAGCAATCCGTTATTTCACTCTTTCGATATACGCGCCTGTTCTCGTATCGATCTTGATGATGTCATCCTCGTTCAGGAAGAGCGGCACCTGAACGGTGGCTCCGGTTTCCAGGACGGCCGGCTTGGTTCCTCCGGTGGCAGTATCGCCCCGAACGCCGGGTTGCGTTTCGACGATTCTAAGCTCCACGAAGATCGGTAGTTCGATCCCTATGGGCTTTTTATTGTAATAGAGAACCGATACGTCGACATTTTCCCTCAGAAAATCCTTACTTCCTCCCACCTGATCTTCTGTGAGAAAAAACTGCTCATAGGTTTTGACATCCATGAAACAGTATTTCTCGCCGTCATGATAGAGATACTGCATCTGTTTCTCTTCCACATCTGGGCTATCGACTCGATCGGAAACACGGAATGTCTGCTCACGAACGTTTCCCGTAAGCAGGCTTTTGATTTTTGTCCTCGCAAAAGCCGCACCCTTTCCAGGCTTAACGTGCTCATAATCCACAATCACAAATGGCTCTCCATCCAGTTCGATTTTGAGACCCCTTCGAAAGTCGTAAATCGTTGGCATATAAGCTCCTCATCAAAAAGCTATATAAAGTAGATATTTAATTACATACATCTCGAAACTGCTTTAAGAATAATGTACGGGTCAGGCGCACCTTTGTGATTCCCTGGGCCCGAAATCACCGTTTTTAGAAGACCTTGATTTCCTTATCGATCTGGGTCAACACCTCGGCCCCCTCCGGCTTCACCAGCACCATATCCTCGATGCGCACGCCACCCCAATCAGGAATGTAGATTCCGGGCTCTACGGTGAAGACCATGCCGGTTTGGAGCACGCCGGCGGTATCAAAGGAGACGCGAGGCTCTTCGTGCACAGCCAACCCGACTCCGTGGCCGAGACCATGCCCAAAATGCTGACCATACCCCTTTTCCTTGATGTACTGGCGGGCAGTGCGGTCGATATCCTGAAAGGGTATACCGGGCCTGATTGATGAGATGGCGCGATCATGAGCCTCTTTGACAATCGAATAAATTGTTCTCTGCTCTTTTGTTGGACGGCCCAAGCATACGGTACAAGTTTCATCGGAGTGATATCCATTGTACCGTGCTCCAAAATCGATCACGATGAGATCCCCTTTGTTCAATTTTTTCCCGCTCGCCCTCCCGTGAGGAAGAGATCCCCGATAGCCAGAAGCGACGATCGTGTCAAATGCGAGGGACTCTGCACCGAGCCGCCTCATCTCAAATTCGACCTCCTGGGCCAAATCCCTTTCGTTTATTCCGGGTTTGATATGATCCATGTTGCTTTCGAGAGCCTTTTCGGCGATGGCAATCGCCTTTCTCAGGGATCGGATCTCTGAGGCATCCTTTTTGATCCTCGCTGTTCGGATCTCCTCATCTAGAGGAACGAGTTGCGTCTTATCGAGTTTTGCGGTGAGGTCGGAAAAAAGGGCATATGTCATATGTTGGGACTCAATCCCGATCCTGTCGACATGCTGTGTCGAGATGACATCGACAATTCCCATCACCTTTTTCACGTATTCGACAACACGGTAGCCCCGGGTTTCATTCTTCGCCTGAGTGGTGTATCGGGAGTCTGTCATAAGGTACTTCTCATTCTTTGTGAGGAGAAGGGTGGCATCAGAGCCTGTGAAGCCACTAAAATATCTGACATTCTCAAGGCTCGTGACCAGGAAAGCCTGGAGATCATTGTCGACCAGAAGGTCCATAACCCATTTGTATCGTTGCTTCTTCAATCTTTGTCCTGACTTTTTCGCTTTTGCCGAACCATCCGGATGTTTTCGCGCCACCTCTCAAGGTTTCTTATCTTTTCGAATTCCGGGAGGTCCTCAGAGCTGTCCATTCGAGGAAGATGAGAATTCTGATCCATCTCGTGCTTTAGGTTTTTGATGGCCTCGCTTATTTCGAAGTTTCCGGGTTCCCGTTCCAGTATTTTCAGATAAATCTCCAGGGCCTTCTGGGGGTTTCCCTGCCTGAGGTAGATTTGGGCGAGGGTCTTGGTGGCAATTTCGCGGTTCAAAATTCTCTCCCTGAACGCTAACAGAAATTAAGAGGATTGACGCCAAAAGTCAAGCGAGTTGGGTGAAGGAGTTCTTCGATTCTTGAGGGGACCAGCTGTGTCTGAGCGACGTTGCGGAAGCGGTTATGCTAATAGGCTCTGGCGTTCTCAGGCTGTCTTTGTAGCTCACGCTTGCTCCACCGTTACGAACACAAGGTTGAAGGCGAAAGGTTAAAGGATGATCGATTTGCACTTCTTGGTCTTCTTTCCTTTGTCCTTTGACCTTTATCCCTCTTTTGCTTAACCTGCGGATCTGAATAGGGTCACCGCGTATGCTTGAAAGCGAAGGGAGAGGAGGTTTCCATTCGAGAAGTTGGAAATGGCCAAAAAAATCTGTGGGTTGTGAGATATATCTTTTGAGAAATGGGGCGACTCCTCAGCCCTGATTGTGAGTTTCCTGAGTTTTCAAAGTAACAAGTTTGTAACCTTCTGATGTTCCACGAAATTTTAAGTCTTTTGATTGGACGCTCATATCCCCTTGCTCCCTCGCTCTCGCGCTGACCCTCTCGGGGCTCACAGGTGGGGAATNNGATGGGTTCCCAACGCTTCCGCAAACGTCCCTCAGGGATATGGGCCTCCACAAAGCTGAGGAAACTCCATCCCTGATTCTGTTGACAAAGGGGGCTGAGGCCGATAAGATTCGACAAGCCGTGAGGAGTGTATGCCTAAGAAGCTGAAAAGAACTGGAAAAAGCAAGCCGACGAAAAGAACAATCGAAATCGAGCCCTCGATCAGCGCCATTGATCGCACCACGACCTTCTTCACCGAAAATTGGAGGCTCTTTGTTGTTGTTTTTGTCCTCTTGGGGATGGTCGCGACAGTGGTCGTCCTATGGATGAGAAGGGCCGAACAAATGGAACTGCGCGCCTCCTTTCTCCTTTCACAGGGAGTCGCTAAGCTGAAAGAAGCGGATGGTCTGAGTGGAGAAGAGGCGGATAAAGCCTACAATGGGGCCCTCGAGGTTTTCCAGAATCTCGTTTCGGATTACGGCGCCACAGAGAGCGGCGAACTGGGCGTTTTCTACATGGCTAAGAGCCTGTCGAGATTACAACGCTATGGTGAAGCCGCCCAGCAATATGAGCGTTTTCTCTTCAGCGCCAGGACCGACCCCTTGTATCGTTCGCTCGCCCTCAGGAGCCTGGGTTTTGCCTACCAACATGAAAAGGATTATGAAAAAGCCCTTGCCTCTTTGGATGAACTGGAGGAAATGGAGGGAGGTTTTCTCACGGGAGATTCAATGTTGGCGCGGGCTCAGCTCTATGAAGAGATGGGCAAGATGCAGGAGGCCTTGGAGCTATATAGGGAATTCCTAAAGGAACACCCCGATTCCACCGAGTCGAGCCGCGTTCAAAGAAGGGTAGCCTTCCTTGAAAAGAAACTCCAGTGATCTGTATATTATTATCGTTCAGCTGGCATAAATACGACCTTCTTGCACACTGTGGGTCAGGACCTGAAACCCAAGTGATTCATGGGCGAACGAGGAAGTGAGATGAAGAAAGTTCTGACGGGAAATGAAGCGATTGCGAGAGGCGCGTACGAGGGAGGGGCGAGGTTCTCTTCAGCGTACCCGGGGACGCCGAGCTCGGAGATTCTCGACACGATCGGGAGAGAATATGAAGAGATATACGCTGAGTGGGCGCCCAATGAAAAAGTCGCCTTAGAGGCGGCCTTAGGAGCGAGTATCGCCGGGGCTAGAGCGATCGTGTGCATGAAACATGTGGGCGTCAATGTAGCCGCTGATCCGCTCATGACCGCCTCTTACACCGGAGTTCGTGGAGGGTTGGTGCTCGTCACGGCGGATGATCCAGAACTCTATTCCTCACAGAACGAACAGGACAATCGAAATTACGCGAAGTTCGCCAAAATTCCCATGCTGGAGCCCAGCGATAGCCAAGAGGCCAAGGATTTCGTCAAGATAGGGTTCGAGATTAGTGAACAATTCGACACACCGGTCATGGTCAGAAGTGTCACGAGGATCTCGCATTCCAAGACGGTTGTGAACCTGGAAGATCGGGAGGAGGGTCCGATTCCACTCGAGATGAAGAAGGATGCCGCCAAATGGGTGATGCTGCCTGTCTACGGACGGCAGAGACACAAGGTCGTTGAAGACAGGTTTATCAGGCTAAAGGAATACGCTGAAAACTTTTCGGCAAATCGGATCGAGATCAACAACGGGAAGATTGGAATTGTCACGGCTGGAATCTCATACCAATACGCCAAAGAGATCTTTCCCGACTATTCTTACCTCAAACTGGGGATGGTGTGGCCCCTTTCCGAATCGGTGATCCAGAGATTCTACGACCAAGTTGAAGAGGTCTATGTGGTGGAAGAGTTGGATCCTTTCCTAGAGGAGAACCTCAAAATAATGGGGTTCGAGGTCAAGGGCGGCAAGGAGATCTTCCCGATCTGCGGGGAGCTGAATCCTCTAATTGTTGAGAAAGGAATGAAGGGATCAGACTTTACGCGGCCCCCTGTTTTTTACTCTGACAACCTGCCCCCGAGGCCTCCCAACATGTGTGCAGGATGTCCCCATCGAGGAATATTCCATACGTTGAAGAAAAAGAAGTTCTTTGTAGCCGGCGATATCGGTTGTTACACACTTGCCGCGCTACCGCCCCTAACATCGGTTGATTCCTGTATCTGTATGGGGGCGAGCGTGGGACAGGCTCACGGGATTTCGAAAGTCCTGAATAAAGAGGACAGAAAAAAGGTCGTGGCCGTAATCGGTGATTCGACCTTTATTCACGGTGGAATTACCCCCTTGATCGATCTGGCCTACAACCAGGGGGAGGCCACAATCATCATTCTCGACAACCATGCAACGGCCATGACAGGCTTTCAGGAACACCCGGCAACGGGGTTCACAATCCGCGGAGAACCGACAGAGCGTCTCGATTTTGTGGGTTTGGCAAAGTCCGTGGGTATCAGGAACGTAAGCGTCACGAACCCATGGGATCTCGAAGAAATCGACAGGGTGATCACCGAAGAGACGGCTAAGGAAGAGCCATCGCTCATTATCAATCAGGGTCCATGTGCGATGCTCCGGAAGGAAATCAAGGCATATCATGAACCATACGCGATCGACCAGGACAAATGCACGGGTTGCAGGATGTGTCTCAGCTTAGGTTGCCCTGCAATCTCGTGGAATCCAGTGGAAGGGGAAAAGGCTTTATCGACCAGCGGAAAGAAGCGGAAAGGGTTTTCATCCATTGAAAAAACCCTATGTCCTGGGTGTGGGCTCTGCATTCAGGTCTGCAAATTCGATGCGATACAT
>WVXP01000010.1 GCA_011773445.1 Pseudomonadota bacterium | reverse complement strand
ACTGAGATACCTTGCAGGGGGAAGGTCGTTGCGATCGAAGAGCTCGGCTATAAGGTTCGGGCCAGGGTGCGTTTCACCCGAACAGCGAGTTCTGAGCAGAGGAAGTTGTTCGAGCATATCCATATCCATTTTCTGTCCCCCCTCCAAAAGGGTCTAATCGGCGGGTTATTGGTTTTTGCCGTTGCTTCTCTGGTTGGAGTGATAGTCTACAGTCAGTATTTTCGCTCACGTCCCGAGAGAAGACATGTGGGGGAAAATCGGCAGCTCGAAAGCGATATGTCGGGAGATCAGGCTCCGACCTCCAAAATGGAAGCAGGGCTAAAACCGCCAGAGGAGGGCGCATCCTCGGATAAGGAGACAGTATTGCCAGTTCTCCCTGGCCGCGCAGTATTCAGTAAAGGTAGAGATGTTCGAGAGCCTTCCACGGAGATAGCTAATTCTCGACCATCAGCGATCATAAGCGAATCTCGTGGTGAATCGGAGATCATTCAGGATGCATCGGGAGATCCGGAACAGGCCAGACTGGAGGGGCAGGAATCGGGCGAAGTCTTGAGAACACAAACAGAGGTTTTCCTTCCCTCGTCAGGGAAGCGGATGAAGGCGACGGTCGTCGGCAAAGATACGCCACCAAGAGTGAGCCGTCCTGCGATTCGTCGATCAACCATTGCTCTGGGCGTGCAGGACCGGGAACCTGTGGGTATGTCCAAACGGGTATCGGTCAGTCAGGGTCGGGTCTACTGCTGGATCCATGTCATCAATGGCAAGGGAGGAGCCATCATTGTGCGCTGGATCGGAGAGAAGGGAGAAAGGATCGCGGATGTCGATCTTCGTGTGCGCTCCAATAGCTGGCGGACTTGGTCCTATCTCTCTCTCCGGCCAAGCATGATCGGCCCGGCACAGGTTGAAATCCGCGATGAGAATGGCGAGATACTCGAGACCTTACCCTTTGAGATAACGGAGTAGTCGTGTTGAACAGAATAACGCAGAGTCACCAATTCAAGCAGGTTCGTTTATATGGCCCTTCGTTTAATACATCCATTAAAGGCGGCCCTGCTTGCTAATTCTACTGATTAGCGAAAGAAATCTTGAATGGTGCCACTGACGGCAAATCTGCCTGTTTCAGTTAGTATCATTTCATTTCTACACCTGTTACCCCTCAGAGATTTCCCTCCACCTGTTTTGTTTAATAAGACATTTTTGGATTTGATTTGACAAGGATTTGGAAATCTGAGAACCTACTCATGGCTTCGTATACTCCCTTAATTTATGGATAATTCATCAGAGGGCCCCGGGAGATGAAGTGTCCAAAATGCCAGACTGAGAATCCCGAGACGAGGAAATTCTGCTATGAGTGCGGGGAAAAGCTTTTACGGCTCTGCCCTCATTGTGGGGCTGAGAACCTTCCGAGGGATAAATTCTGTGGTGAATGCGGCCACAACTTGAGCCTTCCCTCAGAGCCATCCCCCAGAGACCTCTCCTTAGATGAGAAGCTGGCAAAAATTCAACGGTACCTTCCCAAGGGCCTCACCGAGAAAATCCTGGCCCAGAGGGGAAAGATAGAGGGCGAGCGTAAGCAGGTCACGGTAACCTTCTGTGACATGGAGGGATTTACCGCCCTTTCGGAAAGGCTTGGTGCCGAAGAAGCTTACTCCATCATGGACCAGGTCTATGAGATCCTCATTCACAAGGTTCACGACTACGAGGGCACGGTCAACGAGATGACCGGCGATGGGATTGTGGCCCTTTTCGGAGCCCCCATTGCATTGGAGGATGCCCCTCAGCGGGCCATCCGATCAAGCTTGGCCATTCACCGGGAGATGGCCAGGTTTAGCGACAAATTAAAGCAAGAAGGAAAAGGCATACCGACGCTTAGGATGCGGGTTGGGATTCACACAGGCCCTGTGGTCGTGGGCACCCTCGGCAATGACCTTCGGGTGGAGTTCAAGGCGGTGGGGGATACGGTGAATCTGGCCTCACGGATGCAGGAGCTGGCAGAGCCGGGGACAACCTATGTGACTGAGGAGACCTTCAGGCTGACCGAGGGGCTCTTTCGGTTTGAGGCCCTGGGGGAAAAGGAGGTTAAGGGCAGGAAAGAGCCGGTCAATGTCTACCGTGCCATCGCTCCCAGCACGAGGAGGACGAGGTTTGATGTCAGTGCAGAGCGAGGTTTAACCCCTTTTGTCGGAAGGGAAAGGGAATTGGAGCTTTTGCTTGATGGTTTCGAGAGGTCCAAGGGGGGAAGGGGTCAGGCCTTTTCCATTATAGCTGAGGCGGGGGTCGGAAAATCGAGACTCCTATATGAATTCAGAAAAGCGGTGGCCAATGAAGATGCGACCTTTTTGGAGGGCAGGTGTCTCTCCTACAGCCGAGGCGTCTCCTATCATCCGGTCATAGACATTCTGAAGTCGAACTTCGATATTGAGGAGGGTGATGGAGATCCTGAGATCAGGGAGAAAGTCACAGGGGGCCTGAAAGCTTTCGGAACCGACGAAGCCTCAACCCTTCCGTATCTTCTGGAGCTCTTATCGGTCAAGGACAGTGGTATCGATAAGATCCCGCTGAGCCCTGAGGCAAGGAAGAATCGCATCCTCGAAGCATTGAGGCGAACTGTGCTAAAAGGGTCGGAGATCCGGCCCCTGATTATGGCCTATGAGGACCTTCATTGGATTGATAAGAGCTCCGAGGAGTCCTTGAAGCATTTATTGGATTCCATTTCGGGTGCACGGGTCTTTTTAATATTTACGTACCGGCCCGAATTTGTGCACACCTGGGGCGGGAGATCGTATCATAGCCAGGTGAACTTGAGCCGGCTTTCCAACCGGGAGAGCCTCACCATGGTATCTCATCTGTTAGGCACGGCGGAGCTTGATAAGGACCTTGAGCAGTTGGTCCTGGAAAAGACGGAAGGGGTCCCGTTTTTCATTGAGGAGCTCATAAGCTCCTTGAAGGATCAAAGGATCATCGAGAAAAAGGGCAACAGATATCATCTGGCGAAAGATATCAAAGACGTGACTGTTCCCTCCACGATTCAGGATGTGATCATGGCCAGGGTGGATTCGTTGCCCGAGGGGGCGAAGGGTTTGCTCCAGACGGGTTCAGTGGCGGGGAGGGAATTCAGCCATGATTTAATCAAGAGGGTGACGGAGCTCTTGGAAGAGGAATTGCTGTCCCATCTATCGGTCTTGAGGGACTCGGAGCTTCTCTATGAGAGGGGAATCTATCCCCAATCGGCCTATGTCTTCAAGCACGCGCTCACCCAAGAGGTGGCCTACAATAGCCTGCTTCGCAAGAGGAGAAGGGAACTTCACGAGAAGATAGGAAAGGCCTTGGAACAGGCCTATGCTGATAGATTGGAAGAGGTGTGCGAGATGCTGGCCTACCATTCTCTGCAAGGAGAAGATTGGGAACGCGCATACAGATACAACCGAGAGGCGGGGCTGAAGGCTTATTCCCATTCTGCTTATGAACAAGCCCAAAGGTATTTTGAAGATGCGCTGGACGCGCTCAAAAAGCTACCCCGCGAAAGGGCCCGGATTGAGCAGGAAATTGACCTGCGCTTCAACATGCGGTCCCCCCTTGTGGCGCTGGGACGACATGAAGAATGGGGGGAGTGGATACGTGGCGCCGAACCGTTGGCCCGAGAAATCGATGATGATGTCCGCCTTTCCAATGTCTTAAACTATCTTTCGAGTTTGCACTGGATCAATGGCCAGCATCGAAAAGCGATCGAACTGGGGGAAAAAGCCCTGACTCTTGCCGAGAGGGCTGGGCATTTCTCCTACCAAGTCGCAACCATGTTGCACCTGGGAATCTATTTCTTCTCCATTGGCGATTACCCCAAACAAATAGAAATCCACCAAGAGGTTCGAAAACGGCTGACTGGAGAGGCTGCGTTTCAGCAGCATGGTTTGGCCAGTTTCCCGGGTGCTTGGTCACGCAGTAATCTTGTGCTTGGTATGGCCGAGCTCGGGAACTTCGATAAAATTGAGGAGATTGGCCATGAGGCGCGGGAAATTGCCGAGCAGGTTGAAAACGCTCTCACTCTGGTCTTTGTCTATGATTTCCTTGCTATGGCCTATTTGCGCCTTGGGAAGGTGGAACCTGCCCTGCCGCTTTTAGAGAAGGGCCACGAGCTGTGTCGTTTTTCCGAGGTGCAGAGCCTGTACTCGTACACTGCGGGAAGTCTCGGCTATGCCTACCTCCTTGCCAATGAACCGGAGCGTGCATTGACTGTGCTGGAAGAAGGTGCAAAAGCCGAAAATCTCCAAGCCAGCTTTTGGCCCGTCCATCCACTCACTGTGCTGGCAGATGCCTATCGCGCTACAGGAGAAATTGCATTGGCGACTGAGACTGTGTCGCGCGCTTTAAAACTTGCGGATGAACGGGAAGAGCGAGGATTCGAGGCTTGGGCCATGCTAGTTATGGCTGGAATCCATGCTGACGCGGGACGGCTTGAGGAAGCAGTGCAGTGGTATCGACGTGGACTGAAACAAGCCTCCGATCTTACGATGCGCCCGCTGATTGCACATTGCCATAAGGGGCTAGGCAACGTTTATCTCCGCATCGGGGACGAAAAGGAATCGCGATCAGAAACCAAAATGGGGCTCGAGATGTACCGCTCCATGGGGATGACATACTGGCTTGATTCGTAAGGGCTCCTTTTAAGCGATGATTTTCAAATGAGTTGGTGATGTAGGTTTCAAGATGAAGTAGAAATTGTGCGCCATTGCCGATTGTAACGATTAGCGATAGAAATATTGACCCTACCGAGAGTCGGCGATTC
Source organism: Pseudomonadota bacterium (assembly GCA_011773445.1). Taxonomy (GTDB): domain Bacteria; phylum Desulfobacterota; class BSN033; order WVXP01; family WVXP01; genus WVXP01. The sequence continues at coordinate 64 of WVXP01000010.1, read as the reverse complement.
TTCCTACTTCAGTTAGCAAAGGACGCACACCTTGGTGCGGTGTGCGTTACACGTGGAAGAAACT
>WVXP01000233.1:6427-6675 GCA_011773445.1 Pseudomonadota bacterium | reverse complement strand
GGCATCGCGGACATCTCCTTTTTCATGCCGGGTTATACGCCCGGACGATTTCCTCTAACGTCGGTTTTTGACCTTCCCTTGATTGGCGGAGGAACATGCACGGTCAACACGGCATTTGCGCAAGGTGTTTTCGAGGACTATCTTGAGGGGGAATACAAAGACGCAAAGATGCTGATTTTCTTTGTCAGCGAGCCCTTCACCTTCCACACGTCCAAAAAGAAAATCGAAAGCATGGCGGATATGAAAGG
>WVXP01000233.1:0-6349 GCA_011773445.1 Pseudomonadota bacterium | reverse complement strand
ACCTGAGAAGGAGATATGCCTTTGAGTGTGCGGGTATATATGATGAGGATTTAGAGAAGGCCTTAGAACTGGGTCAATCCAAGGGGAAGGTAATCTACCATCTCGCAGCGGCTGAGTTGGCGAAATGGAAGGAAAAAGCTGAGCCATTATATGATAAGTGGGTAGCGGATATGAAGGCAAAAGGCCTCCCCGGAGAAGAGCTATTAAGGGCTGTACACCGGCTTACAGGAAAATAACATAACACATGAAGGGACTAATGATGAATGGATGGTTAAGCCGAGCCGCCCAATGCCTGGAGAAAATCATTTTCCCGATCAGCCATTTCCTGCACCTGATAGGGCAAGTCATGCTGGTTCTCATGGTTTCGATCACGGTCGCGGATGTCTTCCTTCGTTATGTCCTTAACCGCCCGATTCTTGGCAGTTATGAATTGACTGAGTTTATGATGGCCATATTGGTATTCGCATCGATCGCCTACACCATGACTGTGAAAGGACATGTCGTCGTGGATCTGGTCACCACACGGCTTCCTCAAAGGGCCCAGGCTTTTATCGAGTGCATCACCAGTTTTATCGCCTTCATCCTATTTGCCATCGTTACCTGGAGAAATGTCTTGCAGGCAGGGATCGTTTGGCGAAGACATGATGTATCTGGCGAATTATTCATTCCCATTAGTCCTTTTGTCCTATTCGTGGCGCTCGGCATCGCAGTGCTTTCGCTTGTCCTCGCTGTCCATTTCCTTCAATCTTTAGCGAGAGCGATAAAAAAATGAGTCCGCTTACGACGGGTATCCTTGGTATTGCGCTTCTGTTTCTCCTGTTTGCCACCGGCATGCCGATCGCATTTGCGATGGCACTGGTCGGTTTGCTGGGCTACATCTATCTCGGCAGCCTGGACGGCGGGCTGAGTATTCTGGGCGTGACCTTTTATGCCGGAGGAACCTCCTACACCTTAAGCGTCATCCCCCTCTTTGTCCTAATGGGCCAATTTGCCTCCCACTCCGGATTGAGCCATCAAATATATCGGGCCGTGGAAAGGTGGTTGGGTCACTGGCGCGGCGGTCTGGCCATGGCTACTGTCGGTGCCTGTGCCGGTTTTGCCGCGATTTCGGGTTCCAGCGTGGCCACAGCCGCCACTATGGGGACGGTAACCCTCCCAGAGATGAAAAAATACCGGTACGGTCTGCCCCTTGCTACGGGCACCGTTGCTGCAGGGGGTACCTTGGGCATCCTGATACCTCCCAGCGCCCCCTTCGTGTTCTATGCCATCCTCACCGAACAGTCCGTAGGGAAACTTTTTATCGCCGGCATTTTGCCCGGCATCCTGTTGGCCACCCTTTTCATGTTGGCCATCAACATTCGGGTCCGACTCAATCCCGATGTGGCCCCCCGCAGCGATAGAGCTCCCCTCAAGGAACGGATCACTGCACTCAGGGGGATATGGGGAATATTAGGTCTTTTTCTGGCCGTTATGGGTGGTATATATACAGGTGTATTTACTCCAACTGAGGCCGCTGGTATCGGTGCCTTCGGTGCCTTTGTTTTTTCATTGTTTACAAGGAAGATGACTTGGCAACACTTTGCCGCCTCCCTCCGCCTTACCGGGGAGACCACGGGCATGATCTTTATCATCGTCATCGGTGCCTATATTTTTGGTTACTTCCTTGCCGTGACCCGAATCCCTTCTGAACTGGCCGATTACATGGCTGGGCTTCAGCTGTCCAGATATATCATCCTCGCAGGTGTCGTTCTTATCTACACGATCCTGGGCATGTTCCTGGATGGCTGGGCCATCATGGTCCTCACGATTCCCATCATTCATCCCTTGATGGTGAATCTTGGTTTCGATCCTATTTGGTTCAGTGTGATGGTCGTCATCATGTTGGAGATGGCATTGATTACACCTCCTGTCGGCGTGAATGTATTTATTATCAAAGGAATTTCAAAGGATGTGCCCATGTACACCATTTTCCGGGGGATCTGGCCCTTCTGGGTAGCTATGCTGGTCTGTCTTCTTATTCTGACCATTTTCCCCCAAATCGTTCTCTTCCTTCCCAATACCATGAAGGGCTAACATGCCGGATTACCCTTTGATCTTGAAAAGCCTCGTGAACAAACACGTAATTCTGTAATTCTGGGGACATAGTGCTTATCTGCTTCTTCGATTGGGTTTTGGCCCCGTTTTTTGCTTGTGAAGCTTGCGGATCAGTGACCTCTCCAGCCCGTCGATAAAGCTCTTACCACCCAGAGGGCTACCCGTGTGCTCTTGGCCCTAGTCGTCAACAAAAAAAGTATGGTATCCCTGGAATTGTCCCGGAATTTGCGAGTGCCACAGGGGAAATGACGGGCACAGTTACAGGCACAACCCACGATTTTCAAAGAAAAAAGGGCAGCCAATATTCCGGCTAACCCTTGACTATGGATGGCTGGGGGACCAGGATTCGAACCTGGGTTCACGGAGTCAGAGTCCGTTGTCCTTCCACTGAACGATCCCCCAATAAATTTATCCATTTACGATACACAAAATCTCTCAGGGCGTCAATAAGAAATCCTCAGGGGGTCAGGGTTAAGGGGCAGATAGCGACCCATGGCCTTATTGAGATCTGCTAGATACGAGACTCCTTGAACTTCTCATCCAGAGAGATGGGTGAGCCTTTCAAAACTCATGAGGGACCGGGGTGGAGAATAACTTTAGAAAGTAGTTATGAAGTCAGATAATGAAATATGATAAACTTGATAACAGGAGGAGAGGTAAGTCCTTACCCTAGCAAGCTTTATGTATCGGAATTCGATATAATGGGAGGACGGAAAAGAGGGTAACTTGAGAAGCAATCCATAATTGGACAGAGGAGGCGTTCCATGAAAAGGGGTCTTTTGTTAATCATTCTTAGTGTTTTCATTGCGTTTCCTGCGCCCGCACAGGCCGATCAGGCCGCTGAGGAGATACTGAAAGCAATTGTTAAAGTGCACTCGATTGTTCCAAAGGATGCGCGCTCAGCCGGTTCGCTCGGAACAGAACGCGAAGGAAATGGCGTGCTCATCGATGCACAGGGTCATATTCTCACCATCGGCTACCTCATCCTGGAAGCCGAAACCATCGAGGTAGTTGGACCGGAGGGCAAGCCCATAACCGCAACTTTTGTTGGTTACGACCATGCGACCGGCTTTGGCATTTTACGGACAGACAAGCCTCTCAGTGTGACCCCCATGAAGCTGGGACAATCATCAGAAGTCAACCAAGGCGACCCGATTCTGGTAGCAGGGCATGGAGGAAAAGATTCGGTTCAACCCGCAAGGGTAGTTTCCCGCGGGGAGTTTGCAGGATACTGGGAGTATCTTCTCGATGATGCCATCTATACTTCTCCTCCTCATCCCGAATTTGGCGGAGCAGCGCTCATAGGCCGCGACGGTCAACTCTTAGGTATCGGGTCTATTTTCACGCAGTTGGTCGTTTCGGGAGTCGGTTCACTCCCCTGTAACATGTTCGTTCCCATTGACCTGCTCAAGCCAATTCTCGCTGACCTGATTACCAGGGGCCGTTCCCGTGAGCCATCAAAACCGTGGTTGGGGCTCAGTGCGGAAGAAGCTCACGGACGGGTATTCGTTCTCCGGGTTAGGTCCGAAGGCCCCGCCGCCCAAGCAGGCCTCAAACCGGGCGACATCATTCTTTCCGTGGGCAAAAAACCCGTGAAGGGACTTGCTGATTTTTACCGCAAGGTTTGGGCCCTTGGCGGTGCGGGTGTGGATGTTCCCCTCAGCGTTCTCCAGGGTACGCAGATCCGTGACATAACAGTGCAGTCTGCCGACCGTTATCAGTATTTCCGGCTTGAGCCAGGAAAGGGAGGTGGTAAGGTTTCAAGGCTGGACAAGAGTTTAATCACTGAAAATTACGACGGGGAAAAGAGGCCAGGTTAGATCTCAACATTTAGCATATGTGGACAAACAAGAGGGAAACAAACTGACCATTGTTGCGGACGGCTCCGTGGATGAATTTATGGCACCCCTGGAGCCGTTTCTTAGTGCAGGGAATGAGACCATTAGCCCCCAGATTTGACCATCCCATCTGGGACGGGGGTTGTCTCGCTCGATCGTGTTGCTGGAAGACGGGGAGTGAAAGATGATGACTTCGTGAAAAGTCCAACTTCCGTTCGAGGTGCTCCACGGCCCTGGGCAAAACCGAAGGGCTGCGTTGCGCTGTATCCTTCGTCACTGCGGCGTACTGGCGTACTGTGCTAAGTACGCCTCATTCGTCAGGATTTGCGCGCCTTGAATTTGGGGCTTTTTACTTTGGCATCGAATTTTGACTTTTTGCGAGATGATCAAAGATTGTCTCCCAAAAAGCTGTCCGTGAGCTCGGCGAATTTCAACTGAAAGGGGAATTATCATGCTCAAAGATAAGGTAGCTATCGTAACCGGGGGATCCCGCGGAATTGGGAAGGCCATTGCGCAGCTCTTTGCCAAAGAGGAAGCAAATCTATGCGTGACGGCTTTAGACAGGAATAGACTAGAAACGTTCGTCCAGAACCTCAGAGAGAAAAATTTCAACTGTATTGGAGTGGTGGCTGATAGTACCAGAGAGGATGAAGTAAAGGGTATGGTCAAAGAGACAGTGAAAACGTTCGGGAGGGTGGATATTCTCGTCAACAATGCTGGAGGAGGTTCTCCCTTGGTCTCCATTGAGGAAATCGAGCTGGAGGAATGGGAAAGAATCATCCGAAATAACCTGACAAGCACATATATCTGTTGTAGAGCGGTAATTCCCCATATGAAAAAACAGAAAAATGGGAAGATTGTAAATGTCTCTTCCGTTGCCGGGCGCTTCTTCAGTCAGTTGTCGGGTCCTAACTATGCCAGTGCAAAGGCCGGTATTCATGGTCTAACGCGACAGCTTGCCCGAGAACTGGGGCCTTTTAATATCATGGTGAACGCAGTGGCGCCAGGGATGACCCTGACAGAACGCGTCGAAAAAAAATGGTTGTCTCGGGCCGAAGATTACCAAGATCGGATTTTATCGATGATTCCCTTAGGCCATTTGGCTCAACCCGAGGATATTGCCGGACCCGTTCTCTTTCTCGCCAGCAATCTCTCAGACTATGTGACTGGGGTGACCCTGGATGTTAACGGTGGGTTCTATATGGCGTAACAGCTTTAGTTTTTCAATTGTAGCTCATTGATATTATTGAATAGAGTAAAGATTGACCCACGTGAAATATCCATATCTGGAGATCCATGTGAATGAAAATGGAACCGATCAATTTGTATGATTTTGAAACCATTATGCGGGTTAAACTACCGAAGATGGCGTATGATTATTATGCCAGCGGCGCCCACGACGAAATCACACTGCGCGAAAATCACGCTGCATTCGACCGCATCCGGTTAAGATATCGGGTTTTGCGAGATGTCAGCCAGCGCGATCTTTCGACCACGGTAATGAAGGAACCGATTTCCATGCCGGTTGTTATCGCGCCCACCGCTTTTCACCGGATGGCGCATCCAGATGGCGAAATCGCGACCACCAAGGCGGCAAGCAAAGCCGGCACGATCATGATCCTCAGCACCCTCGCGACCAGTTCCATCGAGGAGGTCATGGAAGTTGCCACCGGACCAGTCTGGTTCCAACTTTATGTTTACAAAGATCGCGGGACGACCGCAGGGCTGGTAGAACGCGCCGAATCGGCTGGATGCTCGGCTCTCGTGCTGACCGTGGATGCCCAAATCTGGGGCCAGCGGGAACGGGATGTGCGGAACTGCTTCCGATTACCGGAGGGCCTGTCATTGAAAAACCTGATGCCAGTTGGAAAAGAGCAACTACCCCGGGACGTAGCAGGGTCGGGCCTCGCTGCTTACGTGACCTCTTTGTTTGATCCCGCGCTTTCCTGGAAAGATTTGGATTGGCTGTGTTCAATTACCAAGGTCCCGGTTTTGATCAAGGGAGTGGTTCATCCCGATGATGCTCGGCATGCCGTGGATTACGGGATCGCGGGTGTGATTGTTTCCAATCACGGAGGTCGGCAATTGGATACCGCCCCCGCTAGCATTGAGGCGCTATCGGGGATAGTGGAGGCGGTGGAGGACGGGCTTGAAGTCCTTATCGACGGCGGTATACGCCGGGGTACCGACGTGGTGAAAGCCCTTGCCCTTGGCGCAAGGGCGGTAGGCGTAGGACGGCCGATAATCTGGGGGTTGGCCCATGATGGGGAAAACGGGGTCTTGCGGGTGCTTGAGATCCTCCGCTCCGAAATCGATTCAGCCATGGGGTTGTGTGGGTGTGCTTCGGTTGAGGAGATAAGTAGGGATTTAATCGGCTAGCGAGAATTTCCATTGGATCATTTTTCGAGAAGGTAAGG
>WVXP01000063.1 GCA_011773445.1 Pseudomonadota bacterium | reverse complement strand
ATCCCCGTGTTGGGCCAGGTGGCCGGGTCAAGTTTTCCGCCTTTCAGAACTTCAATCTTGGAACCATGACACTGCCGGCAGCCAACGGCCACGGCCGCGGGTCCTCCTACAACCTCTCCCAGGTAGTTGTCTAACGTGTTCAGGATCTGCCCTGCCTTCGCATGGTGGCTCCCCGTCATTTCCCTGACCTCTTTAGCATGACAGCGGCCGCAGTCCTTGGGCGTGACTAACAGGGCGATTGTGTACCCATTATGATCCATGGCATCGACATCCCCTTTTTCCGCCCTATGGCAATCATAGCAATTGACACCCGCTTGCCCCATGGCCCCAAGTCGCCACTGTTCAACCAGGGCGGGGGAAAGGGCTTGATGACACTCGATGCATTCCTTTCCCTCGGGGGCTCCCCACTGGGAGGAAGACAGAGTGATGGCAGAGCTCTCTCCCACCATCACTCCACGGAAAGCCAAAAACGTAATGACCGTAATACCAAGAGTGGCGCCAAACACTCGTGCTCTCATGGAAATCCTCCTTACTTGAATGTGATTGAACCCAATAAGGTAGACTTTTCGAAAATAACAAAACAGAGGCAGGAAATGCAACTCCCCGACCCCATGAGCTCCCCCTGGTCACGAGATCTCCGTTTTCGCCTGCTGAGCAAAAAATGATATCTCCTTCCATGTAGGTTTAATAGATTTACCCTTGCAGCAGAAAGAATAGAGCTTGTCAACTATATACCCGGTCATGTCCTACTCAATTGCGTCCCGCCTTGGAGATTCAGCTCGTAGCGCTCCTCGGTCAGGCTCCGGCCCCAACGCTGGTGAGTTTTCTTTTCCCTCCTCTCGAATCCGAAGGATCGATAGAGGTGGATTGCGGCGTCGAGCTCGTCGAAGGTCCAGAGAAAAACTTTCTTGTACTGCTTACCCTTACAGAAACCCACTGCTCGGGTCATAAGTTCTCTCCCCACGCCCAGGCCGCGATAGGTCGGATGCAAGATAAACCAGCGTAACTGGGCCAATCCCCTCTTTCTGTTGACGATAACGACGGCACCAACAACATGGCCGCCTGCTTCCGCGATCCAGAAACCATCCCGCTGGGGGTCGAATTGGCTCACGAACTCGGTGATTTCCCTCCCTACTTCCACCTCGAAGGTCGAATCCAGGCCGTATTCCCGAGAATAGAGGATTCCGTGGAGAAAGGTTACATAGCTGGCATCACCAATTTTGTGGGGACGGATATGGACTGGAGCAGGGGTTTCCATGTGAAGGCCCATGATGTGGCCATAAGTCTTCAGGCCCCCAACCAGTGGGTCCAATTCGGAAGCATTGAGGGATTTGAGCAGATCTTCTATCTGTCGGTCTGCCCTGTCGTCCACTTCACGAGCCTTCTTCTTCCCTGCTTGCGTCAAAATGAACTCGCATCTGCGACGATCTCTTTTATTGCGTACCCGATTGATCAGGTGGCGCTGCTCGAGGGCCCTCAGGTTTCGGCTCAAAAGCCCCTTGTCGATGAGGAGGGACTCGGCTAATTGGGGCCACGATTTACTGCGGGAGCTGGCTATTTCGCAGAGAATACTTTCCTGGGTAACGTTCAACTCAGTTCCCGACAGGATTCGGTTCAATTGATGGAGCTTCCGAAGCAGTTGGCGGTTGAAGGTTCTTATCAGCCGAATTGTATCCCGGTCAACCCCTTCGGGTTTCATACCTCGCTCCCCCCGTGATCGGGGAGCACTATAGAAAAATTTATTGACTTTGTCAACAATTTCCCGCGGGTGCTCTCGGATTCTGAAGCAGGATGAATTGTTTAGGAATATATGTAAATACATGCAAATACATAACAGAAAAAAGCCTGAGAATCGCCCGAGAAATTCAAAGGGCTTGAGGAATGGAAAGACTTTTTGAGAACTCCAGGCGGATGAAACAGCATTCCGCCTCTATATGAGAGTCCTCCCCAAACAGAAAGTTACCACCTCTGATGGGTCCTTGGAGAATCTCGCGTAAATCTCTACCACAAGATCAGAATAAGGCTTTATGAGCGTCCCATCTGACCTTAAAGGTGCTTCATGGCCGGGAATGATGAAATCTGAGAGCTCCCTGAGGCGCGAAAGGGTCTTCTTTGAGGCCTTCTCGTCAATGGTAATCTCGTACCCGCCGCTGAAGTATTCGACCCTGTTCTCTATTCCATCAAAGACTGCCGAAAGAGTCCAAACGCGGCATTCCGGTTGTTTTTATCCTTTGTAATACCAAATACTTAAATGTCCTGGGAAGTCGCAAAACCGTTGATCTCAGGATTTTTGGCGGTCTCAGATTCATAATAGCTTTCTTTCGCAAATCAATACTTTTGGCTGTTCCCTGATGATCCATAACATCTTGAAGTGTTGCATTCTGAAGTCTGGTAGGCCAGATCTTTCATGCCATTCTGCTGAATTATCCAACTAAGAAAGTGTGGTCAATTCTTTCTCATATTTCTCTACCCATCCATCAGCTCTGCATTCTTGTAAAATCTCACCTGACTTCTCGAGGTTTTCTCTTGCTTTTGATTGATCGCCTTTGTGTTTAAACAAAACAGCCTAAAGGGCATAGTCACGGCCTAAGGACCACATCGTGCCATTCTTTTTGTCCGCTTCGATTGCTTTCCTAATCCGATCCTCTGCCTCATTCATGTGCTGAGGTTTTCAAACCTAACGACCTCATTTCTGCATATGACGATGGGAGTAACATTGATTATTGCGTTATTATTAGTTCTCACCACTAAACTTTTTTAATGCATAGCCTGTATACGCCATGGACTTGTCCCCGCTTTCTCGAAACTTCATTCTCTGTACGACTTCAAAATAAGAAATCTCGCCACGTTTTCTCTTACGCAACGTTTGAATGATTTTTAAAGGATTCACCCCCGGCTTTATTCCTACCTGCTCCTGATTTTTAAAACCATAGCGACCCAACAATTCTAACAATTCCCTTGGCTTGATGAACATATCCCAGTCGTGAACATTGCCCGGCATGAAGCTCGTCCAACTCCATTCTTGTAATAATTTGATCATAATGAGCTTGCTCAGAAAGGTCCGATTGAAAGTATCGTACATATAGATACCATCTGACTTAAGGACCCGCGCTGTTTCTCTAATGACTTTCTCCAAATTGGTAACGTGTTCCAGCACATCACAAGTGTAAACCATATCGAAATTTTCATTATCAAACGGAATATCTTCGCCGATGCCCACCTTATATTCAATGTCAAGTCCAACTTCTTTCGCGTGCTTTCTCGCCTCCTCTAAGGAAGGCTCTGAGGGATCAATGCCCGTCACTTTATAACCGACTCGCGCGAACTCCTCTGCTAAGATTCCTCCCCCACACCCAATATCCAGCGCGCGTCCGCCATTCGGTTCGATCTTGAGCTTGTCAAATAAAACTTTTCTGAAATATCCAAAACGGACGGGATTATAAGCAAGCAGATTGTTCAGAAATCCTTTTTCATCCCACCACGTTTCAGACATGCGATTGTATAACTCATTGTCCACTGTCATGTGAAAACCTCCTTCTTGTTATCTCCATTGGGGTCTTACCGCTTCTCGGCAAAATCAGTCATTCCCGTAAATAGTTTGCCTGACAAGTCTCTGGGCCACCCTGGTCATTTTCCTGCGACATTCATCTAACTCAGCACCGAAAGGATTGCCCCCAGGTTTTAGCTGGGGGCAATCTCAAATGAAAGATCACCAGAGTATCCCCTGAGCGGAACCGCTTTGGAGACGCGTCAGACTATTTAAACCTCATAGCAATAGGATCTAATGGCCTGGTGTGGACGTTTGCACCATCGTTGTCAAAGACGGCGATGCCAAAATAGTATGTCTTCTTCAAGTCATCAAATTGGACATCGTTCCCCGTATCCGTGGTCACCAGCTTCCTCCCGATCTCCAATGTCCAACGACCATTTCTCCAGACACCCCGAGCATCGACGTCTCCGCGACTCCCCCTGGGACGAGCGAGGACATAACCGGGGATAGTATCCCCCTTCTTGAAGGTGGCTTTCGAGTAATCGATGGGCATGACATCGTCCTTCTTCAGGAAGGAAATGCCGGTCATCCCCGGGTTGTGCATGAATTTTGGTTTTTTTCCATCAGCAGTTTTATTGTCGGAGTAATTCAGGTTTCCCTCACCCTTGGCGTCTCCATGGTGGGCGGCCTCTCGACGCTCATGCAGATTCGGCTCCTGGGCCTTGGTAAGGACCTTGTTGTCCATCCACTTGTCATCAGTGTACCCAACCGGGTTGGTCCGTGCCGCCTTCCAATGCCACATATCGGCGAACTCTGTGGGGCTGTTCGTGAACATCCTTGACTCACGTTTTGCAAACCTGCCACTGTCGTGGCAGATTACAAGACACCCCTTTTCAGCGAAACTGTTGATGGAGTCGTTGATAGGCCAAAGGATGGCTAGCCTATCCTCGTCAGCCTTTGTGGGCTTATCCTCGTAGATTTTTAGATCCTTCAGGCGGTCCCACTTTGTCCCGCCGTGAATCCACATGTTCTTGTTGACTGACTCTGTCTTATCCTCCCATGAGATCAGCATATATAAACTATCGGAGGTGTAAACTGATCTCAAGCTGATCTCAGGTCCGTTCTTAGCCTGGACTTTGAGCTCAGGCACATCTCTCCAAACGGCATCACTGCCGCTTCCGTCCAGCTTGGGGGTAGATGTAACCTTTACTGAGATCAGATTAACTTCCCCCGTTGCGGCTACCAACAATCCTGAGATCATAAGAGCTATCGCAATCAGACTAATCGTGACGATAGGTACTGTAAGCCTTCTTCTCTTTTTCATGAT
>WVXP01000121.1:4788-9395 GCA_011773445.1 Pseudomonadota bacterium | reverse complement strand
GAGATCCAGAAACGGGATATTCCGACTGGGGTGCAGGGGAAGGGGCAATCCGTCTGGATCACCCTGGGATATCTTTTCGCCCGGGAGGATTCCGAGGTAATCGCTCTTCATGATTGTGACATCGTTACTTACGACCGAGTTCTTCTGGGGCGGCTCATCGAGCCGACGGCCAATCCCAACAATGACTTCGAGTTTTGTAAAGGCTACTATGCTCGGATCTCCCCGACGGAGCGCGCCATGAAAGGAAGGGTTACGAGGCTCTTCGTCACGCCCTTTGTAGATGCCATGCAACGAATCATGCACCAGAGGGGATTTCACGAACTGGAGAGTTTCTTCGGCTATCACCGGAGCTTCAATTACCCCCTGGCAGGAGAGTTCAGTTTCCTGGCACGTTTGGCCAGAGGTATTAACATCGCCTACGACTGGGGGCTTGAGGTCAGCACGCTTTCGGAGACCTATCAGCGGGTTATTCCCCGAAAGATCGCCCAGATTGACCTGGCGCCCAACTATGAACACAAGCATCAAGTTCTTTCTCCTGACGATGCCAGACGCGGGCTTCATCGCATGGTTGTGGATATCGGCAAATTCTATCTTAACTACGTTCGCTCGAACGGGGTTCCATTGGACGATGCCTTCGTGGACATGATCCAGCAGACTTACTATCAGAATGCCCTGATATTCATCAAAAGATACAGTGATGATGCTGAGGTGAACGACCTGGCCTTTGACCGCCATCAGGAGGAACTTACGGTCCAGTACTTTCGGAATTTCCTAGGAACTGCGTGGGAGCAGAGCAAGGCGCAACCTGAGGGCACCCTCATTCCCTCCTGGAACCGGGTTTTGTACAGCATGCCGGAGATCTACCCTCAACTTCTCAAAGCTGTCGAGGCGGACAACGCCTGATGGTTGGCCTTAGGCTCTCGGCTGTCAGCTATCAAACATTAAGGAGGAATTGTGGCGGGCCAGATGAAAGTACTCTTTCTCTCCCCTGAGGTTGTCCCTTTTGCGAAGACGGGAGGGCTGGCCGACGTGGCCGGTGCTCTTCCTGGAGCCTTGAAACGATTGGCTGTTGATGTGCGGCTGGTCCTCCCCCTTTACCGTATGGTCCGGGAAGGGGGCTTTGAAAGCCGACCACTGCTCAAAGACGTCGAGGTTCCCCTTGGGAGTTTCGGTCTTAAAGCGGTTATTCTAGAAACCAAGGTGGACGATGGGGTACCCATCTATCTCGTTGAGCGGGAGGATATGTACGACAGGCCCAACCTCTATGGTGATGCCATGGGGGATTACTATGACAACCTTGAGCGATTTACCTTTTTTGCCCGAGCAGCCTTGCGGGTTGCTGAGTCAATTGATTTCAGGCCCAATCTGATCCACTGTCACGACTGGCAGACCGGACTCGTCCCCGCGCTCCTCCAAGCACCGCCGAAGCAGGCACCCTTTTTCAGGGGCATTCCAACGGTCTTCACGATCCACAACCTGGGGTACCAAGGTCTATTTCTCGAAGAGAAACTGCCTGTTACAGGTCTTTCCAGGGAGGCCTTTTTTCGTCCAGAGGGACTCGAATACTGGGGGAAAATCAGCCTTCTCAAGGCCGGTATCGTTTATTCACAGGCGATTACCACCGTAAGTCCTACATATGCCCGAGAGATCCAGACTTCAGAGTTTGGGCTAGGAATGGAGGGGATTCTGCGTCATCGTAAAGCATCTCTCCATGGAATTCTCAATGGGGCGGACTATCGGACCTGGGATCCGTCCCGAGACGAGCATCTGCCACAAAGATACTCGGTCAAAAAGGTGGAAGGAAAACACCAATGCAAAAAGGATCTTATGAGAGAGATGGGTTTGGATCTCTCACTCCGAGATCGTCCTCTGTTTGGCATGGTCTCCCGCTTGGACAAACAAAAAGGACTCGATCTCCTCGTGGAGATCCTGGAGGATATTCTCTCCATGGATGTGGGACTGGTGATTCTGGGTTCTGGTGAGGAACAGATTCAAGAGTCCCTTCAACAAGCTGCCGTTCGCCACCCAAAACGAATTGGTCTTAAACTCGGCTTCGACGAGGCCCTGGCACATCGTATCATGGCAGGGGCGGACATCTTCTTGATTCCGTCTCGATACGAACCCTGCGGTCTCACCCAAATGTATGCCCTCAAGTATGGGACCGTCCCGGTTGTGCGGGCAACAGGTGGCCTGGAAGATACGATTGTTACATTCGATCCCCGAAGAGGCACAGGGAATGGTTTCAAGTTCAGAGACTATGACCCGGATGCCTTCCTTGGGGCCATCCGCAAGGCTGTCGAGTACTTCCAAGACTCAAAAAGGTGGGAAAAAGTCGTGACCAACGCCATGGGGGCGGATTTTTCCTGGGATCGCTCAGCCCGCGCGTATCTGGATCTTTACAAATCCCTCCTGCGGCGCTAGGTTGAGGGACTGACAGGACAGCCACGGGGCAGGCCGCGGGTTCTTGTGGCGAATCAAGATGGAGAGGCTTTTATGATCACAGAGGGTAAGGGCAAGTTTTTGAGGCTATGCGAGCTCTTCTTGAATGCTGTAAACGGTATTCTCATCATAGCGATTGGTGTCGTTATCGTTTGTACAATCGCCCTTCTATTCAACGATGTGCTTGCGTTCATTCACGATCTTAAAGCCGAGGGTATAGGCACTGTCTTGAGTTCTCTTTTGATTCTCTGGGTTTTGATGGAGCTCCTAGAAAATCAAGTGGGTTTTCTCAGAGGCCATAGATTCAATGTCGGTGTTTTTGTGTTGGTTGTTATTGTCGCTTTTATCAGAAAACTCATGGTAGCGTCTCTCAAAGTCGATAAAATGGAAACTCTCCTGCTTCCGATCGGGACAATCCTGGTTCTGAGTTTTGTTTATTTCATCATCATGAGATCTGAATCCCGTGATAACAGATAGAGCAAATGGATTCGTGCCGCTTCCGCTTACCTTGCCGAATTTCGAGCATATCTTGCCAGGAAGAGAGGCAGACTTTGGTGCGGTTGAGCAGGAGGACTTTATTTTCTCGTTATGCTGGCAAAATTGCAGCACTATGTAGAGCCTGTCAGAATCCATTTTTCCGGATCGTAATTGCGAAAGCGTCCAACCTTTTCTCCTGAAGGAAAAGCGTTCCTCAGAAGAATTTTTCCTTCCCCTCGATGGCCGTCATTCTATCATCGGACGTGAGGAGGGTCGGGACACCGAGCTCCTCGGCTGGCGAGGATGCCCTGATGGTGGTCGACGACGGCAAGAGGGTGCTGGGAAAAGGGCATGACATGATGAAGATATGCTAGAGATTCTCAATTACCTATGCCTACGGGATGGGGTGGAAGAGGTCTTGAAAAAATCCCCGTTATGAGAGACTCTGTGAGGATCTTTTTCCTATAGGAGTCTGATTCAATCTGTGCTGGCATAAGTTGAGAATTCCCTCACCTAGAATCATAACGTGACAAATGGACAGGCGAGACCGATGAAACCGACCAAATCAACCCGATAAACCAACCAGACGAGACAGACAAAACCAACGAGATAGAAGAGGGGAGAAAATGTCAGAAAAATCTTCGGTCAGAACCAAGGCCAAGACCAAAAAGGTCCAGTTTGGTTTCTATGCTCCTGGAGCGAGAAAGGTATGTTTAGCTGGAGACTTTAACAGCTGGGATATCCAAAGGGGGGGTATGAAGCGGGATAGCAAAGGGACCTGGAAAGTCGGTGTCAGCCTTGAACCGGGAAGATATGAGTACCGTTTTTGGGTTGACGGAGTCTGGCATGACGATCCCAAAGCCCAAGAGCGAAGCGTCAACCCTTTTGGATCTCAGAATTGCGTTAAAATCGTGCGCTGAAGATAAGGGTATGCCAATCCTGGTTTTTGTTTCAGGTGAGATAGGATGACCCCGTAAAAGCCAGATTTTGCCCTGAGTGACAGAAAGCTCCCAGTGGAAGATTCTCCAAAGCTAACTCCGATCTCTTCCAAGGCTGACCGCTACCACATAGACCAACCTGTCGCATGATCTGCTTACTGTTTCTATGGACTTGACGCTCAGAAGATTCTCTGTTAAAGCAAATTAATATTTGACAACGGCATGTTATGAAATCAATTGGAGAGTTGTTGTGAGTGAAGATTATTCTTTCCGCAACGTTGGCTTTATATCTACAAGAATTGCCGGCACCGATGGGGTTTCTCTGGAGATTGAGAAGTGGACACAAGTCTTAGAGAGAAATGGTTTTGAGTGCTTCTACTTCTCGGGCGAAAATGATCGTGAGTCGGAGAAGTCGATGGTTGTGGAAGAAGCTCACTTCTTGCATCCGGATATTCTTGAAATCACCGACAAATGCTTCGGCCAACGAACCCGACCGTGGGCTGTGAGCAAAGAAATTCACCGCCTCCGATATCATTTCAAACAGAAGATTTACGAATTTGTTAAGCGGTTCGATATCGATCTTCTGATTCCTGAGAATGTCCTGGCAATTCCTTTAAACATCCCATTGGGCCTCGCTCTCGTTGAATTTATGGCTGAAAATGGTTTTCCGACGGTCGCTCATCACCACGATTTCTCCTGGGAGCGAACGAGGTTCTTGGTCAACGCCGTAGATGACTATCTGGGTTTTGCCTT
>WVXP01000121.1:2581-4740 GCA_011773445.1 Pseudomonadota bacterium | reverse complement strand
CAGCAGTTAAGCTATCGGCGGGGTGTGTCGAACACGATCATTCCTAATGTCTATGATTTTGCTTCTCCGCCAGTCCCCTGGGTCGATTGTTCGGGTGAAATCCGGAAATTCACTGGCTTGGGAAAGGATGAACTCTTTATCCTGCAACCGACCCGAATGGTTCCTCGAAAATGGGTCGAGAGAAGTCTGGAAATTGTTAGTCTCATGAAATTGGACAACCCGTGTCTCATCGTTTCTCACTCAGCAGAAGATGAGGGGGATATCTATTATAGGCGCATTCAGGAGTATGCGAGGAACCTCGGCGTCAGATTAATCTCAGTCGAACATCTGGTAGGACCCAAGCAGACCCTCGACACCAAAAATCGGAAAAAGCTTTCAATCGGGGATGTTTATCAATGTGCCGATCTTGTGAGTTATCCATCTGGCTACGAGGGTTTCGGAAATGCCTTTCTGGAAACGATTTATTATCGCAAACCGATTGTTGTGAATCGATACTCGATATATGTGGTCGATATCGAACCTAAGGGGTTTGAAGTCATACCGATAGAGGGTTTTGTGACGAGCGAGACAATCCAAAGAATCTACGAGGTCCTGGGCGACAAGAAGCGTCGAGAAGAAATGACCCAAAAGAACTATCACCTGGGTAGGAAATATTTCTCATACGAGGTTCTGGAACGTCTCCTTTTGAGCCTGATCAAAGTGCTGGAGGCCCAGTGCCGGGACCGGATCCGTGAAATATAACATCGCACTCCTCCACTATACTTGTCCCCCCTTCGTGGGTGGCGTCGAGGAGATCATTGGCCAGCAGGCATTGCTCTTCAATCGATACTACCACAGGGCAAAAGTCTTTGTCGGCGCAGGAGCGAGATTTTCTGGCGCGTGTGAAGTTGAAATTAATCCGCTACTCGGTTCGCGGAGCAGACGGGTCCTCAATGCGCAGAGGCTCGGTTTCGAGGGGAACCCCAAGAAAATGGAGGCCTTGACCGGAGAGATCTACGGCTACCTCGTTGAGTCTCTGAGAGGCTTTGATATCCTGATTGCTCACAACATCCTCGCCATGCCATTCAACCTGCCCCTCACTGCGGCTGTCCATCGTATGGGCCAGGAGAGCCTGATACCCATCATCAGTTGGAACCATGATTCCCCCTACTTCTATCTTGGCTACCCTAAGTATTTGGACCTTTTTCCGTGGAACATTCTCAAAAGGGCTTATGCGGGTATCCATTATGTCGTCGTGTCCGAAAGTCGCAAAGCGATGTTTGAAAGCCTTTATGGTAAAAGGCAGCGGATATCCGTCATTCCCAATGGGATTGACCCCGTGCAATTCTTTCGGCTGGATCCCGCCACCGTTCGGCTGATTCAGGAACAACGCCTCTTTGAGGCAGAGTTTCTCATGGTTCAACCCTCGCGTCTCCACCCGCGGAAGAATATGGAGCTGTCCATCCGTGTGACCAAGGCCCTCCACGACCTGGGGATCAGGGCGCGCCTCCTGATCACGGGGGCCCACGACCCCCACCAACCCAAAACCATGCACTATTACAACAAGTTGACTGATTTGAGTCGGGAACTTGGCCTAGAAAAAGATGTTCTTATCATGGCTGAATATTCCTTTGAAAGCGGTGAAAAACTCTCGGTTGACCAAATTACCATCCGGGATTTTTACCTGATAGCAGACATTCTGTTTTTGCCAAGCCTGCAGGAAGGCTTTGGTATACCGCTTTTGGAGTCCGGCATGATCAAACTGCCTATCGTTTGTTCAAACATTCCGCCTTTTGTGGAAATTGGTGGCGAGGAGGTTTGCGTTTTCGGTCCCGATGATCCACCTCAGAAAATAGCCAAAAAAATCCTGGCCTTCGTCGGGGAGATGAAAACCCAGAAGATGTTTCGAAAGGTGATTCGTCACTATGCTTGGGATAACATCTATCATAATGAATTGATGCCGCTGCTCACGCGGGTGGTGGCCTCTCGGTAGGTTTTGGGTTTCGAGGCCTGTTCGGTTGACTTCGCTTTGGGATGTATTGGAATGGTGGCTGATCTTTTTTCTCATTGTACGGAGAATCCACTCTGTGAGGGCTCCTGTATTCACAAACTCAGTTGGGCATGACTCATGGAGCAGAGATTCTTCTCCCAAGAACATCTCTGACAGGGCAAGGACAGTG
>WVXP01000121.1:0-2575 GCA_011773445.1 Pseudomonadota bacterium | reverse complement strand
GACGTATTAACGATACTCGGCGTCATCATGTATCTCCGATTGGGCTGGGTCGTTGGAAACGCTGGGTTCATCGGTGCGCTCGTTATTATTCTCCTGGCAAAGAGTGTCACTATCTGTACCGGCCTCTCGATGTCTTCAATCACGACAAACATCAAAATTGGCGCGGGCGGAGCGTATTCGATTATCTCCAAGTCATTGGGTCTTGAAGCCGGTGGAAGTATCGGAATTTCACTCTACATCGCTCAGACCCTCTCAGCTGCCTTGTATATTATCGGTTTTACTGAGGCGTGGCTCCGGGTTTTCCCGGGACATGAGCCCATACTGGTGTCAAGCGTTGCCTGGATTACTCTCTTGGTCATATCGTATATCAGTGCACATTTAGCGATTCGAGTCCAGTATTTGATTATGGCCGTGATCGGTGTCTCCCTGTTGTCGTTTTTTCTCTCTCCTGCCAGGCCAGTTCCTCAACTGATCTTGGTTGGAAACTTCGAAGATGCGAGTTTCTGGCGAGTCTTCGCCGTGTTTTTCCCGGCAGTGACCGGTATTATGGCCGGCGCCAACCTGTCAGGAGACCTGAAGGATCCGCGCCGTGCCATTCCGTTTGGGACGATCAGTGCAATCATTGTCACGATGGTCATATACGTCGGGATTGCCTATTTTGCGGGTAGAATTTCGACTCCAGCAGAACTCCGCACCAATCAATTGATCATGGTCGATAAAGCCCTCTGGTCTCAGGCGGTCATTGCCGGAATCATGGGGGCAACCCTTTCTTCCGCGCTGGGAAGCATGCTCGGTGCTCCTCGCATCTTACAGGCATTGGCCGAACATAAAACGGTTCCCTTTTCGAGAATCTTTGCGGCAAAAACCAAAACAAACGAGCCCAGGAATGCCATTATCTTCACGGGTATCTTCATCGAACTCGCACTGATCACGGGCAATCTCAACTTTCTGGCCTCACTGATCACCATGTTCTTTCTCATCACTTACGGCATCCTGAATCTGGTGGTCTTCCTCGAACAGGCGATGAAGATCATCAGCTTTCGTCCGACTTTTAAGGTCCCCCAATTCGTACCGCTCCTGGGCGCTCTGCAATGCATCGCGATTATGTTCCTCATCGATCCCATTTTTAGTGGCGTTGCCGTGACGGTCATCGTAATTTTGTACATATGGTTAGCACGAAGAGAATTAGAGGCGAAATGGGGAGACATCCGGGGGGGCTCGTCTTGTATCTGGTCGAGCGCACGGCGAAGCTAGCGGAGAAGTTCCCTCGTCATCAGATTACATGGAAACCCGATCTGTTACTTCCGATTGAGGAGCCTGCGACCTGGACCGGCCCGCTCTTGCTGATACAGAACATCATCGATCCTTCAGGCAGTATTTTTGCCTTTACGGTGAAAAAAGAAAAACGAGAAGAGACCCAAAATGCTTTGAATGAGCTTCTCATGCCACTCCAGGACAAGGGGGGACTGGTTCGTTCGACAGTCATTGAAGATTCGGACTTCGTGCATGGAGCCACATTGGTCATCCAAGTTCTGAGAAGCAGAACCGTGCGGCCCAATATCCTGTTTTTGACCGTCGGACGGGACACGGAGAAAGACGACATGATCAATCAGCTCATCAATCAAGCATCACGGTATGATTTGGGCATCATGGTTCTCTGTCAACATCCCCGGATGGCTTTTGGGATGCAAAAGGATCTGAATCTCTGGTTCCGCGACAAAAGCCCGAACTGGCATTTGGCGGTGTTGGTTGCCCTGCAGCTTCAGCTGAATTGGGGAGGAACGATCAATCTGATAACGACGACGTCAGATAAAAAGGAGAAGAGGCGGTTGCAGAGTTTTCTGGACCGGATCAGTGATCGGGCCCGCTTGCCCTCGATGACTGACTTCCATGTGCTGATTGGCCCTTTTAAAGAGTGCCTGAAGAAGGCTCCGCGTGCTGATATCAACATTTTCGGACTCGCAGCGGGTAACGTCCTTTTTACCCAGATCCGAGAGGTCACCGATCTGAGCAAGTCCTCCTGTGTGTTCATTAAAGATTCAGGCCAGGAGAGTGCTACGGTCTAGGTGATTCTACCCACTTCTCGATCTCCCGCGAAATATCTTTCCTGAAAAATCACCTCCATGGCTTCGTTTATGCCATAAAACCCGGCATCGGTGAGGTGTCTCATAACCACCTCTTGTGTCTGAAATAGAATACCATGACCGCCACAACGAGAAGCATAACACCCAGGGCAAGAGGGTAGCCCAGAGGCCATTCCAACTCAGGCATGAATTTGAAATTCATTCCGTAGATTCCGGCGAGGAAGGTGAGGGGGATGAAAATGGTCGCAATGATCGTTAGCACTTTCATCACTTCGTTCATCCTGTTGCTGACGCTTGATAGATAGATATCGAGCATTCCCGAAACCATGTCTCGAAAGGTTTCTATCGTTTCGATGACTTGAACGGTGTGATCGTAAACGTCTCTGAGATATATCCCTGTGGGCTTCTTGATCAGATGCGATTCTCCTCTCTCGAGACCGTTAATCACCTCTCTGAGTGGCCAGACCGACTTACGGAGGAATATCATATCG
>WVXP01000259.1:19730-48055 GCA_011773445.1 Pseudomonadota bacterium | reverse complement strand
ACATATCCCGATTGAGCTTCTTCCAGCATGTTCAAACACCTAAGGAGGGTGCTTTTCCCTGAACCACTCCTCCCGATGATAACCACGACCTCTCCAGATGCCACGGTTGTCGTGACACCCTTCAAAACATGCAGATGGTGGAAGTATTTGACAAGGTCCCTGATAACGATGATAGGTTCAGCCAAAAGAAACCCCCACTTCTGGCCACCGAGTCTAAGAGAAAGCTATCCAACCCGGCAGAAAGAGTTCAGAACCAAAATTCCTAGCTCGTGGTCCGTCGTTCGTTGCACAAAGGTTGGGATTTACGGATCCACGGGTATTCAAGTAACGGGCCCTGGGAATTTCATTCTCAATCGAATGACCTGAATGGATCGTTACAACTGACTACTGAAAACCGACAACTGACACCCTGAACAAAAGCTTCTGAGCAGCGAAGAGTGACTTTTTTCAAACATGTCACTGCTAGTGGGCAATTCCTGTTATTCTCCTCGTTCCTCTGGCCAGATGCGCCTCCAACCTGCCCTGAAAGTACTGGAAAATGATCGTCACGATCCAGTAGAAAAGGGCGGCAATGATCAGGGTTTCCATATTACGGAAATTCTGTCTTCCGACCCTCTGGGCTCTGAAAAATAGCTCCCAGACGCCGAGAAAAGCCACCAGGGATGAATCTTTGAGCATGGCGATAAACTCATTGCCCGTGGCAGGGATGATGATGCGAAAGGCCTGGGGAAGAACCACGCGTCTCATCATCTGACTATAGGTCATCCCAAGGGAATAAGCCGCCTCAATCTGGCCCCGACCAATCGACTGGATTCCGCCTCTGAATATCTCGGTCATATAGGCGCCGTAGCAGACCCCCAAGGCGATAATCCCTGCGGGAATCGCGCCGAGGACAATGCCCATCTGGGGCAGACCGAGATAAATAACGAAAATCTGAACAATCAACGGTGTCCCCCGGATGAGAGACACGTAGAAGGTAGCGACACCGTAAAAGACGGGATTCTTGGACAATCGCGCTATGGCGCCGAAAAGGGCGAGTATGCTTGCAGCGATGATAGACAGCAGAGATACCAGGATCGTGTACCCTACCCCCTTCATGATAAAGGGCAGGTATTTCAGCATGAACGGGAAATTGAGGTTAAAGCGATTGAAGACATAGAGGAGCACCGCAAAAATGCCCACCCACACCAGTGCGACCCAGAGGACAAAGATAGTCTGAGCCCGTCTGGCCTCCTCAATGTGTTTGAGTTTTACATCGGCGACCTCGAGGCCTTCAATCGCTCTGGCGACCTCTACGCCCTCACCCGGATTTTGATCATTACCGATTGGCGTCGCCTCCCCTCATAGTCTGGTTAATGAAGACCAGGCTTATCTGGCCTTTTTGGTGATATCCATGCCATACCACTTCATAGAGAACTTGGTGAGGGTGCCATCCTTGTGCATCGATTCGAAAATCTCACTGATCTTCTTAACCAATTCGGCGCTTCCGGGCCTGGCCCTATCGGAAGCAGCGGCCAGAGGTTCGTAGAAAACCGGATTTCCCACGGGTTTGACGGGCACTCCCTTTTTGATCGCCTCATCGACCACATAACCCGAAGTCAACACCCCATCCAGCCTCACCCCATCTCCAAGGGCCAGATCCTGAACGGCCTCCATATCAGTGGAGTAAGGTCTCGATTTTACCCCTTTCACCTGGTAGACGATTTTCTCCCCACCACCGATGGTCAGGGTCTGATTGGGATCCAGATACGATTCGTAGGTGGTGCCGGCCCCTAAGCCGACGGTCTTTCCGGAGAAGTCATCCAGGGCTTTGATTGTCTTATTGTCCTTGTGAACGGCGAATTGGGCGGGTGTGTAGTAATAGGGGATGGAAAAATCCACCACTTCGGCTCTTTCTGCCGTTATGGTCATACTTCCGATGCTCAGATCCCAACGTCCTCCCCATTTCCCAGCGACGATCAGATCCCAGTCAGGGGTAACAAACCTCGCGACAACACCAAGCCTCCTTGCCACCTCGGTGGCCACATCGATATCGAAGCCGACCAGCCTTCCCTCTTCGTCGAGGAAACTCTGCGGAGCATAATTGGCATCCGATGAGACCACGAGTTCCCCATTGGCCTTGATATCTTCCAAAACGCCAGCTGAAACCGAGGAAAGGGTTAAAGACAGAGATAGTGCGGCCAAGAACAATAGAATAAAGAAACCTCTTCTGTTCATCTCATTCCTCCTTCTTGATAGGGATTTTTTAGGTAGCCGTTAGCCCCTAAAATCAACGCCTCACTATTCTTAAATAAGAGAACAAACCTTGTCAAGGAAAAAAAGCAGGATTTTCCGAACCTTGTCGAACCTCCCTTAACGCGTGCAGCCCAAATCCATTTGCGCCTTCCAGAATCGGCGGTTATCGTGGAGAAGCTACCGGGAGCTGAGCCATCCCATATCGCTCTCCTTCTCTCTTCATCAGCTCCCTAAGCTCTTTTCCCAGTTCTTCTCGTATGGGCTTCGGATCATCCTCAGCCAGGATTTTTTTGGCCCTCTCATGGGCACGGTCTGCCGCCGACGGTTTCTCAGCCAGTCCACCCAGATCTCCCGAGTGCCGATCGACGACAAGTCCTGGAATGTACTGCTCCTCTCCGAACCATTTAAGCGTGTGATCAAGGGTAAGGAAATCATCACGAGGGGTGGAAACGGCACGGAAAAGGTTCAGGGCGATCGGCTCGTCTCGTTGAGAAATTCCCTCAATCATTCTGTAGGCCATCCCACAGATCTCATTATCCAAGATGAGTTTCTCTATGCTCTGGCAGTTTTCAAAATTGAGCATTCCTGCTCCAGATACCACGTTGATTCCGGCCAGTGCGGCCAGAATCGTTCCCATGCCCGATTCGAACCCCCCTTGAAAGTCGACAAGCTTCGAGTCGCTCGGTCCCATGTAGGCGTGGGTGGGCAAAGCGAGATGTTTACCAATTTGAGCATAGGCGGCATCGATCATCATCGTTTCGATGGCCCCCATCGGCGTTGTCCCCGCCCTCATATCAAACACCGCTGGGGAACCTCCCCAGATCAAGGGAGCACCGGGATTCGCTGTCTGCCCGATGACAATACCGGAGAGGCATTCAGCCGTGTGCTGAACGATCGCTCCGAGAAGTGTGACTGGTGCCGTCGCCCCGGCAAGCGGCATGGAAATGAATTCAGAAGGGACGCCCTCTCTTGCACAGTCGATCACGCTCTGAGCCGTGAGATCGTCCCACTTGAGGGGTGGAGAGGGACATGCATCAAATAGTGCCAACGGTTTCTCGCTGAGGGCCTTGCTCCCCCCTCTGACCATCTTGAGGAGTTCCAACATGAAGGGGAGACTCGCTTTTCTGAAAATCCCTGTCACGACCGGCTTATGACAGTGGCAGAGTGCAATATAGAGCCGGTAACTGTCGAAGATCTCCTTGGGAACATCCGAACACACCATGGCTGTGCTCTGGGCCCTGATGTTCTCCATACGGGCAGTCACCCGGGCAAAGTCGGCAAAATCCTGGGTGAGGGGTTTTCTGACCTCCATTTTTTCGTAATCGAGAAACTGAAGGACCGAAGATCCGGGATCAAAATAGACGTTATCTTTTTCGAGTACAAGAGCCGCCTCACCTTCACGATCGTAAACCCGGATCGAGGGCGGTGTGGTTTTGAGGCATTCCTCGACCAGGTCTCTCGGAATAAGGACACGCTCTGCAACCCGGCATCTCCGTTCTCGTAGGAGGCGCTTCGCCTCTTCGTTGGCCACATGGACTCCCACCGTCTCCAGAATCTCCAGGGCTTCATCGATGACCTTTTCAATCATCTCCTTCGACAATATGGCGATCGTCGGCCTGATCTTCTCAAGCATCCTTGCATCCTCTCCTTCAGGTATTCCCGGCGGTTCCGACAGTTGGTTTCGATTTACTCACAGATCGTTGGCCATGTCAATTTGACCCTTTGAGGTTTCGGGGCTCAGCTTTCTTTGGACTGTTGACGAAATCCCGTTGGAACAATTGGGTGACGGCGTTTCATGAATACTTCGCGAGAAAGTGGGAGAAGAAGCTCTGAGCGCGAATCAAGGTTTTTCCGCTATCAGTCCCTAGCGACCAAGTTGTGCCCGTCGGTCGTTGTCCGTGGTTCGTTTGACAACGGACATCCAAATAAAGAATCTCTGATCAGCGAAGAAATGACCACAGGCCTGTATTCATCGCCCGTTCTTCTCGCGGATGAGTAGTAGACCACACGTGATAAGGGCCAGCCCACAGAGAGTCGAGAGAGAAAACCTTTCCCTGAATATCAAAAAGCTGAGAAGACTTGCCAGGAGAGGTATGGAGAATACGAAAAGGGAAAGTGTTGAAGCCTCGTAGAACTTGAGGAGGTGGATCCATATCAGGAATGGCAATAGAGATGAGAAAACCGCAAGATATGAAATAGCCATCCATCCATACAAGGAGATTTGGAGTATTTCTCGAACCTCAAGAACCGTCGAAATTCCAAGAAGCAAGAGTGCACCGGCAAGCATCTGACCGGCCGTGAGAACCCTTGTGTCGTAGCCAGGGCTGATTTTTTGACCAAAACTATTGGCTGCGGAAAAACAGAGGGCTGCGAACAGGGCGAAGAGGTTCCCCAGAGGATGACTGTGGCGGCCCCCAAGCTCCGGGGACAGAACCAGAAATATGCCCATGAATCCCAAGCACAGGCTGAGAATCTTCCGTCCAGTGATTTCCTCCTGAAGAAAGAGCCTCGCCACAATTAGCGTATAAAAAGGATGGGTATTGGTGATGATAGAGGCCCTCCCAGAACCGATCACGGTCATGGACACTGTCAGAAATCCAAATGCCCCTGCTGTCGCAAACAACCCGTATACCAAGATCGGCCAAATTCTACCCGGCCCGTAATTCTTTTGCCGATCCCCTCGCAATCCCATGAAAGGGATGAGAATCAGAGACGCTAAGAGGTAACGCACTCCTGTCAGCGTTAACGGGGGAACCTCGGCCAACCCCCATCTTGTGACAATGTAGTTCGTCGCCCAAAGGAAGCATGCCAAGAGGGACCAGAAAAAAAGCCGAGCGTTTCCCTTCCACATGGATTTAGAAGAGACCACTGTCCGAAATACTCTAGAAAATCGAAATGAACCACAACTCCTGGAGAGCCTAAATTTAGCACCTCTCAACGATCGGGGGCAACCTTTCGCACACCGACGCCTGCGTCACATTTTGCCTGTTTTGGGTCCCCCTTGTTAAATCAACGCGTGACAAGGACTCGCTTTATGACGCTAGAGAGGGGGAAAATTTGTAGCGTCCGGGAGCCGTGCAGCTGTTCGCATTGTTCAAAAAAGGGATAATTCCTTTAGGTATTCAGCCTTTTTTGAGCGAGGAGTGAAGCCTCCCAGATGGCTTGATGCCCGGTGCACCGACAGAGGTGCTTTGAGAGCTCCGCCTGTATCACCTCCTCAGGTGCTTGGCTCTTTCTTTTGAAAAGGGCATAGAGCCTCATAATAAATCCCGCGGTACAGAAACCACACTGGACTGCTCCAGCTTCGAGAAAAGACTCCTGGATCGTGGGAAGGTTTCCATCTCGGTGAGCTAGCCCCTGGGAAAACGGATACAACGAATCCTTCAATGCAAAACTGAGAGATGAGTTGCTTAACGGAGAGATATTCTACACTCTGAAAGAGACCCAGGTGATCATCGAAAGGTGGCGGCAGCAGTACAACACTTTCAGACCTCATAGCTCGCTGGGATACCACCCGCCGGCCCCTGAAGCGGTGTTGACTCCTTCTGAGATGGCAAAACACCCCTGGCTCATAACCAAAAGGCCGGACAGGCACATTGTCCAGAAACTAACTTAAACACGGGTGCCGCTTCTGGGGGCAGGTCATCTTTTTTTTCATAACGAAACCTCCTTTCTTATTAAATAGACTGTATTTTAGCAGTGAATCAGGCTCGAGTTAAGACAGATTGCATTGAACGCCCTATTCGATTGTCACCTCCTTTCCGTCCTTAATAACGTGGAGCGGGGCTCCATGCTCGTTCAAGGCCTCCCAAACACTCTCAGCATCGAGCACCACGAGGTTGGCCTTGTTCCCCTCTTTCATCTCAAAATTTTTGATCGCCATCGCCTTGGCTGCATTCGTGGTGATGAGGTCATAGAGGATCTCCATCTCCTCGAAAGTCGTCATCCACATCAAATGAGATGCGAGAAAAGCAACCTCCAGCATGTTGTTTCTTCCATAGGGATAATAGGCGTCGGCAATATCGTCCTGCCCGAGTGCGATGGCAACGCCTTCATCATAGAGATCTTTTACCCGAGCATAGAGCGGGCCCGTTTGGGGATCGCTCACCACTCCGATTTCTCCTCGCTTCAGCAGTGCCACGATCTTTCGAAAATAGGGCTCAGGGTAAAGCGCCATGGCCCGAGCATGATGAACCATCACCCTTCCTTCCCAGCCCTCTTTGATTGTCTTTGTGGCAAGCATTTCCAGTGTGCGGAGGCCTGGGTCTCCGGCGTCGTCAATGAGCATGGACACATCTTTATCGTATTTCTTGGCCAACTCGAACATGAGATCGATATGTCTCTGGGAATCCTCATCCGTGTACTCAATCCAGGGGATCCCTCCCACGACGTCAGCACCGAAATCCATGGCCTGTCTGATGTAGTCTTCTGCCCCAGGGTCCCTCACGACGCCATCCTGGGGGAATGCAACAACCTGGATTTCTACGGACTCCTTAAATTCCTCTCTCGCTTTGATCAGGGCTTTCACACCCTCGAGTTTCGCCTTGGTATCGGTATCGGCAAAAGCCCGGATATGGGTATTCCCGTATTTGACGGCAAGCCTTGCTGCCTTTCTCACATTCTCGATGATCCAACTCTCGTCATACTGTTCCTTTACCTTGGAAGCCAGCTCAATCGCGGTCATCGCCTTTCCCATGGATGCACCCTGGTAAGAGGTGAGCGCCTCCGTCCCAACCATTGCAAGGGTGTAGACTTTACAGAGGTGTAAATGGCCGTTGACAAAAGACTCTGTGACGAGTTTCCCCTTGCCATCGATGATCTGACTCGCCTTTTTGCTCAGGTTCTTCCCAATTTTGGAGACCTTACCGTCTTTGATTCCGATGTCTAGGAAGTCCTTTTCTGAGGATCTGGTTCTGGCCTTCTTGATCAAAAGATCGAAATCCATCGAATCCTCCTTAGCTTTGGTATTGCTAAGCTTCAGCGGTTACAGCACCTCCTATTTTTCTCGTCAAATCATCAATTGTTGTGTGTTAGCTCCGATGAGGAGTATTCTCCAGTTAGACCGAGTCAACGCTTTCTGGCCTCTTCGTGAAGCCAATCATTGAAACTGCCGGCTACGTCCCCAAACCGCGTCAGCTTGGCTTTCTTCTTTTTGATCATCAATGCCTCATATCGGTCGTCCTCGACCATTGCTACGATCCTGCAGATACTCGATTCGCCATCAACGAACCGCCACGGAAAACAGCCGATGGTGACACGCTGGTTCAAGAGGAGATCGATATCCCCACCCAAACACTCCGCATGGATGATGCCGCGGTTAAACATCTCAATATGCATAAGCTGGTACTTATCATCTGAAAAGAACGCTTCCAGGCTCTTTCCGAATTTCTTCTGGAAGAAGGCCTCAGCCTCCTTGGCCTGACGGGGCATCCAGTTCCGAATGATCGTATTCATGGGGTGATCTGCACTTCCACAGTCGACGCCAATCCACCTCAGCTTCTTCTTTTTGGCCCACTCGGCAAACTCCCGGTCAGGTCCTGGGTGCTTGACCATGTAGCGGATCTCATCAGCTGTCGGTTGATCCCAACCATAATGATGGAAGCCGGTATGGATAATGAGGATGTCGCTCTCCTTGACTTCAACGCGCTCTTCCACCTGCTCAGACGTATAGAGATCGTAGTCGGTGGTGCAGTCCGAAAGGTCGACAACGACGCCCTCGTGGACCAAGTAGTCCATATCGAGGGAGGCAATGTCTTTGCCCGGCGTATAAAAATGAATCTCCCCATCCAGGTGGGTCCCCACGTGGTTGGAGTGGGTCAGAAGCATCCCATTAGCGCCGTTGGGTGCCAACCTTTTGAAATACTTCACCTGTAACGGTTCGTAAGTCGGCCACGGTGGTGTCGCGATTCCTAGAGGGACGGTTAGATCGATGAATTTCATTCTGTACCTCCTTCATCAGTGGTCTTTGTCTCACATAGGTCAGTCTCAAAACAATGAGCCTGCTATCGTATGAACACACTAGTCTCCATACTTCTCCACAAAGGCTTCCAGGGCATCATGGAAGCATTTCTCTGGGGGTTTGACCAGTCCGGCTCCCACCATTCCGACACCCGGTTCCTTGTGGGCGATTCCCGTATTGATGGCGGGAAGGATCCCGGTCTCCACGACCTTGACCAGGTCGATGGCCGTGGGAGTCCCTCGAAAATCGAGACCGGGAATTTGATAGGAATCGTTCTCGGTAACTGTAATCTCATACATCTGTCGGGTAAAATTTAGAGCATCCCGGGCACTCCCCCCAACGAACTTCACGATCGCCGGAGCAGCAGCCATGGCGAATCCGCCAATGCCTGCGGTCTCGGTAATTACAGAATCTCCAATGTCTCGGGCCGCATCCTCGGCGGAAAAGCCGGGCAGATAGAGCCCATCCACCGTGCCCGCTGGGCCCGTAAACCACCGATCCCCCAGCCCGGAAACTCGGATGCCGAAATCCGTCCCATTTCTCGCCATCGTCACAATGACCGAGCTCCCCTCGATGTCGGCCGCCGCATCAACTGTACATTTGCACGACGGCATGGTCAGATTCAAAAAGAAGTGATCATTTGCATGGAGAAAGGCGAGGACCTTGGAGATCTTCTCTCGGTCTTCGTCGAGGAGAACGATGTGGGGCGCAAGTTCCCGGATAAGGAGAGAGGTCCCGGCTCGATTTCGGTTGTGCCCCTCATCGCCCATCTGGAGTGCTTGGGAGATGAGGGTTTTCATGTCGATTTCGCCATGTCCAAGCAGAGCTTTCCTCAAAATCGGGGTCAGCTCTTCTGCCATCCATTTCAATCGGTCAATGACGTCTTTTGAGAAGGCACCGTACCTCAAAACCTTTCCCAGTCCCTCGTTAAGGGTGCAGTGCGCCCGGGTTCCAAAGGTCCTGTTCTCAATCACCCAAACCGGCATACTCCAAGTGACCACGCCAGCCATGGGACCGACACTCGAGTGGTGGTGACATGGCTCGAAGACAATGTCCCCTGAGGCAGCAAGCTCCTCTGCCTCTTCCTTGTTATCAGCCATGCCTTCCAGCATGAGCCCACCCATGATTGCACCTCGCATGGGACCACACATTCGGTCCCAGGTGACTGGCGGACCCGCATGAAGAATCATGTTTTTCTTCATTTCCGGTATTGCTTCTCCGGCCGTTGAGATATCGATCAGCGTGGGTTTCCCCTTCAGAATTCGAGAGGCGGCTTCCTGGTTTGCCTCTTCCATTTTCGCTTTCATCGCCTAACTCCTTTCACCGACCCAGCTTTGCCAGAAGGGAGACGAGTTTCTGGTCTCCTCCTGCAGGAGGTCTCCAGTCCATCTGTAAAACCCGCACCTCTTCCCTCCGCAGGTTCTCAGCAAAGGACTCAAGTCCCATATTGATGATCACGAGATCCTGTTTGAATAGGTCGTTAATCTTTTTTACATCCATCGCCCATACACCTCTCAAAAATCATTCGTCGACTGTCAGCGGTTCAACTGTTAACGGACTGTTGCGCCAGTCATCTTTCTCGACTTTGGTCTGATGAAAGCGGAAAAGGAGCGCTCTTCACTGCTCGAAAATCTTTTTCCGACAACTCTAAAGCTCGACTCCACTGCAAATCCAAAACTCGCCTTTGGGCTGATACAGTTGGATTTGCGGCCGTTACGCCTCGCTAAGAGTTGGTACCGAAAAAATCTTGATTCGCGTTCAGAGCTTCCTTTCCCACTTTCTGGCAGAATATCCTAACGAGGCCGTTACCAGATTTTTCCGAAGGCATTTGGGCAACAGCCCCTCAAGACCTGTTTCTCTCCTGCATTATTTTCAACACCAACATCGACGCCTGGTAGTTTGATGGCATGACCACGCAACCAATGGATTCGAGCTTCTTTTTCTGGTCCTCCATGTTCTGGGAATCACCCTCGGTTCCCGTTATGGAGGCAACGATTGAGAGATACCCTCCCCTCTCTTCAGCCTTCTTTTTTGCCTGACTGAGGCTCTTGAGAATAGCCTCAGCGGGATTCTCATGAGATCCGTAGCCCAAAACGAAATCGAGTAAGAGTAGAGCAACCTCGGGATCCTCCATCTCTTTGAGGATCCTCTCATCCCGAATAGAAGGATCGATCATGGGATGGGGCCTTCCCACCGTGAATACATCATCACCCAGATCCAAGACCGTGTGTCCCTGGGAGACATGGGGATCTCTTAAGACCAGTTCTGCCTTTGTCTGGATGTTGGAGTATATTTCAAAACCTGCCCGCTCGAATAGGATCATGGCCTCATCAGCCAAAGTCCCACCTGTGTAGAGGCCGCGCAACCACTTTTGGGTTTGTGCCATCCTTTTCGTTTCTTTTTCGACGACTTTTTGTACCGACTCCTTGGAGATGGTGAAGGTCCGTGGGCTGTATTTCTCTTCCCTGGACAGGGCCACCGCCATACCGGCTGCCTCCTCTAGGTTGACGGCGGACCAGAGATTTTCGATGTGCTTACGTGCTTCCAGTCCGATGAAGTGAATCACCGATGGCTTTCCGGTTTTTTTCAGTTTCGAGACCACCCTCTCGGCCACATCCTCTGCCGGAGGCTTGGAGATCACCAGGATGACCTTGGTATCGGGGTCATTCCGAAGGGCCTCTATCCCCATGAGCATCGTCATCCCGCCGACCCTGCTGTCCTTCAGGTCTCTTCCCCCGGTCCCGATAGCCTGCGATATTCCGGACCCGAGCTTATCGATGCAACAGGAAACCTCCTGAAGACCGGTTCCTGAAGCCGCGACAATTCCGACATCTCCCCGCTTGACCACGTTCGCGAAGCAGAGAGGTTTCCCGTTAATGATGGCAGTCCCACAGTCTGGCCCCATCATGAGGAGGCCCTTCTCAATGGCGAGTTTCTTCAACTCAATTTCATCGTCCAGAGCGACATTGTCGGAGAAAAGCATCACGTGAAGCCCCTTCTCCAAGGCCTTTTTCGCCTCCCTTGCCGCATACATCCCGGGAACCGAAATTATGAGGAGGTTACAATCGGGTACGGTCTTCAGGGCGCTTTCCAGACTTACGGGCCGATATTCCCATGTCTCCTCGGTCGTGATCCTTTTCTTCCGCAAGAGGTCCTTTGCGGTCTCGCAAGCCTTGGTTACAACCTCTTCATTCTCACCCTCGACCGCGATGATCAGATCGTTCGGTGTGGCACCCCCCATTTCAGGGGTGAAGAGTCCGATCTCCTTCAGTAGCTCTCGATTCATTTCCGTAGCCATGGCGACGACAGCGTTCTTCACACCAGGGATCTCCTTCACCGCCTTGCTGGTCAGCATGAGAAATACGGAATCGTAGTAAGAATCTTTTTCGAGTACGATCTTCTTCACGCCATCTCCTCGGAACATCATCGAGATAACAGATTCCCTCCCCCGCTTTTCTGCCCTGATGGGATCGCTCGAGCCCTCAGACTTCGGAGAGTCAAGAAGTGAATGGATTGCGTTTCTGGTCTAATTCTCTGACCAAAAAAATCAGGCCTGGGGCGCTACTCTGAATTGTCTTCCCACCAATTCAGAGCAGCATTTTTCTGAGCCTTTGGTATTCTGTGAGAGATTGAAAGGTCTCCATTCTCTAAGAACTGCTAGGGAGAAAATCTTGATTCGCGCCGAGAGTTTCCTTTCCCGGTTTTGGGGAGCCCTCACTCAATCATGGAATTCCTTTTTCTCGCTNNATCCTCTCAGGGTTGAGGGGAAGCTGAAAGTAATCGATCCCAAGGGCATCGTAAAGCGCATTCCCGACGGCAGGAGGAACCGAGATCATCGGATGTTCGGCAACACCTCTTGCCCCGTATGGACCGTCAGTCTGTGGCGTCTCAACAATATGTTGGGTCATTTTGTGAGGAATGTCCTTGGATGTGAGGATCTTGTAGTCCACAAACGAGGGGTTTAGTACCGTCCCTTCCTTGGAGAATTGGAACTCCTCGATCATGGCACTTCCCAATCCTTGAATGACACCGCCGATGATCTGCCCCTGAATCAGTTTCTCGTTCATGACCTTGCCGACATCGAAGGACGAAGCGATCTTCAAAATCTCGGTGTCCCCGGTCTCGATATCTACCTCGATCTCAACGCCATGGGCACCATACGTCCAGTCCAGGGCAGGAAGCCCCTGACCGGTTTCTGCATCGAGATGGGTCAATCCCTGGGCAATGTACCTACCCTTGCCTAGAATCGGCCCACCGATGGAGTTTCCGTCAGGATAGACATAGCCATTGACCACCTGCCTGTATTCCAGGTAGGCCTCCGGTTTGTGGCGGACATACACCCGCTCATTCTCGCAAACGAGCTCACCTGAGGGGCACCGTAGCACTTGAGATGCGATCTCTCTTATCTGCCTAAGACAATCATGGGCAGCCATGATCGTCGCATTTCCCGTCATGAAAACGCCCTTACTGGCAACAGTCTGCCAATCATAGGGGGTAAAGGCTGTATCACTGTCCCAAGGGATATTGATTCTCTCAACCGGCATCTTCAGTTCTTCGGCCGCAATCTGGGCCAATGCCGTATAGGTTCCCTGACCGTAGTCGACCAGAGAAGTCATGAGATCGACAGATCCGTTCTCGTTGAACTTGAGAATGACCCCAGTCGACGTAAAAGTCGGCATGGCCGGTGCCTTGTGGAGGAGAGCGATCCCCTTTCCCCGGACCTTTCCACTCTGCTTCTCTTTCTGTCTCTCTTTCTCCGATTTATACCCTCTCCATTTGATCTCCTTTGCCACGGCTTCCAGACACTTGTCTGGCCTGCCCGTATGGTCGGTGATCTTTTCTCCGGTTATGGTCGTGGCCCCCGGCATGAGGACGTTTTTCATCCTGAATTTAACCGGGTCCATCCCCAGCTTTCGGGCCACTATATCCATGTTCCGCTCGATACCCCAGAGGGCCTCCACATGCCCAAACCCCCGATAGGCCGTCCCAAATATCTTATTGGTATACACGACGTAAGAGTCTATCTTACAATTATCAATCTCATACGGACCCGCTCCTGAATAGGCAGCGGCTCTTCCAATGTTGACGCCATAGTCAGCATATGCACCGGCATCCCAGTAATAGCTCACCTCCAAGGCGGTAACCTTCCCATCCTTTTTCACACCCGTTTTGACCTCGGCATAGAGGCCTTGCCTGGAGGGAATCGTATTGAACTCCTCTTCCCGGGTCATTTTGAGTTTCACAGACCGTCCGCCCGCTTTTTTCGAGAGGACATAGCACAAGGGCTCCAGGTGGATACCCGCCTTTCCACCAAAGCCGCCTCCCACATAGGGGACCCTGACCCGGATATTCTCATGAGGGATTCCGAAGCAAACAGAGAAGAGGTTTCGGACCGTGTAGGGTGACTGGGCAGAGGTCCAGATCTGGACTTTGTTGTCCGGAAGAGCTTGAACGATACTCACATGAGTTTCGAGCGCAACGTGCTGAGCAGGTGGATTGTAGAACCTATTCTCAATGACAAAATCAGCCTTTTTGAACCCCTCCTCAACATCACCCTTTCTGACCTTCTGATGATGAGGGATGTTCGTCTTAGCTTTGGGAAAGAAGACCCCCTTCATATAGCCATAATCTCCCAGGTCGGGGTGGACCAATGGAGAACCTGGCGTAATCGCCTCTCTTGGATCGCGTACCGGTTCCAGCACTTCCCAATCGACCTTAATCTTCTGACAGGCCTGTTCAGCGATCAGCTCGGTCTCGGCGGCAACAGCAGCCACGGGCTCGCCCTGATACCGAGCGTATTCTTTGGCAAGAATGTCCTTATCGAGCACGTACAACCCCACCTTGTAGTCGAGTTCTTTACCCGTCACAACAGCCCTGACGCCGGGCATCTTCTCCGCCTCTTTTATATCGATATACTCGATTCTCGCATAGGGGTATGGCGATTTGACCGTCTTCGCATACAGCATCCCCTGAACGACCAGATCATGGACGTACACAGCGGCCCCGGTCACTTTATCCACGCCATCCTTCCTGGGGATGCCCTTTCCGATGTATCGATATTCTTTTTCCTTTTCTCCCATTTTTCCGTTTCCTCACTTCCCCTTCTTGCTAGCAGCTGCCTCTATCGCTTGAATGATCAGTTCATAACCCGTACACCTACAGAGATTCCCTGCGATGGCCTCAACAATCTCATCCCTGGAAGGCTTCTGATTCCTCTCCAGAAGGTTTTGCCCAGACATGATCATCCCAGGTGTGCAGAATCCGCACTGCGTCCCGCCATAATCAATAAATGCCTTCTGAAGTGCCGTGAGTCTGCCCCTTTTAGCCTCCCCCTCTATGGTTCGAATCTTGGAGCGATCGGCCTCCACGGCGAGAACGAGACAGGAATTGACGGTCCTTCCATCCATGATGACCGTACACGCACCACATTCACCCCGACCACAGCCCTCCTTCGTCCCTGTGAGAAATAGCTTCTCCTTGAGAAACTGAAGAAGTGTCATATGGGCTGGAACCTGATCTCGGTACTCAACCCCGTTTACCCTGAGAGTGATATCAATCTCTTGCTTGTAAGATTCCATTCCGTTCCTCCACGTTGATGCCTGACCTACCCGCCACTAGGAGCAGATCCGACTCACAATCCTTTTCACAAAAACCCTTACCATATCCCGTCTATAGTCTGCCGAGGCCCTGACGTCATCGATCGGGGAAATAGAACTCAGCGCTAGATCGGCTATCTGCTCCCCCAGCTTGCCCAAATCTCTTGTCTTCTTGTATAGCTGGTCCGTCCCTTCCAGCAGCACTGGAGTCTCTGCGCAGGCCCCCACGCACAGCCTGAGTGTTCCAGACTCGGTATCCGCTAAACCAGCGACATTCACGACTGAAAGATCGTGCCCTTTGATTCTCTGCTTCTTCAAGAACGCCATCTTCGCTTTGGGAGGTGGAGGGATTTCCACCTGCACCACAAGCTCACCCTTTTTCAGCGCATTCTTTTGCGGCCCAATCATAAAATCGGCTATTGGAATCCTTCTTTCCCCTCGGGGTCCGGTTGTCACCACCTGGGCACCCAGGATGTAGAGTGAGGGTGCCATATCCGCAGCGGGAGAAGCCTTGCAGATGTTGCCCACAAGGGTCGCCTGGTTTCGTAGTTGAAATGTTGCAGTGACAAGGGCAGCTTCAGCTAGGACTGGACAGGAGGCTCTCAGCTTCTTGTTTTCGACAAGGAAGTTGAGGGTGGTTCTCGCGCCAATCGTGATTCCTTTCTTCGAGTCGATTGTGAAAGAGTCGAGTTCTCTGAGACCCTTAATATCCACAAGCAAATCGGGCCGCTTAACACCATCACGCATATCGACAAGAAGCGCTGTCCCCCCAGCCAATGGCCAGGAGTTATCTGTTTGCAATGCTTCGATCGCTTCCTGTATGGTGCCCGGTTTCACGTAAGCAAAGGGCATGATCATCCCAGCATCCTCCTTCTGGCTCACAGATTCTTCAGCTTAGTCTCTTTCACGTCCCTTCTGGAGTCTTTAATCCCTCTATAGGGCTCTCCTTTTCTAATTATTCCGGCCCTATTCTAAAACCGCCTTGATTCGGTGTCAAATGAAATTTGCGCGCATACTTGTCAGTCACTCTCAGCAGGATCGAAGATCAACGCACGCTATGACATTCCTCAATTCTTGAGGACCATTGGACTTGTCAGCTGGATCTTTGGGAGTCGCGGGAAACCGCTCAAAGGCGTGCAGCGAATAAAAAGCAGACACGTGAGAGGATGTACGGAGCAACTGTTTCCGTTTTTTTCCGGTCGGAAAGCAAGAGGTCTCGGTAACACACCGAACGTTGGGCTACCCGACATCAGGCACGCTGCAAGACCCTGCGAAGGCCCAGCCACTGAGACAACCTTCTTCATGACTTAACTCGCGCAGCGTGTCTCGTCTCCATGTGCAACAATTTGTTGGAAGCCCTCCAGTTTCATAACCCTTGGATTCCCTCAAACATGCGCCCGACGGATATGTCTTCCTCTGGTGCAGCCTTCGCGTCCTTTGAACACTCCTCGGAACAGACCATGAACATGGAATCCTTCCCCTTCCGCTTGGCCTCCGAATCAGCCGAGGTTACAATCATTGGCACACGCTTGCTTATCGTCACAATAGTAATCTCTATAGCCTTGCCCTCGTACTCTGAGAGATCCACACCTGGGCGGGCCTTCCCTCCAAAACCGAAGACCATCGTATGATCTGGGATATGCTTTCCACACCATGCTCAATTGCCCATCACTTCATCCGCTGGCACGATGCGAACGGCCATGGCAACCTCCGATCGCATTCCAAAATCTCCCCTGGCGGCTTCCAACTTAATGATTGAAGAAATTCCATCAAATCGAATCATAGGGGATGATGAATGTCAAGGTTCAGCTTCAATCGCCTGACGGGTTTGCCACACAAAGCGGCACAGCATTCCTTTTCCTGGCGGCCCACGCTTATTGTGGGCGATCAAAACCGAGGGTTTATCGCTGGAATCCGTTTATTTCGACAGAGCCCTCAACTAACGATTTCTGACAGAAATATTTCACGATCGAGATCGGTGCCGGGGACCCCAGTCCGTCTTGGATTTAACACCCTGTTACGGGAAAAAAGCCAAAGCCTCCATCTGAACTTGTCATCTTCTCCCCCCTGGTATACACTGCAATTCGCCGGTTCCAGACAATCAATCACCTTGCAAGAATTTCTTCACTCGCTCTCAAATCCCTAGAGGAGTGACCCCATGACCACCGCGCGTTATAGACGAAAACTTACCGCGATCCTTAGCTCGGATGTCAAAGACTACAGCCGGCTCATGGGTGAGGACGAGGAAGCGACAGTGCGAACCTTGACCGCTTATCGTGAGCTCATGGCAACGCTCATCCAGAAGCACCGGGGACGGGTGGTAGACTCACCGGGTGACAACGTGCTGGCTGAGTTTCCCAGTGTAGTGGATGCGGTGCGCTGCGCCGTGGAGGTTCAAGAGGATCTCAGAGCCAGGAATGCCGAATTGCCGGAACAGCGGAGGATGGAGTTTCGGATAGGAGTCAACCTCGGGGATGTAATTGTGGAGGGAGAACGGATCTATGGGGACGGCGTCAACGTGGCTGCTCGGGTCGAGGGCTTGGCGGACGCCGGAGGCATTTCCATCTCGGGGAGTGCTTATGAGCAGATCGAGAACAAGTTGACCCTCGGGTACGAGTACGTAGGCGAGCACACGGTCAAAAACATCAAGAAGCCGGTGCGGGTGTATCGGGTACGAATGAAAACCGACGGGACCATTCCAGAGGTGAAGAAAGAGCTTGTGTTGCCCGAGAAGCCGTCCATTGCTGTGTTACCCTTTGTCAACATGAGCGGTGATCCCGACCAGGAGTATTTCAGCGACGGAATCACTGAGGAGATTATCACTGCTCTCTCCAAGGTTCCAAGGCTGTTTGTGATTGCCCGCAACTCGTCGTTCACCTACAAGGGAAAGTCGGTGAAGGTGCAGGAGGTTGGTCGGGAGTTAGGTGTGCGGTACGTGCTGGAGGGGAGTGTTCGCAAGGCCGGAGACCGGGTGCGGATAACGGCCCAGCTTATTGATGCAATCACGGGGCATCATCTGAGGGCGGAGCGCTACGACCGGTACCTGAAAGACGTATTCACTCTCCAAGATGAGATCACAATGAGGATCCTGACTGACCTGCAGTGTCAGCTGACGGAAGGGGAACAAGCTTACGTGCTCGGAAAAGGCACGGAAAATTACGATGCCTATGTAAAGATCTTGCAGGGGCGTGAGCATATCTATCGAATGGATAGAGAGGGCATAGCTCTGGCTCGGCAATCCTTTGAGGAAGCCGTCGCCTTGGACCG
The DNA here is from genome assembly GCA_011773445.1 of Pseudomonadota bacterium. Taxonomy (GTDB): domain Bacteria; phylum Desulfobacterota; class BSN033; order WVXP01; family WVXP01; genus WVXP01. The sequence continues at coordinate 29,998 of WVXP01000259.1, read as the reverse complement.
AAAGTTTGCAGTGGCGTATACCTACCTGGCTTGGAGCTATCTGCTGGAGCTACTTCTTGGCTTCAGGGATCTTTCTGGGGAGTCCATGGCGAGGGCCGTTGAACTTGCGCAAAAGGCCCTCACCCTGGATGACTCATTAGCCGATGCTCATGCCCTGTTGGGTAGTATCTATCTTGTCCAACGGCAATGGGACAAGGCTGTTGCCGAGGGAGAGTGCTCAGTTGCCCTCAACCCCAATAGTGCCGACAACATCGGGCTACTTGGGATAACTCTATTCAGCGTGGGCAGGCTTGAAGAAGCCGTTTCAATGCTTGAGAAGGCGATACGTCTCAACCCTATGCCTCCGAACTGGCTTGTTGAAAACTTAGCAACCGCCTATCGGATGGCAGGGCGATATGAGGAAGCAATCGCAGAACTTGACAAGGTGCTCTATCGTAATTCCAACTATTGTGAAGCCTGGCTTAATCTGGCCGCAATTTATGTTTCGCTGGGCCAGAAGGAGGAGGCACGTGCGGCCACCGAAGAAGTGCTCCGGCTAGATCCCAACTTCTCACTCGAGCACTTTGCAGAGACACTCGCCCTCAAGAATCAAGCCACCAAGGAGCTTTATATTAACAACCTGCGCAAGGCGGGACTAAAGTGAAGGCAAGAAAACTCGAAACGGCGAGTGATCTAGCATCAAGGGCCGGTGCACAGAAAAGCACTTGGTGCTGAAACTACTTTTTGTTTCTTTGCCTTGCTTCTGCCTCTGATTTGCCGCTTTTCTCATCCTTGATTTTTCTCATCATGGAGCAGCAGTCAGAGACCGTATCTGTGTCGCCACAACACTTGCTCATCTTTTCAAACATCGCCTGACAATCTTCAAAGGAAAAAGGAAGGCCTGTTTCTTTGGATTTAACATGGCCTTTGACTCTTTCATTACCAGCCATCATAGCCTCCTTTCGCGATCGTTTATCCATAAGACGTCAAATACCTTCGGAAGGTTACACTGCTCCCTTCCCTGAGTGAAAAAAGCCCGTCCCTTCGGTTCCGAAAGAACGGGCTCTACACCAACCCAGGTTGCTATGTGCCTACTTTTCAGGATCAGGTCGACGAGGGTTTCAAGTCCATATCAGCAGACGCATGAATCAGGTCAACCTTCTTTTTCCACCTTTCTCAAGAAGCAGCACTGGGCCGTTCAGTTCTGACGATATTGTCGAAAAAGTCCAAATGTGTCTTTTTGGCTATTTACACTTTTGTAAAATCAATTACTTAAAAGTTACGCGGAGACAGAAAATCGGGTGTTCTAGGGTATTTCGACAGCCATAACTGAATTCCGCTGATTTCTCCACCCTCCTCGTCTTTCGATTACCGTTGGAAATAATAGGCAATCGCTACCTGGCCAACTCCGCATGATCCATCATGAAATCTGCCACACGGGTCATGCTCATTAGCCATCAAACGGGCTCTCTGTCCCGCTTTGGAACCGCTGCAACCGGGTTCGCATGCCGAGTGGAACCGAGGTAAAGTGGATGAGGTAGCGCCCGCATGAATCGTCGAGGGGGCTGATCACCTTGGCATAAAGCTCCGGCGCTTCTTCCTCACCGGCCTCCACCTCAAACCGAAGCATTATGTTGGCGTAGGGTGGCAACGGGCCCTCGGCCTCAACCACAGCCCGCCGATGGGATAGGCCGACCAGCGTGGCGGGCTGCATCTGTTCGTTTAGGTGTTTGTCGGTCAGCCGCACGTACTGAAGGGGTACGGGTTCGGCAAGAGTCGTGCAGATCGTCTCCTCCTCCCTCTCCAGCACCAGTTGCGGGTGGTCTTCGTGGCCCAGCAACTCACGACATCTGAGGGCCTCCCGCATGCCCTTGGCGTGGATCTCGACTTCATCACCGAGGACGAGGCCTCGATGGGCAGCGCCTATCAGGGCGGGTGAGACGAGCACCTGTCCACCGACGGTGAAGCTCTCGATCCGCGCCGTCAGGTTGACCGTCCGACCCACAACCCCGTACTTCGATCGTTTCGTCGATCCGATGTTGCCTACCACTACCTCCCCGGTGTGCAGCGCGATCCCCATCTCGATCTCGGGCCAACCCCTTTGGAGGTTATGCTCGTTCACCCCGCGCATTGCCTTTTGCATCTCAAGGGCGCATCGGACCGCGCGCTGGACGGCGTCCTCGATCGCCAAAGGTGCACCGAAAAGCACCAGGATGGCATCCCCGATGATCTCATCGATAGTCCCTCCGCTTCGTTGGATCAGATCGACCATGACCAAGAGGTAATGGTTCAGCAAGGCGACAACCTCGGTGGGCTCAAGCCGCTCGGCAAGGGCGGTGAAACCGCGAACATCGGACATCAGCAGCGTAACCTCGCGTTTTTCTCCACCGAGCTTGAGCCCGTCGGGCGCGTCAAGGAGCGCTTCCACGATCTCGTCGCTCGTGTAGCGGCCAAAGGTCTTGCGGATGAACGCGTTCCGACGCTCGAGCTGCTCGTAGGAATCCCTCAGCTGCTGGGTCATGCTGTTGAAGGCGACCGAGAAATCCCCCATGAAGTCCACCTTATGGCTGAAGTCTCCGCCCGCGATCCGCTGCGTTTTCCACGTCAGATGTCTCAGGTTAGTCTGGAGATTCTTGAGTGACTGGAGTATCTCCGTTTTCCCCTTCACGGCTTCAAAATCAAGCTCCCCCTTCGACAGGCTCGATAACAGGTCCGAGACTTTGCTGTACTCTTCTATGAATCTGTTTATGTAGCCTACGGCCTGTCTGATTTCATTGTCTGGATAATCTTCCGGGAGGCTTACGGGTGAAGCCTTTTTGCCGTTAAGAATCAAATAAAAGGCTTCCGTGATTTTGTCGATCTCCTCCTCTTTCACATTGAGCATTTTTCTATCCCTTTTAAGCCGGTTTTACGTCAAACCTGCACACCCTGTCGCCCGAACACCAGCAGTCAACTTCTTTCACGATGAATCTCCTACCGGTGTGGGCAGACAGAATCCCGCTGATGAACCCTTCATCGTAAGTGCAGATCGTCTCGTCGCACACAGGCAGGCCCGAACAGTCCAGATCCTCGGCCACAGTCAGGGTGAAAGTCATATTCTCGAGGTCCGACTTCTCTACCCTGAGGATGCCGATCTTCAGCTTTTTCAGAAGTTCCTGGAGGTCTTCGAGGAAAGCGTTAAAGCTGTCTTTCTTGGTCAACAGATTGTTGTAAAAGGCCCTGCCCGCCATTTCGCCTGCCTCGTAGAATATCCTGTCCGCAGTCTCTGTATCGAACTCCTTTATCACAATATCCCTGAGCGTATATTGCATCAACCTGTAGACGCCCACATCCGTGGTAAAGCCCAGGTTGGGGCGTCCTTCGCCCACGTTTCCCAACATACCCCAATCGAACCTTGACTCTTCTCTTTCTTCTTTGAACATTATTGCGCCTCCTGGGCGGACTGATTACGGCCGGTTTGCCTTCTCAGCGCAACCCCCCTCCCGAATAGACGTTTGATATTAGCAGATCCACATGCAAAGTCAATCTTGCTCTTTCAATCTTGCCCTCTTATCCTTCTTCCTGCAAGCGTGGCGAGCCGTTTATTTCTAGCGAGACTGTCGAAAAAGTCCAATTTTGGCGTTTTTGCAAGATTCCCCTTTAGTAATATCAAGTACTTACAAGTTCAAGAATCGCGGTTTCAGGGTTTTCCGACAGTCTCAACTGAGATACACAGTCTGGGCGAATCCCCGGAAGTGTAGATTTCCGTCGGAAGTAAACAGTTTCAGGTGTTGACGAGAACCGAATGTGTCACCTTGCACTAAACACCCCGTCCAGGGGAAAACCGGCCCACCTGAGTCCATCTCATGAACTTGTCACTTGATCCTCTCTATGATATACGGAGGGTATCGAGGATGACCAATCATCAGGACGCCTCCAACTTTTTGGAGGAAATCATGAGATATTTCCGAACAGGTTCTTACCTTCAGTGACAAGGAGAATGCGATGAAACCAACGGTATTTTCTACTACTTCGGTTGACCAGGTCGAACCCCATCTTCAAAGCGCTCGACAGACTGGATTAGCACCTACCTTGGCGATCGTCTTCAGCTCGGTTGCCCATGATTTGGTGGAATTAGGCGCTGTTTTTGCCAAATCTGATATTGAGGTTTTCGGTGCAAGCGCCAGTGGAGAGATTACCGATGACGAAGTCCATGAAGAATCGATTGCGGTGATGCTACTCGATATTAGCCGCGATGCCTATCGGCTTAACGTTTTTGATGGGGAAGGGAAGACCTCCTATCGAGTCGGTCAAGGCGTTGCAGAGTGGGCAAAAACTATCTATGACAATCCGGCGTTTATGGTGATATCGGCTGGACTTCGCGCAGATGGCGAGGAGATCGTTAAAGGGATTATCAACACCATGGAACGCGAGGTACCCCTGTTCGGCGGTCTTGCAGCCACCGAAGTGGGAATGCCAGAGACATTTGTTCTTAGTACATCACGAGTTCTGGCAAATGGGGTTGTGGCCTTGATTCTTGATCAAAATGCCGTCGAGTTGCAAGGAATTGCTCAAAGTGGGTGGAAGGGAATAGGAACGCCAAAAACCGTCACGAAAGCCGAAGGAAATATTGTCTATAAGATTGATGATGAGCCTGCCCTAGATATATACAACAAATACCTGAACATTGGCGATGATGCTTCTGATGTTGGACTTGCTGCTGAATATCCGCTGGTGTTGATGCGGGACGATGGCTCGTCTGTAATGAGGGCAGCAATGTGGTTGAACGAGGACAAGTCAATCGTCTATGCGGGAAGTGTACCTCAAGGAGCAAAAGTACGTTTCAGCATGTCCCCCGGACGTGAAATCATTGAGCACGCCATTGGACAAATGTCAGAATTCAACCAACAAATCCCCAAGTCAGATGCTATCGTGTTGTTTTCTTGCAAAGCGCGTCATCTCGCCCTCGGCCCAATGGTTGAGGATGAGATTTCCAGTATCCACAAACTGTGGAATGTTCCACTGGTTGGATTCTTTACCTATGGCGAAATCGGTCCTCTGCCACAAGGACGGTGCGATTTTCATAACCATACCCTGGTGCCTGTCCTGATTCAGGAGAAGTAAATTCTTAAAGGGATTCCTTATATGAACACTGATCTTGATAAGCTGAAAGATATTATTGAGCAGATGAATATTGTCAATGATGAAAAAGATGTGGCATTGCAACTGTTCGGCAAGATTGAGAAAGAGTTCAAAACCCTGAACTTCAGATTGGAAAGAGCAGTGAAGGAGAAAAATACCCTTTCCACATTACTCTCTCACACATCGGAAGATCTTGAAAAATCATCAGAGCTTATCAAGAAGATGTTCGGCCGGTATCTCTCGACTGAGGTCATGAACTCTCTTCTCGACGATCCTTCGGCGCTGGAGTTGGGAGGGGAGAAACGGAAGGTCACCATCATGATGACCGACCTGAGAGGCTTTACCGCTCTCTCTGAGCGCCTCAAGCCCGAGCAAGTGGTTCAAATGCTCAACTCGTACTTTGATGTTATGGTGGACGTCGTCCTCCAGTACAACGGAACCATTAATGAGATCATTGGTGACGCGCTGCTGGTCATTTTTGGAGCCCCGCAAGAGATGTCGGACCGTGCCGGGCGGGCCATCGCCTGCGCGATAGAGATGCAGAACGCGATGGCAAAGGTAAACGACCAGAATCGTGCACAGGGCCTTCCTGAGTTGGAGATGGGAATTGGCCTCAATGAAACCGAAGTGATCGTTGGCAATATCGGTTCAAGCAAAAGAAGTAAGTACGCTGTGGTCGGAAGCGGTGTAAACATGACAAGCCGGATCGAGTCCTATAGCGTGGGCGGACAGATACTCATTTCCGAATCCGTTCGTCAAGAAGCGGGTGAGATTCTGCGTATCGACGCTCAGCGCGATGTACTTCCCAAAGGAGCCGAAACACCACTGAGGATTTATGAAGTTGGCGGCATTGCTGGACATTACAACCTTGCTCTGGAGGGTAAAGACCCAACTTTGGTCGCCTTGATACGGGAAATTCCACTCCGGTACAAGGTACTGGCAGGCAAAGACGTTGGGAAGAAAGAACTCGAGGGTTCTTTGGTCCGGCTTTCAAAGAACTGCGCCGAGATTACCTTGGCCGGGCCGGTTAGTATCCTGACTAACCTTAGAATGAACTTGGGAGATGTGGATGAAAAACTGTCAGCCAGGGACTTCTACGGGAAGGTGATCGAGCACTCAGGGAAGAAAGGGCCCACCCAATTGATCCGGTTTACCTCGGTCCCGCCTGAGATCGATGCCTATTTCCAGGCTCACCTCCAAATCTCGTCGAGTTGACCAAGTGAACCTCGGGGACAAATTCTTTGGTTCAATCATGAAACTTCTGGCTTCTGCAAGCATTTGTTGCGATCTGTATTCGTAACCTAACACACGAGTCCGAATCTTGCGATTTCCGGAAGAAATAGAACCTGGCTCGCTTAAGAATCAGAATCTCCGGAATCCATCAAATCGTTTCTCTGAATTCATGGGATGCGTATCAACCGAGGCGGACGTCTAGATTACGACACTGTCTCCCCGCGTCCCCGTGCAACCAACTGCTGGAGACTCCCGTCTCCCGATTTTTCCATATGGATCATGTGCTCGATGATCTCGCGGACGGACCACTCCCCCTCTTTAGGGTATTCGCCTGCCAACTGTTCAGGGTAGCCCAGACATCGAGCAATGAGAGACGCAGCCGCCACAGAGAGCTCAGCAGCAAGGCATGCTGCCTCGTTTCGATCGTATGGAGTGAGGGCCACGATATCGCCTTTTGATTTGCCTGATCTCAACATCGCGGTGTTGAATTGATCCCCTCCGATCTGTCCGTCATGAATGCGATATTCCTCGATGGTGTATCTTGCAGCAGCGCGAAGATTGGTTCGCAACGTCCTTCCGGCGAAGTCCACCTCTATAGGTCGGTTCAGGTCCTCGTCGCTGCATCGCAACAGGGCATCCACCATGGCGTCGACCTGGTCTTTGAGCTCTTTGAGGTTCTGACGAAATGAAGGTTCCATATTCCACCTCCTGAAGGAATTATAAAGACGACATGTTGTAACATCTCCCGGCGAATCCTACCGGTCAACTCTTTAACCAGCAAGATGTTACTTGCCCGAACGATCCTCTGGCCATGGAGGTCTTTTTTTGCTAGACGGCCAGCAGCGCTCGAACTCGTACTCATTGAAGTGAGCCATTCCTTCGGATAGCAATACAAGCAATACTTCCGACCCAATTGCACACCGAGTTCAGTTGCGAAATTTAGCAGCAGAGTGAGAGAATGGTTTGGAGGACATTTGGGACTTCCATTTGGCATGCTCATGGGAAGATGTCTTTGATGAGGAAGGAGGATAGTTTATGGATGGGACACAGCGTGAGAAGTATCTGCGCATTGCCCTTGTCTTGGTCGGTTTACTTTTCATTTTCGGACTCTACCCCCTCATCTCCCAGTGGCAATCGGGGTGGAGGTGGCAACCTGTCCAATATGAGTTCGAATTCATGATGCTTGGCGTGTATGGAACCCTGGGTGTCTTTCTTCTCATCGCTTCCCGGAATCCAAAAAGCCACAAGAGCTTGATCTGGTTCACGGTGTGGTCGAGTATCGTGCACGGCGCCATCATGGGTGTGGAAGCAGTGATCGATCCAGTGGAGCGCGGCCACCTCGCTGGGGATGTTCCAGCACTCTTTCTCATTGCGATTGTTCTCGCTCTCTTGATGCCAAGGGGAACCAAAGCCGAAACATAAGAGCGATGTGGCTCAGACGGAAATCCCCATAGGGAATGGCGGATTGCCCTTAGAAAAACTCTGGCCGAACCCTGTTAGGCCCGGCCAGAATGCAGAACATCTCGGTCTCACTCTCCTACCTTTCCAGTTGAGCAGAGACCGGTGTTGCATTTGAGATAGTGTTGAACACCGGGGAGTACTTCTGACCCATTTGGATCAGGTTTTCCTTCTCTTCATCAGAAATATCCGCATCGATCTTGAAGTCCATGCGGATATTCTCATACCCCACCGGGACGTCCTGCGATATTCCGAATAAGCCACGGAGATCGAGATCGCCCTCTAATCTGGATTCGACTCCCCTTATTTCGATCCCCTTGTCAGCCGCATGATGGACCAGAGAAGTCGTCACACAGGCTGCCAATGCAGTCAGGGCGTACTCCACCGGGTTGGATCCCTTGTCTGTGCTCAGAAGAATGGGGCGCTCGTCCTTAGATGCTTCCATCCTGCTTCACCTCCTCGTTTTTCACTCCTTGAGTTCACCGATCTTGTTAAACAACCTATTTTTCCGAGGATTGGCTAACAGGACCCAAGTTTTCAGCTTGTCAGGCCATTACCTTCTCTGCACAGATTCTATTATCTATTTGTTTAGTTATTCATGGGTTAGCAAAAACTCGTGAAAATACACCGGATGATGTTCCGAAGCTTTGGTGGTGGGTCAACAAGTGTTGCCGCAAAGATTTATCACCCAATCGAGGTAAACGAACAGACCAACCAGGGCATCCGTGCCGGAGGTCTCTCCGTGAGAAGCTGCTCGGCCGACCGATTTTAAGATCTCCGAAGTGTTTTCCGCACGTGCCAAGCCCCGAACCGCCTCAATGAGGTAGTACGGAAAATGCCCCTCCAGTACCTGCCACAGAAGCGTCCTTCCGCTGTGATTGGTTTTGTCCAATACTTTCCGGATCTCTTCGCTTTCTATCGCCCGGAGCGTCGTTCCGTCCCTTTTCATTCTAGTCCCCTTTGGCCGGGAGCATGACAGGAGTTCAAGAATTGTTTGTCCGAGGAAAACACCGGATATGAAATCATCTCCCGAGGGGGTGAATCCGACTCCTAACCCGACGAGTCTCGAGAGTCCTTTTCCGAATGACCTTTTCTCGTCCCTTGCCCAGGCCTCGTCAAGTATGTGTGAGGCTTTTCTCACGAAGGGATCTTCTCTCTCTTCTCGATGAATCAGCCCCAACAGGCCGCCTCGCTTCCCCTCCTCAACAAGGGCCTTTCGGAAGAGCGGCAGCCTCGGGAGTGAGAATCCCTCAAGATCATTCGCTTCTAGACGGCCTTCCCAAGTCGCTCCTGTGGACAAGTCGAAACAGAGATCATTAATGATCAGCCGACTCCCCTCAAACAGGGACCTGTCGCCCGGCTTCAGCTGAATCCCTTGAGATTCTGAAGATCGAAAGAAGGAGGGGACCCGAATGCTTAAGGCACTCATTTGAGCCTGACTCTGAACCAGAGATGCAATCAGCCCGTCCTGGTGCAGCACATTAATCGCTTTGGAGTAAACAGACACGACCTGGCCCTGGCCCGAGAGACGCTGAGTGAATACACCACACTCCCTCGCCTTGCATTGCTTTCGGCAAGAAATCCTAGGAACCATCTGTATCCTCCGTCAACTCGGCGATCCGCGCCAGAAACATCCGAATTATGAATGATCCATGAGACCTTTGCAAGGCCTCCCTCATCCGCTGAACAAATCTGTTGAATTCAAAAATAGGAGCGCTTATAATCAGGAGGTCGGAGAAATCTTCATGAAGGAGGTGAGATCGAACTTCTCGTTATCCACGTCGGTCTTGGATCTGCACCTGGACTTGATGGGCTTTGCATCTTAACGAAGATCAAGGTTCGCAAGACGTTGAATCACCGGCCAGAATTTCCAAATGATCGATCAGGAGGGTTGCCATGGCTAGAAGATTGGTTTTTTTGTTGGTTGTTTTAATCGGCGTCGCATTGCTTCTTAGCGCACCGAGTCATGGGAAAACAAAAGTGGCCTTTGCTCTTCTATGGACGATTGACGATATGGGCTGGACAACGGCCCACTATCGGGGGATTGAATACCTCAAGAAGAAACTGGGCGATCAGGTTGAGGTTTCTTTTACGGAAAAAGTATTGGCGGCCAATGCCGAGCAGGTATTACGAGGGTACGCCAAAGCGGGATACAAGATCATATTTGCTACGACTTTTGAACATATGGATCCGACGGTTATCGTTTCAAGGGATTTTCCGGATGTCGTGTTTGAACACTGCTCTGGCTATAAGAAAAATGACAAGAACATGGGGAATTACTTCGTCCGCATGTATCAGGCCGAGTATCTTGCCGGTTACATGGCTGGCCTCATGGGCTACAAAAACGTGGGGACGGTGGCCACTCAACCCATTCCAGAGCCAATCCGTGGTATCAACGCCTTCACGATCGGCCTTCAGAAAGGTCTGAAGGAAAAAGGTGTCGCCCACGACCCCAAAAAGGTCAATACCATCGTCTG
>WVXP01000259.1:0-19660 GCA_011773445.1 Pseudomonadota bacterium | reverse complement strand
ATCCACGGAATGGAACTGGGGTGTCTATTATGTGGACGCCGTCAAACGGGCCATGGCTGGAACATGGCGACCTGGAGAGGTCTGGTGGGGATTCGAAAAGGATGGGATCAGACTCTCTCCTTTCCATTCCTCTGTGCCTGAGGACATTAGGCAAAAAGTCATCACAGAAAGGAACCGCCTGAAAGAAGGCGTGGACAACATCTTTGCCGGCCCAGTCAGAAACCAGGCTGGCGAAGTTATCGTTCCCTCCGGCAAGAAGGCGACGGATCAAGACCTCCTCACGATGAGATGGTTGGTGGAGGGAGTATCTGGGACAATACCGGATTAGGGTGGATCACCTATCATCGGAAAAACTCTTCTTAAGGCTCCGGAGTTAGGTCTTTCCGGAGCCTTTTGAGCCGCGTGAGCCGCAATCTTTCAGGCTAGGACCTGAGAGCCATCAGCATTCCGACCCGTTGGCTTAGCAAAACTAGGAGAACCCCATGGAAATCCCCTTGAATTCCCTGGAAACCGGAGAAAAATACGCATTTCAAATCCCCGACTTGGGCTTTAAGGCTGAACTCCCGTATGTACGACTCCCGGCGGCTGGTGGCCTCATGAAAATCGCATCGCTCAATCTGGTGGGTATGGCTGAATGGAACCAGATCTTTGGTCGGGCTCTGGCCCAAAAAATCCGGGAAAGTATCCCAATTCTCGAGGGAGTCGTTTTTTTCACAGCTGTAGAGAAGGCCCTTCAGCTGGGCCAGGTCGTCTGCAAAGAACTCGGCGTCCCGATTCTGGCTGTGGCATACAACAGACGGAAACCCCACATGGAAATTGAAACCGGCCGAAAACGACCCTTCATTCAGGTGGGAGGTGGTTCTGTAACGAGCGGGGACAAGTACCTCGTCGTCTATGAGCGCGATTTCAACCTCCTGAGTTCCGCAGAGCGAGGTGTCGTCATCATCGACGATGTGATTAGTACAGGTGGCACTGTAGCGGCCCTTGCGACCATTTTAGACGAAATCACGGAGAGGAAATCTTTAGATAAGGATGTCTTGAAAATCCTGGGGATCTTTTGTGTCGCTCGGGAAGGTGAGATGAAACCACTCTACAAAGGCCTCTCGTATAAGATCCAATGGCTTGGAAATCTTCCCGCCCCTCAATTCCTTCCTGATAAATCAGAGGATTGAATATGTCGGCCATTACATCATCAAGACCTGTTGCAGTGTTCATGAAGGGGATTGTGAAAAAATTCCCCGGTGTAGTGGCCAACGACGGAATCGATTTTCGGATCCTAAAGGGTGAAATTCACAGCCTTCTGGGGGAAAACGGAGCCGGTAAGACCACACTCATGAACATCCTCTCGGGCTTCTATCAGCCCGATGCAGGGGGTATTCTGATCGACGGCAGACGGGTTACCTTTCGCTCGCCCAAAGATGCACTCGATCACGGGATCGGCATGATCCACCAGCATTTTCAACTGGTCAGTAATTTTACCGTGGCGGAAAACATCATTCTCGGCGTGCCCGGACCCATACGCCTTGACATGGGGCTCTTGGAAAAGCGTGTTGCGGAACTCTCTGATCAATACGGACTTGCCATCGATGCTCGGACGAGGATCCATGAGCTATCGGTAGGGGAGCAACAACGGGTTGAAATCTTGCGCATGCTATTTCGAAAGGTAAACATCCTCATCATGGATGAGCCCACGGCTGTCCTGGCACCCCAGGAAATCGAAAGGCTCTTTGCGACCATGAGACGAATCAAGGATGAAGGGAGATCTATCGTCTTTATTACCCATAAGCTCGAAGAGGTCCTCGAGGTCTCCGATTACATTACAGTCCTCCGCCGGGGGAAGGTTATGAGCACCGTCAGGCCTGAGAAAGTTCGGGAAAAGGACGGCGTTGTGAGCACAGAACTTGCCCGAATGATGGTTGGCCGGGAGATCATCTTAGAGGTGGGCAAGAAATCCATAAAGACCAAGAAAGCACTGCTCGAGGCAAAAAATCTCTCCGTGAGGGGCGACCGGGGGGAACTCGCTGTTAGAGACGTCTCCTTTTCTGTCAGGGTTGGAGAGATTTTCGCCATATTAGGAGTGGCAGGCAATGGTCAAAGGGAACTCGTCGAGGCTCTCGTCGGACTCCGACCGATAGAGAAGGGGCGGATTCTCCTGGAAGACGAGGAGATCGCAAACCATTTCGACAGGATTTCCTACGTGCCCGAGGATCGGACAAGTCGAGGAAGTGTTCCAGACTTGTCCGTCTTCGAGAATTTTGCCCTCACTCATCGACGCCTTTTCTCAAAGGGGCCATTTCTCAGTTGGAAAACCGTAGCAGAGGAGTCACGCAAGCTCATTTCCAAATTCAATATTGCCGCAGCCAGCCCTACCATGAAAGCCCGGCAGCTTTCTGGGGGCAATCTTCAAAAACTGATTCTCGCCCGGGAATTTTTTCAGAGCCCCTATCTTCTTGTCGCAGAGCAACCGACCCACGGTCTGGATATCGGCGCAACCGAAGAAGTTTGGCAAGCCCTCCTACGCCAGCGTGAACAAGGCGCAATTCTGCTGGTCTCTGGTGACATAAAAGAAGCGCTGTCCCTCGCCGACAGTATTCTCGTTATGTTCAGAGGACAGGTGATGGACATCATTTCCTGCGACGACGAAAAAGGTCTGGAAAGAATCGGCCCTCTGATGGCCGGTCTAGAGACCAAAAAATGAGAGTTAACCTCAGAAAAAGGCTCAAGCCCCTGCCCTGGCCGAGATACCTGATCACTCCAGCCTCGATTCTGGCGGCATTGATTCTTGGGGTATTTCTCTTCCTATGGGTCGGAGTCAGTCCATTCCGAGCTTATCTCGAAATATTTCGAGGCGCATTTGGGAGTTTTTACAATTTCTCAGAGGTCCTGGTCCGGGCGACACCTCTCATCCTGTGTGGGCTTTCCGTTGCTCTTGCAGGGAAAATGTTGATTTGGAATATCGGCGCAGAGGGCCAACTCGTTATGGGAGGGATCGCGGGAGCGGGTGTGGCTCTCTTTCTGTCCCCATTCATCCCGGGCCATCTGACGATCCCAGCCATGATTCTCGCTGGCTTCCTCGGTGGAGCCCTATGGGGGTTTATCCCTGGGTTGCTGAGGGCACGGTTCCAGGTGAACGAAATCATCACGTCCCTCCTCCTCAACTACGTCGCTATTCTATGGCTAGAGCATCTCTACTTCGGGCCATGGCGCGATCCAGCAGGGAGGGGTTTTCCTGGAACTGCCATGTTGCCGGACATGGCATGGTTTCCCCGACTTTTTGGGACAAGAATCCATCTGGGACTGCTTATGGGACTGATTGCCGCCAGTCTGATTTGGTTTCTCCTCGCCTATACCCGGTGGGGGTATGAAATCAGAGTCGTAGGAGCCAATTTCCGAGCTGCCGAATATGCCAGAATGAATATCACCCGAAGTATTCTCTGGGTCATGGTGCTAAGCGGTGGTCTCGCCGGTCTGGCAGGAATCGGAGAGACGGCGGGTATTCACTATCGCCTTCAGCAGGGTTTGGCTGTTGGAAACGGTTATGTGGGTATTATCGTTGCCTGGTTGGGAAGACTTCGACCAGGATCGGTCGTAGTAATCGCCGTGCTCCTCGGAGGGCTTATGGTTGGAGGGGACCAAGTTCAGATCAGTTTGCACGTCCCTTCAGCTATCAGCCTGGCCCTGGAAGGAGCGATCCTCTTCTGTGTCCTCGGTGGTCAGATTTTTCAGGAGTACCAGCTTCACATTGAGTCGAAGTCGACAGGGACCAGGAAAAGCAAAGTTAGACGGCTCACAAGGGTCGGTTGGCGGGGAACAGGAAAGCCTGACGAGGCAGTTGACAGAGCCAAGGAAGGAAGGCTAAAGACTGATCCCTGACCGCTGTGAACGTTTGCTCATGTCTGAAGACTGATCCCTGGCGAATGTCAACCGCAATGGGAAGTGGAGCCATGGAATCGGCGGTACTCTTTATCGCACAGATAACCATCTCTTCCTCAATGGCCGTTCTGTACGCAACGATCGGCGAAATCTTTGCAGAACGCTCTGGGATTCTCAACTTGGGGGTTGAGGGCATGATGCTCATGGGAGCTCTCTCGGCATTCGCCACGGTTCACTCTCTTGGATCCCTCTGGGCAGGTGTTTTGGCAGGCATGTTTCTCGGAGGGGTTTTTGCCTTGATCCATGGCTTCTTTTCCATTACCCTCAGGGTCAATCAGGTGGTCTCAGGATTGGCGCTGACGCTCTTCGGTATCGGCCTAAGCAATTTTATGGGGAGGCCCCTCATCGGTAAAGTCTCTCTGAAATTTGACCCCCTCGGCCTCTTTCTTTTAGATAGAATCCCCATAGTTGGCAAGGTCTTCTTCACCCAAAATGCCCTGGTATACCCGGCTTACGTCCTCATTCCCTTGGCTTACCTCTTCCTATATAAAACGAGACAGGGTCTCCAGTTGCGAGCCATCGGTGAGAACCCATCCGCTGCTGACACCGTTGGTATCAGTGTTTTAGGTCTTCGCTATCTCTACACCTGCACTGGGGGAGTTCTTGCCGGACTCGGTGGAGCCTATCTGTCCCTTGCCTATACACCGGGATGGAAGGAGCAAATGACAGGTGGGCAGGGATGGATTGCGATCGCCTTGGTGATCTTTGCCATGTGGGATCCNNTGGGATCCCCTGAAGGCTGTGGCAGGTGCTCTTCTCTTTGGCTTTATCAACGCCTTTCAATTTTACTGCCAGGCGGCCGGTCTCACCATTGTTCCAAGCTACGTCCTCAGAATGCTTCCGTATCTCGCTACCATTGGAGTCCTCATCATCATCACCCGATGGGAGGCCGCCAGGAAACGCGTAGGGGCTCCAGGCGCATTGGCGGTTCCCTTTGAAAGGGAGCAGTAAATGACCATTGCCTGGTTGGGGTAAGTCCGGAGTTTGTCTGCAATACGATCTTGCCCCACAAAATCCGAAGCACGCGCGGAGCGTCCCTACGGGGACCAACACGAAACAAATCCAAATTCGAAATATTCCAAACGGCGTTTAGACTTTCTGTCATTTTGATATTCGAATTTGTTTCGGCCTGCGACGTGCTCAGACTTCGACCAGTTCCGTCGAGTCGCCGAGTCGATTTAGATATTCGGATTTCGAATTTGTCTGTTCCAAGCCAACTTGCTCTTTTCCCTTTACGATGTTATGTAAGGATCTTGAAAAGGAAAGAGCCCTATGTCAAATCAACCAGAGACCGGTCCGGAGAGACGGCAAAAAAAAGATCGGCGCAATAGGCCGACGCCGATGCTAAGCCGGTATAGCCTATGGGGTGGTAGGCGTGAGAGTGCTCGAAGACGGGATGACCGCCGAGGAGGCTATTACGTCGACCGCTACGGACCGGCGTTGTTGTTTCTTTTCGCTATTGTCATCCTTCTTAATGCGCTAGATGCTTTTCTGGCTCTTTACATTCTCCACGCCATGGACGGCATTGAAAATGTGCTGACCAGGGTTATTCGCGAGATGGGAGGAGAAACGTTCATTATGGCAGCATTTATTGTCGGCTCCCTTTGTGCCCTATTCCTTTTCATCCACAAAAACTTCCCGATTGCCCGCCTTGCAATCGGCGCGGTGATCCTTTTTCAGATTGTTACGATTTCAACTCAGCTGATTATCATCCTCTTTTTTCATGCCACCTAATTCATCGAGGTTGTGGAGTTTCGTCAATCCTTTGAGAAGAGGAGTTCACCCATTTTAGAGGAGACCCCCTGTCTCTGAGCGACGTTGCGGAAGGGGTGGGAACCCCTCGAGGGCGAGCAGGAAGGGGAAAACCCCGCCTTCAAGGCGGAGAAGGGGCAAGAATTCCCCACCGTTTCCTTTGACACAGCCGAGATGCATCCTTATATTTTAGCGAGAAGGGAGGAAGAAGGGATGAAACCCGGGGAAAAAATTACATTCCCATTTGGGAAGAAACAAATGGAGGGTACAATAAAGAAAATCGCCGGGAAAACGGTCTACATCGTTGCCGACTTCCCTAAACACAAAGGCAAGATCGTGAAACGCCCCGTTTTCAGTTTCGAAAAGGGGAAAAAGAAAAGCACCAAGGCCAAACCGAAGAAAACCGAGTGACCACTGCCGACACGTCTAACAGATAGAGGCAGATCTCTGAATAACAGAAGATGTCGTTCAGAACCAGATTTCTTTGTTTGTCGTTCCTATCATAAGAATTGTAATTGCCGACTCCACGGCGATCAAAAGGATAGGCCCAGGATACCTCTAATTGAATGAATTGAAGGGACAATTCCAACTGACCACTGACAACTGGGAGCAGTTCCCCCATTTTTGAGGGAGCCTCCTGTCTCTAAGTGACGTTGCGGAAGCGGTGGGGCCCCGTCGAGGATGAGCCGGGAGGGGGGAAGCCCCGCCTTTAGAGCGGGGAAAGGGCAGGCTTTCCCCACCGGCGAATCCCGCTAGGGTCACTGCGTGAGCCTAGGAGCGAAGGGACAGTAGGTTCCCACTTGAGAAATTGGAAATATCCACAGAAATCTGTACCTTGTAAAACAAATCCCTCGGGAAATGGGGAAGTCCTCTGACAACTGACCATAAACAGCTTCAGAAACTTCCAACTGAATATCTTGAAGTCTGAAGGGCAATGAAAGACAGCCGATACGGAAATATCTTAAAACAGTCCCTGGGACTCGGGGAGCGAGAAAACATCAGTCTCGTGGGTGCAGGGGGAAAGACAACCCTTATGTACCTCCTGGCAAAAACATTGAGCGCCTCTGGATATCAGGTCATCACCACGACGACAACCAAACTCCTAGAGCCTGGGCCTGATGAAACACCGTTCCTCGCCCTCGGAGAAGCCCACGATTCCGTTCTTGAAAAACTAGAACTCCACGGTCATGTCACCGTCGCTTCCCAGAGATTGGCAGATGGAAAGCTCCAAGGCATTAATCCTCGCCAAGTGGATGGACTGTGGGAGTCCGGGAAGATAGACTACCTTATTGTTGAAGCCGACGGAGCGGCTCGAAGACCCCTGAAAGCGCCCGCATTCTACGAACCCGTCATTCCTTTCTCAACAGGGCTGGTTGTTGCCCTTGTAGGGGCAGATGGATTCGAAGCCTTGCTGAGTGAAGATAAGGTCTTCAGATCCGATATCTTCTCACGTCTAACCGGCCTAGCCCAGGGAGAAAAGATCACTTACCAAGCCATTTCTGTCACCCTGACTCATCGGAATGGACTGACAAGAGGGACGCCGCCAGCGGCTCGCATTGTCCCCTTTGTGAACAAGGTGGATCTTGATGCAGGACTCCGGAGGAGCAAGGAGTTCGCGAGGGTGATTCTCGATTCCGAAGAGCCAAGGATCGATCGGGTCGTTTTAGGACAGGTGCAGTCAGATCCACCGATTGTCGAAGTGATTTACCGATAAATCATGACAGGCTCAAGAAGGCAAGAGGCAGAATTCAGAAAAGAAACAAACCCGCAACAGACTCATAGAATTCGAGCGTTTTGCAACGACATAAACAGTTTCTTTTTGAAGGAGTTCACCCGGCTCTTTCGATCTATTCGGGAGGCAAGTAGCCCAGACCCCTTTGAGCGTTCCTGCAAATGTTTTTTGCTCATAAACCTTGGGCAAAGTACAAGATCAGCGCCTTCAACTGTCTGAGCCCGAAGGGCGAGTTTTGAAGGCGCCTGGAGCGAGCCTTAGATTTATCAAAAAACCTTTGGGAACCAGGGAAAAGGGAGGCGGACACTTGCGTAATTCGAAAACAGAATTAAGTTCCGACTACTTGCATAGCTACATACCTGGTTTTTGTGGAACCTCTAAGTTCTTTTTCCCTTTGACCCGCTTTACAATTCTAAAAAATACAAATATGCGGTAAAATACGGGTAGTCGCAAGATTATGTCCGTTTTAGCAGGAGGAGACCGATTGTATGAGCAGCGTTGGTCTATTCTGACTCCTGAGTGCTGCCTTCTGACTACTGCCTGATCTGAAAAAAAATCGAAGGGCCACATGCCCTTCAGGTTGCTCGCTGCACATAAACTTGGCGCGCCAGGAAAATGACCATGGTTTCTATTGAAGAAGAAATTGTCAAGGTCCTATCTCAGAACGCCTCTGCTGCTGTTGCGACGGTGATCGATCGAGCCGGTTCTGCTCCGCGCGATGTTGGTGCCAAGATGCTCTACAGAGCCGACGGATCGTCGATTGGGACTATCGGAGGAGGTTCAACTGAGGCCAGGGTCCTAAAGGAAGCAAAGCTTGTCATGGAAACTGGGCAGTCAAGTATCCTTCGATTCGAGTTGACTGCCAAGGAGTTAATCCAGGGAGAATCCATCTGTGGTGGGAATGTAACAGTTTTTGTGGAACCGCTACCGACGGACATCCCGGACCTTATCGAGATCTATCGAGCCATTGCGAGAATCAAAAAAAGAGGCGGCAAATCCCTTCTCGCAACCATGATCTCCATCAATGGGAATCCATCCCGAGGGAGAGAGTCCAAAATCCTGATCGACCCAGAGGGCCAATCCATCGGCTCCCTATCGGACGATCCAGGATTGATTGAAAAGCTCAGGCCTGAGTTAGACATCCTGGCCAGGGAGAACAAAGCCAAGATCCTGGACCTTAAAAGAAGGAATCAGCAGATAAAAGTCCTGTTGGAGCCCATCACTTCAGAAGCCACGGTGATCGTCTTCGGATGTGGTCACATCAGTAATTGTCTCGCCCCCCTTGTGAAGAATATCGGATTTAGATTGATCGTCGCCGATGACCGATCCGACTTCGCCAATCAAGAGAGATTTCCTGAGGCTGATGAAATCGTCGTAGACGCGTTCGAAGGGCTCCTGGAAAAAATGAGAATCGATGAGAATGCTTACCTGGTGATCGTGACCCGGGGGCATTTCCATGACAAGATCGTTCTCGAACAGGCCCTTCNNGGGAATCTCTAAAGATCTTCTAAAAAGGGTTCATGCTCCTATTGGTCTCAAAATCGGCGCAGAGACTCCCGAAGAGATAGCGGTCAGCATCCTTGCCGAGCTTATCCAAGTCCGGGGAGGCCGAACGTAGCCCTCACTTTCCCTTTCCGATCCCCTGATACAAAAAACCCTCTCTCTCGGCTCTCGTCCTGTTCAGGACGTTCCTTCCATCAACAATGATGGGCGTTCGCATGACCTTCTTGGCCTTCGAGAGGTTTAGCCTGTAATATTCCCGATGCTTCGTGACGATCGCGATGCAGTCAGCCCCCGAAAGGGCCCCGTAAAGGTCCTTGGTCAAATCCGCCTCGGGAAATTGTCGCACATGGGGGTCATGGGCGATAATCTCAGCTCCTTTCGACTCAAGTTCACGAATCAGATGATAGGCTGGGGTGTTCCGGGTGTCATCAGAGTCTTCCAGATATGCAACGCCGAGGACAGCAATTTTGGCTTCCCTGAGGCGAATCTTTTTCTTCTTGAGGGCCACTTCGAGCATCTCAGCCATATGCATGGGCATGTATTCATTAATCCGCCTCGCCAGACAGATGAACTCTGTCTCCATAGGCCGGTTGCCATATCTCTGGAGTCCATAGCGGAGAAGCCATGTATCTTTTGGCAGGCAGTGACCCCCAACCCCTGAGCCAGGCAGATGCATATGCCGTTCTGAGCGAGAATTGATTAATTCTCGAATTTCATAGACATCGACATCGAGGTTCTCACAAATCAGGGCCATCTCGTTCGCAAAGGCAATATTGACGTCCCGATAGGCATTCTCCATGGTTTTCGATGTCTCAGCTGTCAAGATGTCTGTCGAATGGATCTTTTCTCGGACAATGGTCTTGTAGAGATTTACCGCAAGCTGTTCACTTTTCTTATTGATCCCTCCCACGATGCGGGGGA
Organism: Pseudomonadota bacterium; assembly: GCA_011773445.1. Taxonomy (GTDB): domain Bacteria; phylum Desulfobacterota; class BSN033; order WVXP01; family WVXP01; genus WVXP01. The sequence continues at coordinate 9,819 of WVXP01000259.1, read as the reverse complement.
GATTCTGGATATACTCAATCAGTCTTCCTGGCATGACCCTCTCATAGGAGTAAGCGAGGTAAAAGTCCCTTCCCGCTTTCATCTGAGACTTTCGCTCCAAAATCGGTTGAACAACGTTCTGGGTGGTTCCAGGGGCCACAGTCGATTCAATAATGATCAGAGCCCCTCTCTTCATATACTCACCTACAAGTCTTGAAACCTCTTTGAGGGATAGATAGCTTGGCGTGTGATCTGCACTGTCGGCCGGGGTTTGCACGTCGATTAGAATCGTGTCCATCTTCCTCAGACCAGAGAAGTCATCGGTAACCCGAAAGGTCTTCTTCTTCTTGACGACCTTTGCAATGAGTTCGTCCAGGCCGGGCTCATCCCCCTCGATTGGGGAACGGCCGGAGTTCAGAACCTCGATCTTCCACCCAGATCTCTGGCTCCGCCGCTGAATTCCCGTTACATCGAACCCGGGTACATCAGCCAGTAGGGCTGCCGCAGGTATACCGACATACCCCATTCCAACAACGGCAATTTTCTGTTTTCTCATGGAAAAATCTCCTACCACTTTAATGGATAGTCAAAACCGCGGGCGGACTGTATCCGGCTCTCAATAAACAAACTGACATGACAACCGCTTTTCGCTAGCAATTAGCATACCACCACAATCCTGATTCTACGAAAACGGATCTGGATACCGACTATTGTGAATCGGTTTCCCCCTGTTTTTGTCTCAGAGCCTTCACGATTTTTTCGGGAGTGATAGGTAGATCCTTTATCCGGACCCCGATGGCATCGTAAATGGCATTGGCTATCGCCGGGGCTGTTGGAACGCAGCCAGGTTCCCCGATCCCCTTGGCACCGTAAGGACCATCCTGATCGATCGTTTCAATGATGATGGGTTCTACGGGAATCACGTCTTTGGCCGTGAGTAGCTTGTAATCCCGGAAGTTGGCGTTCATTACCTCTCCCTTTTCCAGAATCAACCGCTCAGTCAAAGCATAACCTGTCCCCATTGCTGCTGCTCCATAAATCTGGCCTTCGAGAAGCATCGGATTGATGGCCCGACCCACGTCATGAGCCGCAATATACCTGATGATTTTCACCTTGCCTGTCTCTTTATCAACCTCGACTTCGACTCCATGGGTTCCGTAGGCGTAAGTCATCGAGAGGTTTCCCTTGAACTCCCGGTCCAGATTCTCATTGTCTGGGTCATAGAAATACTCGGCCATAATCATGGTTCCGCCCTTGCTGTAATGGGCACCGCGGAGGATTTTTCCGAGGTCGACTTTCTTTTCGGGCTCCCTCGTTGAATAGACTATTCGGTCTCTGATAACGAGGTTTTGGGGATCCTCGTCAAGCCTTGTTTCATGTTTGTTCCCCTCTTTGTCTTTCCATCGGTCAACGTAGCCTGCCGCGATTTCAAATATCTGTTCCTTTACCTTCCGTGCCGCCATAACAGCCGAATTCCCTGCTACGAAGGTGGTCCGACTGGCGTGGACGCCCACATCCCAGGGACACACATCGGTATCGTTATCGATGATGTTGACGTCCTCGGGTAAAACCCCGATCTCTTCTGCCACCATCTGAGCGATTACGGTCTCTGCACCCTGCCCGATGTCGGTTGCACCCGTGAAGACATTCACGGTTCCAAAATCGTCGATCTTGATAATCGTCCCGCAACCATCAGACTTATAGACCCTGGCGCCTCCGCCCACATGAATCAGAGAGGCCATGCCAAAACCCCTAGCCCCGGTTTTCTTGCTTTTTTTGCGCTTTTCCCATCCGAGTTTCTTGCCTACCTCTTTGATGCACGCCTCCAGACCGCAGGTGGTAATCTTGAAACGCTGAGGCGTGACCTCTCCCGGCTCATTGGCATTGATGAGTCGAAACTCCATGGGATCGAAGCCGGCCTCATGGGCCAGCTGGTCCAGGTTGCTGTCGATGGCAAAAGTCGCCTGGGGGTTCCCATATCCACGCATCGCCTGCGACCAAGTATTGTTGGTATAAACACATTTGGCTTCATAAAAGACGTTTGGCACCCTGTACAGAGAAGATATGGGCATCATCATGACCGAAGGGGTTGTTGCTCCCCAGGAGGTGTAGGCCCCATTGTCGAGGATCATCAAGACATTCCTGAAGGTCAGTTTTCCGTTTCGACCGCAACCTTGAGCGATGTCGATGATGGCTGGCTGTCTCGTTGAGGTGTAGCGAAACTCCTCTTCACGGGTGTTCAGAATTTTGACTGGTCTTCGCGTTACATAAGCCAAAAGAATCGCAATATACTCGAAGGCATATGTATCGAGCTTGCTGCCAAAGCCACCGCCGATGGTGGGTTGGATCACTCTCGACTTACTCGCCTTTAGCCCCATCGCCTGCAGGGCATCATTGAAATCTTTCTGAGCCAGAGAAGGGATCTGGGTGTTTCGGTACATGGTTAAGTTGTTCCTCAGATCGAAATCGGCGATAACCCCATCCGTCCCTAGGCAACAATGCGTAACCCACGTCGTTTTGAAGCGATCTTCCACCACAAAAGCCGATTTCTTTCTCGCCTCTTCCACGTCACCCGCCACCAGTTTCCATGGGAGCTTGAGAATGTTGGTTTTGTTCTCTTCGTGAATAAGCGGGGCGTCTTCTCTCATGGCTTCTTCTGGGTCAAAAACGGCCGGCAGAGACTCGTATTCAACCTCAATCAGGTCCAGGGCTTCTTCAGCAATCTCAGGATCGATAGCTGCTACCGCCGCTACTTCGTCCCGGTATGAACGGACCTTGGCCGCCTTCAATGCTGTCTGGTCCTTCATGAAACCGAAACGAACCGCAGGTATGTCCTCAGCGGTAATGACAGCCCGAACCCCTAGGAGTTTCCGAGCCCTCGATGTGTCGATATGAACGATTCTGGCGTGAGGGTATTTGCTTCGTAGAATCTTACCGAAGAGCATCCCCGGCACTTTCAGGTCCTGAATGTAAACAGATCTTCCCGTCACTTTGTCCTGGGCATCGATCTTGGGGATCCGCTTTCCGACACAGCCAAAACCTTCCATTTTGTCCTCCCTGACGGACTAATCAGCCTTTCGAGGCATAACCCCACCCTGTGAAGTGGTCTCGCTTGCAACCTTGATAGCCTTGATAATCTGCAGATAACCCGTACAGCGACAAATGTTTCCAGCGATGGCGTGGCGTATCTCATCCTCTGTTGGATTGGGGTTCTCATTCAACAGACCAGTGGCGGCCATGATCATGCCCGGTGTGCAGTAACCGCACTGGATGGCCCCATGTTCAACAAAGGCCCGCTGCAAGGGATGAAGCTCTCCGGAGGGTTTCGCCATGCCCTCGATGGTGGCAATCCTTGCGCCTTCGATTTCCATGACGGGGAAAAGACACGCATTGACCGCCTCGCTGTCGACCAGGACCGTACATGCCCCACATTCACCACTCTCACAGCCAGATTTGGTACCTGTCAACTCCAGATGTTCTCGAAGCAGGTAGAGGAGAGTCCAGTGAGATTCGACCTCCATCTCCATTTCGTTTCCGTTCAAGACGAATGAAATCATCTTTTTCATCCGAATACCCCCTACTCGCTAACCCCAACGACCGAAACTTAATATAGGGTAGGTCGTTAATCAGACTTGGTCGACGGCGACTGAAAAGCTCGAAATCCAAAGCACGAAATCCGAAACCATTCGAAAATCCGAATTGCTCCAATACCCTAAACGCCGTTCCTCTTTTCCCATGTCAGAAAAACACGAGGCATAGCTCCGTTGCCTTATACTCCAGGCCTTTTTTCCATGAGTATCGAGTTTTACATTCCTTTTTGTCATTCGAATTTGTTTCGAGTTTCGAAATTCGAGTTTCGGATTTAACCATCAATCTCAATCCACTACGGAACACAACTAGGGTGTTCTCATGAAGGGAACCCGAAGTCTATGATCAACGGACTAACCGGCTCTTTCCATCGCGACTTTCGTCAATCTCGGGACAAGAATCTCTACCATTGCCCTTCGATACCAAGCCTCTCCCCGGACACTATCCCGGGCCTTACATTCCCCGGCAGCAATCTCTCCGGCCCTTTTGAGAATCTTTTCCTCCAGTTTTCTCCCTTTCAGTATGGATTCGGCATTTTGAGCCCGCATTGGCGTTGGAGCCAAAACCCCCAATCCGATTCGAGCTTCCGTACAGGTTTTCATGTCATCGGCAAGAGAGATCCTGACAGCCACTCCTAGGATCGGCAGTTCCATGGCGGCCCTCCGCGTGTGTTTGCAGTAAGCCCCGCCTGTATGAGGAGGGAGTTTGGGGATGATGAATTCCAAAAGGATTTCTCCTGCCTCCAAAAGGGTTTGTCCCGGACCGATAAAGATATCCTCCAGGGCCATCGACCTCTCTCCTTTGGGACCCCGAATCCGCACTTCAGCCCCGAGCGTGATCAATGGAATCGCTCCGTCGGCCGACGGAACCGCGTTGATGATGTTCCCACCAATCGTTGCCACGTTTCTTATCTGGACAGAACCGATGTTTGCCGTTGAATCAGTCAGTATCGGAAACTCCTTTCTAATAACTGGGGAGAGTTCCAGCATTCGATGAGTGACCATCGCGCCGATTCTCAGCTCCCCGTCCTTATAGATAATCCGGCCAAGACCCTGAAGGTGCCGTAAAGAAATCAAATATTGGGGACTGATCTTCCCCTCCTTGATCTTAACCATCACATCGGTTCCGCCGGCAATGTATTTGGCCTTCTGACCATGGCTCTGATGGAGTGAGATTGCCTCGTCGATCGATTTGGGTTTCAAGTATTCGAACTTAACCATACGCAGCCTCCCCAAAATATCAGTCTGCAGGTATCAGAGATCAGGGTGCAGCTTCCTAATGAATAATACCAAAAGCGTCCTACCTCGTTGACCGAGCTTCTTAGAGTTTCGAAGGAACAATGGCGTTCCCCATATCGAACAAAGACCAGTTGCTGATCCCTGAACCCTGCTACTAATTTACCAATCTCCAGGACCCAACCCATCGTCTCCCGTCCCCATAGACACGGTCGACCTCTACAATCACCGTCGAATCTGGATCCAGACCATTATGATCCTCGTGGTTAAAACCATATACACCGCCGATTCCGACATGCCTCTGCGTTGACTCAATCACGTGCTGCAGCCAGATACGATCCGTTCCCCCCGCTCTCATGGAACGGACGAGGATCATGATCGAGTCCCAGACATAGCCCATAAAAGGACTAACGGGTTCCCTACTCCCATAACCGTAAACGTCCCTATATTGATGGACAAAATCCTGAATCATCTCTTTCTGGGGATCTGTTTCTTCCAATTCCTCCCAGACCAATATCTTGTTCGATACGAAGAGGGTCTTCTTTGCATCCGGGCCAGCCATTTCCACGTATTTTCGGGGGGAGATTTCATGGCACTGAAAAAGGGGGAGGTCTGTCGTCATCTCTCGCAGGATCCTCGCAACCGTGACGGCATAGGTCGCAGGACACCATGAGACGATGACCTGAGGTTTTTGGTCGACCAGCATCCGCAGTTTGCCAGCAACATCCTCCGTCAGAATGAATGATTTGACGATCACTTCCTCAACCCCATAATCGGGGCTCTCGTGTTCAAACCACTCCCTCGCCTCTCTTCCAATGCCATCGGAGGTGATAACGAGACCCACTCGGGTCCAGCCTTTATTCTTCAAAAAGGTGCCGATTCTCTCGAGCGCAGTTCTCCTCCTCAGTGGAAGCCTGAAGATCCATTCATACATCCCGAACTTCCCACCTCGAATGACCGAGTCCTCCCAAGTGAGCATCATCACTGGAGTCTGTGTCTCCTCAAAAAAAGGCTTTGTCATCATTGCAGTTGCCCAATCAGCCGGTCCAACTACAGCCGTGACCTCCCGGTCCGAAGTCAGCACCTTGGCTCCGTTCTTTCCGACGATGGGATTTCCCGCGGTATCCCAGGGTATCAGTTCCACAAGTCTTCCAGAAACACCACCCTGAGCATTGACGCGATCCACAGCCATTTCAGACACCCGCCGGACAGCGTTTCCCTTTTCCCGAGTCTTTCCGCTGAGATCAACAAGCAGCCCGACCTTGACAGTCGACCTTCCAAGAGCCGATCTGAAGCTCGCAAAGGGATCCATGAAAGCCAGAAGCATTATCAGGGCCCCTTGCAGCAACAGACTCCGTCTCCTAATCCTCATCAAGACCCCACTCTGACGACGTCCTAGCGGTTGTCGAATACCCGCTTTGATTTTCGTTCTGACCGTGGAAGTTCACCGTGGTTTACGATTTCAACTTTGCCGCTCACGAGAATCTGCTTCTTGATTTCATCCTCGATGAGACTCGTCAATTGAGCATCATCCGAGAGGTCCATGCCCCTCTCCCGTTCCACCCTCACTGTCATGTAATCTTTGCCATCGGATTTTCTATCGAGAATAATCTGATATTCGGATCCCACACCCTTCGTATGGGATAGGATATGGTCGATTTGTCCAGGATAGACATTGACGGCCCGAATAATGAACATATCATCGCTTCGGCCCAGGAGCCGATCGTGCATGGGAAGGATACTGCCACAGGAACATCGATTGGGAATCAGCCTCGTCATGTCTCGTGTGCGGTATCGCACAAGCGGAGCGGCCTCTTTTCTCAGCGTTGTGACCACCATCTCCCCGGTCTCTCCCGGTTGCACGGGCTTCAGTGTATCAGGATCCAGAAGCTCGAGAATGTAATAGTCAGCCCAATAATGGATGCCCTCATGTTTTGGACAATCCAACCCGGCGCCCGGCCCATAGAGCTCTGTCATCCCTGTGATGTCAAAGGTATCCTCCACGCCAAGAAGATCTTGAAACCTCTCGCGCATCGCATCGCTATGACGTTCGGATCCGAAAATCACCTTTTTCAGTTTGATCTTTCCCCGCAGACCCCTTTTTTCTATCTCCTCTGCCATAAGAAGGGCCATGGACGCCGTACAGCACATCACCGTTGTCTCGAAATCTTGGAGGAACTGACACTGCATGTCCACATTTCCAGGGCCGATAGGAATGGCGAGGGCACCCAACCGCTCACACCCGAGCTGGAATCCAACGCCGGCAGTCCAGACGCCATATCCCACCGCGATCTGAACCCGATCCTCTTCGTTCAAACCTGCCATCTCATAGCATCGGGCGAACATGTCCGCCCAGTCTTCGATGTCCTTCTGGGTGTAGCACAAAACCTTTCGTTTTCCCGTTGTTCCCGAGGATGCATGGATNNTCGAACCTCTTTCGATAGAATTCTGAACCCTCATAGGCGTGACGGATCGTCCATTTGAGTCCTTCCAACTGGACTGCCTTGAGTTCCTTCTCGGAACGAATCTGAGGCATGAATGTCCTGGCCATGATCCTGGGTCCCTCCGCTAGCCTCTGTCTTGTGCAAAAAAGAACATAACCGGTGCGATACTATAATATACTCCATTGCCAGTCAAGGTGATTGATTGAGGAAGAGAAGGTTTAAGGAATTTGGGCCACTCCTTCGATCAGAAGCGGACTTCGTTGTAAGCCTGGCTAGAGGAACGAAACGTCCAGGCTTCAGAGCGGAGAATCGGCAGAGAGGCCTGTCATTCATCCACTCTGGCAATTTCGCAGAGAAGCCCCTTGTAGGTCGGGGTGCCTGAGATTGGATCGCATGGGATATCGATGGTGATGACGTTGATGTTGGAGTCAAAACAGCCGTGTTCAGGAGCTGGCTTCTCAGGGAACCACCATGCGTGCTGTGCGCTTGCCACACCTTTGGGGACATCCGCTGAGATTCGAGCCTTCAACTTCACCCGGCTCGCCCTGGTCGATTCTACCCAGACCCAGTCCCCGTCCTGAATCCCTCTTTCGGCGGCGTCATCGGGATGCATCTCAATTTCTGGTTGTGAGAGGATCTTCCGCGCCCAGTCTAGCTGCCGACCGTCCGAATGCCAGAATACTCGCGTCTTTACACCGGTTAAAAGCGTTATGGGATACCTCTTGGCAAGCTCTGGGGTGTTTGCCTCGCTCTCGAGGGGATACTGGAAATTGGGGAGAGGGTCGTACCCAAACTCCTCGAAGAGCGTCGAGTGGAGTTCAACCTTGCCCGAGGGGGTGCGGAACCCGTCGAGTTCGTACTTTTTGTATTCCGGTTCAAAATAGACGATTCCCTTCTTTTTGAACTCCTGAAAAGTCATCCCTGTATCCTTTAACCTGAAGTCATTCAATTCCTCGACGGTCTCCCACGGAATGAAAGTATCCTCCTCCCTCAGGTAGCCTTTTCTCTTCATCACCTTCGCGAGCTCGAAAACGATCTTCATATCCTCCCAGCAGTCTCCAACCGGTTGAATGGCCTTCTGCCGCACTCCCATGCACTTCTGGTTGTACTCGGTCCCGATATCATCCCTTTCCACCCAGGTCGCAGCCGGTAGGACGAAATCGGCGAGCTCGGCAGTGGGGGTCATGAAGTAGTCAGTCACCACAAGGAAATCCAGTCTCTTTAGGGCCTCCCATGTCTTCCTCGTGTTGGCATTCGACATCACCGGGTTTGTCCCCGTCAGGAACACCCCCCGTATCCTGTAAGGGTCCCCGTGGAGGATAGAATGGACAACACTCTGATTGTGGCAGACATAGATGTACCGGGCCGCTAGAGGATACCGCTTGGCCCCTATTCTCTGATCTTCGATCTCGGGGGCGAGCCGGTATTGGGGATTGTAGATGAAATCTCCTCTGAGTACGAGACCAGGACACCTATTCCCCAGGGGTTGCCCCCCTGGTACATCGAGATTCCCGGTAATCGCAGCCAGTATCGTCTGGGCCCTGGCGGTTTGCGTCGCGTTATTTTTTTGGGTTACGCCGGTTCTGCTGTAAAGGCAGGCAGGTTTGATGGTGGCGAACATCCGCGCAATGTGCATGATTTCGGGTTCTGGTACCCCGGTGATTCTGCTCACCTCATCGACGGGATACTCCTGAACCCTATCTTTTAGGCGATCAAAGCCTACGGTCCATTTCGCCACGAATTCACGGTCGTAGAGACCTTCGTTAATGATCACGTACAGCATTCCCAGGGCCAGAGCCCCATCTGTAGCAGGATTAATTCTCACCCAGATGTCCGCCTTTTTAGCCACCTTCGTGAATCGGGGATCGATGGCGATGACTTTGGCACCCCCTTTCTGCGCGTCCATGATATTCCTCCAATACGGACCGTGAGTGACCTCGGGGTTTGCTCCCCACAACAGAATCAGCTTGCTCTTCTCATACTCTGGCTCGACCATCTGCGTGATGAGCTGTCCGACTGTGACGTGGTCTGCCACAATAGCGGGTCCTTCGCAGAGGTCCGTGCAGGCCCAGACATTCGGCGTTCCCAAGGATCGGCCAAAAAGAACGGTCTGCCAGTGCTGAGGCCGTCCATCAATGGCCACGGCAAGGGAGAGGGCCCCATGTTCCTCTTTGATCTCTTGAAGGCGATCTGATATGGAATCGAGTGCCTCCTCCCAAGAAACCCTTTCCCACTGAGTTCGCTCACCTTTCCTGCCACGAGCTCGCTTCAAAGGGAATCGAAGTCGGTCTTTATGGTACAAGAGATCCTTGTACTTGACCCCCCGAATACAGATATAGCCTCTGTTCATGGGATTTTTCCGGTCCCCCGTAATCTTAACGACCTTTCCTTTTTTCACATGGACCACGAGCCCACACTCAAAATAGCATCCGTTACAGCATGTTGTGACGAGCGCCTCTTCAGTCCTCTTCATGTCCTTCTCCGTCATTACGCCTTAGCTTACGGGTGGCCTCTCTGTCGACTTCGAGGGTTTCCGGATCGATCACCACCCCATAATCCTGTTTTGCCTTCTC
>WVXP01000024.1 GCA_011773445.1 Pseudomonadota bacterium | reverse complement strand
GTGCGCGTTATACGCGGAAAAAACTGCCTCTTCCCTGGCGTAAGGGCCGAGTAGAGCGCGACTCCTGGAATTCGAACTCATTCAAAACCACGAACTTAGGCCGGCAGTTTCTTAGAAGAAATGTTGCGGGGAGTCTGCTCCGATAGAAGATTGTTCGAGGTAAACAGAGGCTTCACAAATCAGGAAGCCACCGCATGACCGAAAGGATGCGTGACGGCAACTCTCTCCCTAAAGTTGCTCGCGCCTGTGCTCTACTCGACCGGAGAAGTAATCACTTCGTTTGTTGGGTAAGATGTGGGGGATCAGAAGGCTCACCGGCATTCAACCATTCCATTACCGAATGAATCCTCCGCTGCCTCCCAGAAGATATTCCTATGTGGCACACATCTTGCTTTTCCCCTTTATTTTGACCCCTTGACATTTTGCCTCATTTAGAGATTCCACTGAGAACGACCAACTCAGAGTCAATGGATCCCGGAAAGATTTGCAAAATGACCAGCTCTTTACGAGGTAAAAGAGGAGCTCTATGAGAATGGACTCAACTAAGAAAGCAGCAGCCTTATTCTCAATGGCACCTATTCTTCTCTTTCTCGACGTGTGGCTGATAGCCGACAATATCAGGAGCGGAGAAACTGTATCGACAGAATCCATTAGGCTAGCAAAGAGAAGATGTGTCGTGGTTGAGAATAATAGGCACACGGCGAGGAAATCAATCCTCGGTGTACTAGCTGATCTGGAGAGTATTCGCGGCACTGGAGTTATCATTCAGAAAAATCTCGTTTTAACAAATACCCACATCTTAAGACCTGACTCGGAGATCCTCATCGACGGCAAGGTGGCCACGGTGGTAAGAAGATCTGACGAGCATGATTTGGCCCTCCTTGCGGTTGAGACGGAAAAATTGCCGAAAATCACAATCGATGAATTAGAGCACGCTGGCGAGCGGGTGTTCTATGTCAGCAATCCCGGACGAGGGGAAGACGGAGTGATTCACGGTATGATTGTCGAAATCGATGAGCAATTCATCTATACGGATGGCTTTGAGGATATCGAGACATCCATGGGGACCTCCGGCTCAGGGCTTTATTCAAAACAAGGTCACCTGATCGGTCTTAAAAAGGGTATGCTCAGTGAAGAATCTGACCCCCGATGCCTCTCAGTAACCATTCCAGCCACGAGGATCAAAAAATTCCTGGGGGAACTCATCGTGGAAGACTTCTCTCAAGATGACCGGTGACAAAGACCGGTATGCCCGATAGTCGGTCACACCAGTTCTGGAGACCTCAGGGACTCCAGTCTCCTGCGAAAACTCGGAATGTCCTGAACATGGATTGCCCCAATCGCCTCTAGAGCCTTTGAGTATGCTTCAGCGGCCCGACCTCCCACGATCAAAACGACCCTCTCGGGGAGACAGCGGCGCAATGTTTTGATCTCTCTGAGCACCCGAGGATCGTCTGGCGGGTACACTAGGCTGAGGCCGACCACCGTGGCCTGAGTCTGCTCTACGCCATTCGTTATTTCCTCTGCAGGCAAATTAGGTCCCAAATAAATTGACCGCCAACCCTCTGAGGCCGCAGCCACCGCGGCTATCAGCGCACCGAGCTCGTGTAGCTGGCCGACGGGGGTTGTCATGATGATAGGAGAGGCCGTTGGAGGAATCTCACAGAAACGGAGGATATCGCCCAGAAAGGTGCGGATTACCGATGATGCCATGTGTTCATGGACTATTTTTAGGGAACCGGACGACCAGAGCTCGTCGAGCTTCTGAACCAACGGCACGATAACCTGGTCTATCAGCGAGAACTTGCTGAGAGTAATCTCGGCTCTCGTGAGTAAACGCTCCAAAGCCCCGGAATCGAGGTCTAACAAAGCAGAAACGGAAGCCTCAACGAAAAAAAGAGGAGAAGCTATGTGGAACGTGGGGGTGGACGTTGGTGAAGGAGATTCGTACCCCCCTTCCCCGCGCCCAAGGATTTTACGGATTTCATCGTTCGTCAAACCGGCAAGCTGGCCAATGCTGTGCCCGACCATAACGGCGTTCTTCAGTAGCCCCAGGCGTTCGATATTCGCCTCAGAGTACAGACGCCGATTGGTCGGACTTCTGCCTGGCGCGATAGCCTTGTATCGCCTTTCCCATGCCCGTATCACATGAGGGGTTAGACCCGTTTGACGGGCGACGTACCGGATTGGATGTATCTGTTTCGGTTTCATACAGTAACTATACAAAATAGTTAACATTTTGTCAACTTCTTGTTTAAGAAATATATGAGAGCGTCCTCCTGCCTCAGGGGCACATCGACGTTCGCTTACGGGATTCAGCGAAGATGATATCGAAGCGCTCAGTTTGAAAGTTGGGTTGGGCATTTGAGAGGGAGAACCCTTCAGACGAGTTGTCGTCGCTAGACGGAAGAACAGATTGGGTTCGCCTCAGCTTTATTATCCTGATCGAAACGGATAAAATTGAAAAAAACATTAGACAATACTTGACATTATTTTTGACAGGTAGTTATGATTGAGTCAGGATGGTGGTCCGGATCCCACCCAAACTCACAGTATGGAAAGGAGAGAACCATGAAGGTAAAGACTAGTATAGTTTCAATCGTGCTCGTCCTCGGAATGGTGTCATTTTTGATTGCGGGAGGTTATAAAAAGGATATCGTGGACACCGCCGTCGAAGCAGGATCATTCAATACACTGGTTGCTGCGGTTAAGGCAGCTGATCTGGTTGAGACCCTGAAAGGAGAGGGACCTTTTACCGTGTTTGCGCCCACCGATGATGCGTTCGCCAAATTACCTGCGGGTACCCTGGATGAATTGCTCCAGCCTGAGAACAAGGCTAAGTTGCAAGCCATCCTGACCTACCACGTGGTACCGGGGAAGGTGATGGCAGCCGACGTTGTTAATCTAGACTCGGCCAAAACCGTCAACGGTCAAAGCCTGACCATTAAGGTGGAATCCGGCACGGTAATGGTGGACAATGCAACGGTTGTCAAGACGGACGTCCCCGCCAGCAATGGCGTGATTCACGTCATTGACGCGGTTGTATTGCCTAAGTAAGGTAAATTCTTCGCGGCCAGGTGTGTAGTCCCTGGCCGCCAATAGCATGGGGGCGACAACTGCCGGGGTTTTGGAATTTGTAATGCCGGTCATATGGGAAGAAGGGTAATGGTAGAGACAATCAATTCAAAACAGAATCCTCCAAAGGTTCTTTGTTCGGAGACCAGGACGAGGCATGCCGGTAGGACGTCACTTACCCATTAATGAAAAAGGAGAGTTAGCTATGGAAAGATTCCAGTGTGTGAGTGCGATGGATTTTGTCAAAGATTGGGATGCATGGAGGAATACGTTAAAAGAGGCGATTGGGGAGGCACGCAAGTTTGGTGTTTCAGATGAGGTGATCAGGGATCTGGGCGCGAAGGTTGGTGATTTCCTTGCGACCAAAGTCTGCCCAGCGACCAAGGAGGAGGAGTTGCTCAAAGCGATGTGGGATGTTGCAACGCCTGAAGAGAGGAAGACCATAGCCACTTTGATCTTCAAGATGGTCAAATAAGCCTATCTATTGCCAGTTCCTGAAGAGGCAGGTGATATTTACCTGCCTCTCGGTCCAGCCGTTGTAAGATGCGAAAGGAGTCTACCAGAATCTTACGGCGAATGGCGTGGTGAGCCACGGTGGTGCGGAAGCGAAGCAGATACATCATTTGCCGATTCTGCTTGTTGGGAATAACGATGGCCTTGGGGATCGAAGAGCCAGTGGATGCAATTGATCTGAGGCAATATCAGTGGAAAAACAGTTTGCTGATGGTGTTTGTCCCATCCGTAATAGATATACGGTATCAAAAGCTGGCGGAAGAACTTGAAAGTCAGATGCACGAAGTAATTGATCGAGACCTGCTTGTTTTCCACGTGTTTGACATCGGACAGAGCCGGGTGGGTCAGACGGTAATCAGCGAACCGACGGTGAAGGGGCTTCAGAAACGTTTCTCAATCATCCCGGGTCAATTCATAGTCGTGCTTGTTGGCAAGGATGGGGGAGAAAAATACCGACGGGAATAAGCGGTCGACCTTGATGAGGTTTTCTCGCTTATCGACTCAATGCCCATGCGCCAAAGGGAGCTCCGGGAAAAGGGGGGGGAATAACTCATGCCTCTCATAGCGGGTTACCCAAGAGAGAGGGTTGGTCCAACAACCTCGCATAGTGAATGTGCGAGAAATCCCCTCTTTACTCGGTAATGTGCGATACGGATCTCTGGCGTATCTCAAGATGGAGTATGGCGTCCAGTGCAGGGTGGGATTCCGTTTATTTGTATCTGAAATAGTAAGTTCTGCGACGGCATCCGAATAGAGTATCTCAGTTAGAAATCGAAACCTGGGAGGTATGGTTATCACGATGTCGAGCTATCTTCCCCC
>WVXP01000229.1:6574-8001 GCA_011773445.1 Pseudomonadota bacterium | reverse complement strand
CTTGATCGCCTCAGATGGACTCTTCAGTTTTGGGGCAGACTTGATGAAGGAAGGTGGACGTGCTTGAACCGCTCGATACCCTCTGCATATAGCGAGGGACATGAAGTGAAAAGGTACTTTACTTGGGCCATGTAGGGCGGCTTTCACTTAACCGGGAGTGTTTGGCACAAGATGGACCAGGGTGTTTCGACTCGATCGCGATCGGCGCATATTTGAAACGTTAATCAACAGTTGGACAGACTGGAAAAACCGAGGAATCCAGTTAGAATTCGAAACCATGGCCAAGTTTCCCGAATCGCCCTTGGGCGAATACAGAGTTAAGTGTCTGGCAAAAGCAGGGCAGCACGGATAGAAGATCGCTCGAGGCAACAATAAGCCTCACCTCTAGTGAGAATAGAAAATCCACATGAATTTTGATAGACTTACGGATAGGATGGCTTGAGTGCAAATAGTTTTCTTATAGACCTGAAATTTGGGTGATGAAAAGACCTTCCGAAAGAATCCAATCCCCTGTATCGGACCGCGAACTTTTAGACGACCTATCGCATCAAATACTGGACGCCGCAAACCGCTTTTCACCGAGAGTTGACTTTCTGCGTGAAGTTTCCAGGCTGCTGATTGAGTTTTCTGGCTGCGACATGGTTGAACTCTGGGCAGAAGAAAACGAGGTTCAGTCCCGTTGCGGGGCTAGGCGCTATCCAAAGGGATCGTTCACACATGAGATTACTCGTTACGCTCAAAATGAAACTGGTTCTCGAGATATCTCTCACTTAGAGCGACTCTGCAGGAACATCCTCAGTAGCCACGTTGATCCTTCCCTACCTTTCTTCACGGAAAGAGGTAGCTTTTGGACGGGGAACGCGGGAATACCCTTACCCTTTACATGGGAGACAAAGGGGGAAAAACCTGCTCTTCATGTTTGTATCGGCGGGAAATACCCGTCCCTTGCTCTTATCCCCATCACATTCAGTAATGAAAACGTCGGGCTCTTACAGCTCAAGAGCGGGCGTCCGGATTACTTTAGTAAAGACAAGGTGCAGTCATTTGAAAGGGTCGCTCAAATCCTCGGTATCGCATTGACGCATCAGAAAGCCCAGGCAGCATTGCTCGAGCGGGTCAAGGAACTGACGTGCCTCTATGGTATCGCCCGGGTGGCCGGACTGCCTGGGACCTCTTTGGAAGAGGTTCTACGGCGAATTGTAGAGCTTCTTCCCCCTGCTTGGCAATACCCAGATATTGCCTGCGCTAAGATCGTTTTCGACGGTCGGTCTTATTCGACGCCGGGTTTCCGGAGGCGCCCACCGAGACAGACGGCGAATATCATCGTCCGGGATGAACCAAGAGGCACGGTCCAGGTCGGCTACAGGGTTCAGAAGCCAGAGCTTGGCGAGAATCCATTCCTCAAAGAGGAGTGGAACCTGATCGAG
>WVXP01000229.1:5650-6499 GCA_011773445.1 Pseudomonadota bacterium | reverse complement strand
GACCGTCTGGCCACTATTGGGCAACTTGCTTCAGGAGTGGCCCACGAGCTGAATGAGCCCTTGAGTAGCATTCTGGGATTTGCTCAGCTTATCAAAAAATCCCAGGATCTTCCCCAGCAAGCGGAGAGGGATATCGAGAAGATCGTGACCGCGGCTTTACACGCTCGGGAAATCATTAAGAAGCTCATGTTATTCGCTCGGCAGACACCGCCGAGAAAGACGCAGGTCAATCTGAATCAAGTGATCGAAGAAGGGCTCTATTTTTTAGAGGCTCGCTGTGCTAAGGCCGGAATAAAAGTGGTACGATCGCTGTCGGCAGACCTTCCGGAGATCACTGCGGATCCAGCTCAGATAAACCAAGTCCTGGTTAACCTGATCGTCAATTCTTTGCAGGCCATGCCAGAGGGAGGTAAACTGACGGTCCAGACACTTTCCAGTGCAGACCACGTGTCGCTCATTGTTGAAGACACGGGCGCCGGGATGACTGAAGAAGTCAAGAAGCAGATATTCATTCCATTCTTTACCACAAAGGATGTCGACCAGGGAACGGGCTTGGGCCTGGCCATGGTACACGGAATCGTAACCGCTCATAAGGGGTCCGTCAGCGTGGAGAGCGCGGTCGGACGTGGCACGCGGTTCGAGATTCGTCTCCCCATAAGGGGAACAGAGGAGATAGAGGAGAGTACTAAGAATGGCTAAGAAGGAACGTATCCTCGTGGTCGATGACGCTCCAACCACCCTCGAGGTCCTAGAGAGAAACCTTACATCTGAAGGTTACAAGGTCTTCACTGCTCCAGGCGTGGCCCGGGCGATCAAGATCCTTGAAGTGACACCGATTCACCTGGTCAT
>WVXP01000229.1:0-5622 GCA_011773445.1 Pseudomonadota bacterium | reverse complement strand
GAGGCAGTCAAGACCGGTGCTGAGGAGTATCTACCTAAGCCCTTTACTGACGAAGAACTCTTTTCTGCAGTCCGGCGAACACTCGATAGGTTGCACATGCGAAAGGCTGGAAGGTCCCAACCGCGGCGCGTGGAACCAGGCCTCCGCGGTCTCATTGGTAATTCACAGCCAATGGGAAGGGTATTTGCTGAGATAGCCAAGGCTGCCTCAACTCCCGCCACTGTTCTCATCTTGGGGGAGAGTGGAACCGGAAAAGAACTCGTGGCACGAGCCATACACTACAATAGCCCACGAGCTTCCGCTCCCTTTATTCCTGTAAATTGTGGAGGCATTCCGGAGGGATTACTCGAAAGCGAACTGTTTGGATATGTCAAAGGGGCCTTCACGGGAGCCTCCGAATCTCGGGCGGGATTCTTCCAAACGGCTGATGGCGGCACGATTTTTCTTGACGAGATCAGCGATACAACGCTCTCCATGCAAGCAAAGCTTCTTCGAGTGCTTCAGGATAAAGAGGTCTGTATGGTCGGAGCCAGGCGAACCCGGAGAGTGGACGTGAGGGTCCTAGCTGCGACCAATAAGGATTTGCTCAGTCTCGTAAAGCAAGGAATATTCCGCGAGGATCTGTATTTTCGACTCAATGTCATAACGATTGCTGTCCCTCCTTTGCGTGAAAGAGGAGACGACATTTTGCTACTGATTGGTGAATTTGCCAACAAATTCGCCAAGGAATCGGCAAGACCTGTGCCTCGTTTCTCTGATAGGGCCTTGCAAGCCCTGCGAGACCACTATTGGCCCGGCAATGTGAGGGAGCTGGAAAATGTGATTCAGCGTCTGGTCGTCATGACTGATGGCGACCTCGTTGAGGTACCCGACCTGCCTTCCCTCATGCGGTTTTCAGCCCTGCGAGAGATTCGTCCGAACCGAACGCTAGCACAAGTAGAGACCGAATATATTCACACCGTCCTGGCGAGTGTGGAGGGCAACAAGACTCGGGCGGCTGAGATCCTCGGCATTGACAGAAAGACGTTACGAGAAAAGTTGAAGCATAAGGAGCCAGACTCGACTTGAGCCCAACGCGATCGGGGAAATTTTCCCCGGCCGGTTCAAAATTCCTCAGTAGTCTTTCCACCCCCGACCGTCCTATCCTGGCGTGAGCCTACCTCTTTCTGTGTTCTCTGTATCACAGAAACTCATTAATTATTGAAGCGTTATTGGGTCCGAACTGTAGGCAAACTGACTGAGACGCCGGGCTATTCAGATCGCCCATTCAGTGGCATACCAATTGCCATTCCCAAGTGTGAATGGAGTCCGCTAGGTTGGTACCCAAAGGATTTTATGGATTGGGGTATAGGGGGTGGAAATGGATACGTTTCAACAGTCAGAACAAATCAAGGGGGAAGAAGAAAACGAGGGAACAGCAATGTCTATGATCAGGAACTATCGTGGTCTTTGCTCGACTTGTAAGAACACCTCGACCTGCACTTATCCGAGAGACGCAGACCGGCCCATATTCTATTGCTGTGAGCATGAGGGCTACGAAGAGTGTGAGGGTTCCGTGTCCCTGGCACTTCTAAGGCCTGGGAATATCTTTTCGCAGAGGCCGGACTTTGTCGCTGAACCCGTCACCATGGAGCCAGCAACCGGAGTCGATAAGGGGCTATGTAGGAACTGCGCAAACCGCGAAACCTGCACCTTCCCAAAACCCGAGGGAGGAGTCTGGCATTGCGATGAGTACCGATAGAAGGGATAGCCCACTTGTTGCAAAGAATCAGTTTGAGGTGGAACAAGACAAATGAATCCAGAACATATCCTCGCCATCTTGGAAAATCACAGGGGGGACCTCGGTGAGGTCATCTCAATTCTTGAAGACATTCAGACCAAGTACAGCTATCTTCCCGAAGAAGCACTGAGGATCGTTGCCCAAAAGACGAGGCGCTCTCTAGTTGATATCTACGGGGTGGCCTCTTTCTATAAATCATTCAGCCTGAAACCCAGAGGCAAACATCTCATATCGGTCTGCTTGGGTACGGCCTGTCACGTTCGCGGTGGACAGGGAATCGCAAAAGAGTTTGAACGGCAATTAGGAATCAGCGCCGGTCAAACAACTTCGGAAAAGGACATTACACTGGAGACGGTGAACTGTCTCGGTGCTTGTGCGCTCGGACCAATTGTGGTTGTAGACGGCCACTACTTTTCAAACGTCAGTCAGCAAAGGGTCAAGGACGTAGTACAAAAAGCCAGGGTTGGCCTCGACAGGGTCGATGTGAAGACGGACGAGCGTCTTTTCCCACTGGAAGTGAGCTGTCCGCGATGTAACCACAGCTTCATGGACCGAACCCGTTACATCGATGGCTATCCCTCTATTCGGGTGACAGTTACCTTTGGGGGAAAACATGGGTGGGTCAGGCTGTCTTGTTTGTACGGCAGCTACTCTGTTGACCACGAGTATAAAGTCCCCACGGATACTGTGGTGAACTTCTTCTGTCCCCATTGCCATGGGGAACTTGCTGGAGTCTCAAGTTGCTCAGAGTGCGCTGCCCTTATGGTTCCAATGATCGTTCGGGGAGGGGGTATGGTCCAGATCTGTTCACGGCGTGGGTGTAAGGGGCACATGTTGGATCTCACCAGGATCAAAGTCTGACAGGGCGCAGGACCTTTGAGGCAAACCTCTCCGGAAGAAGCAAGAGGAAGTTTCTATGGAAAGGCTTAAAACAGTCGATGATTTCAAGACACTGCAGGATCGTCTTCTGGCAGAACGGGACCCCCATATCCCGACCATCGTCATTCCCGCTGGGACCTGTGGGCAGGCCAGTGGTGCCAACGACCTCATTCGCGTAGCAAAACGGGAGCTCCTCAGGAGAAAACTTCTAGAAAAGGTCTATCTGCGTATCACCGGCTGCCATGGTTTCTGCGAGATGGAACCATCGGTACTCGTTGAACCCCGTGGAACGTTCTACCCTAAGGTTAGCCTCAAAGATATGGTGAGGATCGTCGAGGGAGTCGCCAGAGGAGAGGTCCTCGAGGAGTTGCTTTTCCTAAACCCACAGACCGGAAAGCGAATAGAAAAGCAAAACGATGTGCCGTTTTTTAGAAAACAGCTTCGCACCATCCTTTCACAAAATGAGCAGATCGATCCGATTCGCATTTATAACTATATTGAGACCGGCGGGTACGCAGCAATGGTTAGGGTCCTTGTAAACGGTGAACCGTCATACGTGATTGATGAGGTCAAGGCATCCGGGCTACGTGGCCGTGGTGGGGCTGGTTTCCCTACCGGCTCAAAGTGGGAACTCTTAGCGAGACAGGTGAATGGCACAGGCAAGTTCCTTGTGTGTAATGCGGACGAAGGCGACCCCGGCGCTTACATGGACCGGAGCGTGATTGAAGGAAACCCGCACGGTATCATCGAAGGGATGATCATTGGCGCTTATGGCACTGGAGCTACCGAGGGAGTGATTTACGTCCGCAATGAGTATCCCCTCGCCATAAAACACCTCATCATTGCGCTCCAGCAAGCACATGAACTCGGTCTCCTTGGCAAGTACATACTTGGAACAGATTTTTCTTTTGACATCAGACTCGTCAGGGGTGCCGGTGCCTTCGTGTGTGGTGAGGAAACGGCGTTGATAAGATCTATCGAAGGCAAAATGGGTGAACCGCGACAGAGACCCCCATTTCCCGTGCAAAAGGGTATCAATGGCAAGCCTACAGCGATCAACAATGTGGAAACCTGGGCGAATATTCCTGTCATTATAAGGCGCGGCGCCCAGGAGTTTGCCAAGGTCGGTAGAAGGAACACCGGTACGAAAATATTCAGCCTTGTCGGAAAGATCAGAAACACTGGCCTAGTGGAAGTTCCAATGGGAGTCACCATCGATAAGATCATCAGCGATATCGGTGGTGGCCCAGTGGAAAACGCAAAGATCAAGGCAGTGCAAACCGGCGGACCGTCGGGTGGATGTATTCCGGCCAAAATGTTCAATCTGCCCATCGACTATGAGAGCCTGACCAAGGTGGGATCGATTATGGGCTCCGGTGGCATGATTGTTATGGATGAGAACACGTGCATGGTCGATGTCGCCAAGTATTTCATGAACTTCCTGAAAGATGAGTCATGTGGGAAATGCTTTATCTGCCGAAAAGGCACGCAGCGGATGTACGAGATCCTCGACGATATTTCAAAAGGAGAAGGAGCCGTTGGCCATTTAGACCTTCTCGAGGAACTTGCCTATGTGGTGAAAGACACAGCCATGTGCGGCCTGGGACAAACAGCACCGAACCCTGTTCTGTCCACACTTCGATATTTCCGAGAGGAGTACCTCGAGCATATCAATAATAAGCGATGCCCGGCGGGAGTGTGTAAAGAACTCGTTACCTTTTTGATCAATGAAAAGTGCACGGGTTGCCGCACCTGCGTGCGTTCCTGCCCGGAGGAGGCAATAACAGGGAAAAAAAAGGAACGCCACGCCATTGATTCAGAAAAGTGCACCAAGTGCGGGGCCTGTAGGAGCTTGTGTAAATTCGACGCCATAGAAGTCAGTTAGGTCTCTGGCATCAAAGGAGGATAGGAGGTCGTGATCAATTTGACCATAAACAGGCTGAAAGTCTCTGTCGAAGAGGGTACAACCTTGCTTGAGGCCTCACGGTTCTATGGATTTCCCATCCCGACCCTTTGCTATGATGAGGGGCTTTCGCCTTACGGCGCCTGTCGGCTCTGTGTAGTGGAGATCGGGGACGAAAAAAAAGCAAAACTGGTCTCATCATGTACCTATCCGGCCGAGGAGGGGCTCAGGGTGCGGACAGCGTCCTCTCGCGTCGTCGGGGCACGAAAGATGATCCTAGAACTCCTTTTGGCCTCATGTCCCCAGTCAAAGATAATTCAGGATCTCGCTTCAGCTCATGGGATTCGCCAGCAACGCTTCAGACAGGAGTATGAGGACTGCATACTTTGTGGGTTGTGCGTGAGGATGTGCGAAGAACAGATGATGGCCAAGGCCATAGGATTTCGGGGTCGAGGCGAGAACCGCAGCATCGGCACACCCTTTGATATCAAGTCGGAGGTATGTCGGCTGTGTGGCGGCTGTATCTATGTTTGCCCAGCTTGCCAGCTTCGATGCACTTACACCGAACCAGAAAATGCTATCTGCGGGGGGTGCGAGAACCTAAGCCCCCCATGTTTAGAGAAAGAACGCTTCGACAACATGATGTGTTATATGGATCCCTGTGTTTCCTGTGAAATCAGGAAGAGGTGACACAGGAAAGGAGAAAAACCATGTCACTCTCGAAAGTAAACACCTCGGCTGCGACATTGACAAAGAACAGGACCGAAGGCTCGATCGTCCCGACATCGGGCATGTGTGTGACCTGCGTGGACGGCTGCATCGGCATGTGCGAGATCGGGAAGTCCGCTTACCGGGGCCACGAGGTGATCTATCCGCAACCATTCGGAGTAATAACCACTGCTGCCGAAAAGAGCTACCCTGTTGACTATTCCCACTTCAACATAATGGGAACAGTGGTTGGTGCCCACGGCGTTGAGGCAGACAGTGATAAGGCGATTTTCCCGGCGGTTGATCTGGAGGTCTTCATCGGCCATGACAATGGGATCAAGTTCCGCTATCC
>WVXP01000006.1:10328-11930 GCA_011773445.1 Pseudomonadota bacterium | reverse complement strand
GAATATGCCGCCGCCCACACCGATGTAGCTGGCTCCTTCTCCCCGAATGATCGCGATGACCATTCCTGAAGGTATGGCCGAGCCAATCGTTTCGGACCGATCGCTTTTCTCCAGGTCGCTGCTCGTTTCGTCGAAGTTGAGCACCGCCGCTGCGGTCTTGTAGTCGAGGGCATAGAGTCTTGCCGTTCCCTCACCCACGTAGCAGGGATCGATCGGATCGCCAGCAGTCGGGGTAAAGGTGGTCAGATAAACCGCTCCGAAATACACGATACTCGGAGCCAAAACCTTCTCGCCCGGGTTCTCATCGAGGTCGACATACCATCCGTCCTGGCTGTTGAGGGCATCGAGGGTATCGGACTTCTGCTGATCGGTTCCGTCCTGAACCAGATTGTCGGTCACATCGAGGAGGTTGGTCTCTGTCAGGGGGCTTAGGGGGTCTTTGTCGTTGACCGCATAGATGCGGTTGATAATGGTTTTGTTCTTTGGATTGGCCCGGTCGCCGGTTCCCCAGAAGAGCATCTCATAACCGTATTCGAGAACCACGTCAGGGGGATAGAAGATCTTCCGGCCACTTGCCGAATCATCGAAGATCGGCTTGACGGTCCATTTCGAGGGATCTGGATCATCGATGTCAGCTCGCCACATCTGACCGCCCGTATCCCCCACATAGAGCCGATCAATATAGCCCTGAGAGAATTCATTGATGTCGACGGCAGCGATGTCACTGGGGATAGAGTAAGCCATCTCAGGGCTGTCCGAATTGGTGTAATTCCAGACCAGGGTTCCATCAAAAAGATCGACCACGTAGATGCCCCGTCCCATGGTATCAGGACCTACCACAGGGTCACCATCCTGATTGGGATCGTACCCGCCTCCGAGAAAGACAACCAAGCGGTCATCCACACCAATTCTTAGCTGGCCGACAGTCGGGGTGCTCCAGCTCTGTCCCATCTCCGAATAGTCGGGGAGTTCGGGGCTGATCTCCCAGAGATACCGGGGTTCATAGGGGTTGGTCACATCCAGGGCATGGTAGTGGTCACCCCCTCTTCTCTGTCCAAAGACAAGGATGACCTGATCCCCATCCTGAGGCTCCACAGTGCCATCCCCGTCATTATCGATGATGGTGGCCTTGGGCGCACCGTCGACAAAATACTCGAGGGTGGCTCCATTCAAGAGTTTCAGTTTTCCCAGAAGATCGGGTGGGACAAAGCCCCAGAGCTCTGATCCATCACTGTCCAAAAAGGCATGGAGCATCCCATCATTGGCACCTGCGTAGATGACCGAGGTGGTGTCATCGTAATGGACCACAACGGGCCGGGAATGGAGAAAGGCCCCAAGGATCCAACGGCGCTTCTCAGCCATAACAAAATCGAGATCCTCATCATAGGCATCGTCGCCGTGGACAAAGTCGATGATCCTATTTTTTTCAACGTCATCGGCTGCCCCAAGCATTGCGGCTATGAGCTTGGGATTCCCCTTACTGAAGGCGTTGTTTGGATGCGTGAGGGGCCGCTCATTCGTGTCGATCCAGGTGTAGATGTTTCTGGGCAGGACCCGGTTGAGGAGGACCTCACCAACCCCTCCCGCATCGGTCTCCCCTCC
>WVXP01000006.1:10071-10202 GCA_011773445.1 Pseudomonadota bacterium | reverse complement strand
TGATGGGAACCACGGGAGCGGTAAAGGAGGTTGACTCCTCCAGGATCTCCTCGATGATTCTCTGGAAAGCCTCTCGAAAGGTCTGGGCATTATGGACGTAATGATACCTTCCCCGTCCATTTTTGGCCGCA
>WVXP01000006.1:0-10026 GCA_011773445.1 Pseudomonadota bacterium | reverse complement strand
TCTGCTTGTCGTCGAGATCGGCCCTAAGGTCGATGTCATAGAGATACTTGGCCACATCGTCGAGATAGTCAGACCCATCGTCGGGGTACGTGCCCGGATCTACTCCGTCACCGTCTGTGTCACCGTTGTTTCCGATCGTCGTCAGGACCGGATTGCGATCCTGTGTCGATAGGCCGTCGGTGATAACGATGATATAGCTCTTCTGACACCAGTCGGTGATGGGACTGGTGTAGGTCACACCGGCATTGAAAAAGCTTGCTTTTCCCTCGAAATAGAGCCCTGCCTCATACAGGGTCTCCGCTAGAGGGGTCCACGTGTCAGCCGAAATCCCCCCAATGGCGGTGTGGAGGTCCGATCGGTTCAGGGGGGTCATNNTTAAAAATCATCGTCCCAAATCGGACCCCATAGGTCGTATTGATGTAGCTTTGAATGGTCCCTTTGGCCACGCCTAGCTTGGTGCGGCTGTCGCTAGGATTTGTAGCAAGAAAATTGAGGTAATTGCCCGTTCTCAGGTAACGGGTCCGGTTCCCACCGCAGGTCGTGTCAAATCGGATTCTTCCGTTAAAGAAGCCTTCGGTCTCCAGAGCCGTTCTGGCATAGTTGCAGGTGATTCCAGCCACAACGTCACGAAAGATATTGTCCCAGGAGCTCTGCCAGCGATAATAGACCGTGTCGGGTCCATAGGTACCCGGATAGGTAACGGCCGGATCATAGATAGCACTCGGCAACGGATCATTCATGCTCGCGGAGTTGTCAAAGATAATCAGGATGTTCGGCTCGACACCGTCGCCACTGCTCGTGTAGACCTCAATATCATCGGCAAAAGCAGGGGTTCCTCCGAACACTATCGAAACTAGAACAATTAACAACGGGATCATAATTTTACGAACCATACGCATCTCCGCCATCCAAAAGCCTCCTTATCGATGGCTCCATCTTCGATCGAAGTAGTAGGAATACCAGGGTTGATAAGTGATGGCTCCTAATTGAGTGGAATTATAGATACCCTCTTTTCGAGAGGGATCGAGAATGTATGTCTTTCCCCGATCGTACCAGGTGACCCAGGCGTGAACGGCTTTATCTTCCGCTCCAGCAAATCCAAGGGTAAACCGGATATTCCGAAAACCCTCGTCCAAGAGATGATAGTAGAGCCAGATGGCCAGGTCCTCACAATCACCGCTCCGTACCCGTTCGGTTTCTTCTGGGAGTTGCCAATAGTCTCCTTCTATTCCCGAACTCAGGAGGTCCTCTTTCTCGAACCTGAATCTCCGAGCCCTCTTGAGGTAGTGTCGGACCTTACTCTCCTGGATGGAAAAACTGGGGTTATACGATACAGTTTTTATCTGCTGGATCGAGACAAGATAGGCTTCAACCCGACGATACTTCCTGTCGTAGGGGGTCCTTGGCGTTTCCGAACCGAGGTAATCAGGGGTTTCTGCCCGAGATGGGAATGGGAAAAACCCGAGGGCAAGGATGAACAGGATAACCACAGCTCTGGGCATACCGTCTTTCCTCCTCCAGGACGGGGGGTTGAGCAACGGCTATGCCAGGCTATAAGGTACTGAAATCATAATGTATTTCGCAAAAACCAGGACCGGAAACACCAGAAATCAGAGTGATAAAATGTCCTTTTTGGGCGTTGAATTGGTATAATTCACTGATTGACAAGAGCTAGCCGGCGATGGGACAATTTGTACCTGGCCCTGAAAAAAGATTAGAGAGCCAGAGGAAGGCAAAAGCATCGAACCAAATCAAGCTCGACGGGACGTCCTATGGATAAGACAGAAATTACGGTTTCAGTGAGAGGAATGAAAGTGGCCGGGGTTCTCCATCTACCTGACCGGAGGTCCCCTCCTTGCGTGATTGCTTCCCACGGCCTCCTCAGCCATAAAGACAGCGAAAAATATGTCGAGTTGGGCAGACGGCTGTGCCGCGAGGGATTTGCAGTGATCAGGTTCGATTTTCTGGGTTGTGGTCAGAGTGAAGGAAAACCGGAGGATTCAACAGTGACACGGAGGCTGGAGGAGCTGGGAGCCGTCATTGATTTCGTGAGATCCGAACGATACCTGGGTGAGGCGATCGGCTTGATGGGAAGTAGCCTCGGGGGATACCTTTCCCTTTGTAAGTCAGCACAGGAAAAAGACATGAAAGCGGTCGTGACCTGGGCGACGCCATACCGACTGACGGGGACGATACCGGAGGACGAGGGAGTCCAGCCTTTGGGCAAAAGGTTTTCCGACGATCTAAAGCATCATGACCTGCTGACCGTCCTCGGGAGGGTTCATCACTCCTTGGTCATCCACGGAGATATGGACGAAGCGGTTCCAGTGACACACGCTACGCTCATCCACGAGAATGTGGGAGAACCCAAAAGGCTCGAAATCATCAGGGGAGGGGACCACCGATTCACCAATCCCAGCCATCGCGAAGCGGCTTACCGGCTCACCGTTGCCTGGTTCAGGGGACATCTGGGTGATTGATGCTGACCGGTATCGCGAGAGTACCCGACGTCTCTGGTGCTTTCTGAAGGGCTCTTGATGGTCCAGAGGAAACTCCTCGCTTTTCTCAATCTTGACAGGCCCCATCTTTTGGTATATAGATTGCAGCTCTCAAGAGAGCCTGACCATCGCAGACCAGGGATTGTTTTGAATCCAGGGAAGAAAATCTCGGTATATTTCCCCAGAGCCTTCAGGACTGGAAGAATTCTGCCGATATGACTTTTAGGTTTCTCCATGAGTGACTGTGTGTTTGACATGATGATCGAAGACGCGCTAGATTGGAGGCCGGGATGCGCCCATGGCTGTCATTGTTCTTAATCTCTCTATCAATCGTCGTCCCTGTTTTCTGGCTGGAGAATTGTGGGGCCCAGGATGGTCAATTCCCACCTCAGAGCCTGGACACGGTTCGGCAGTCCCTGATCCATCAGCTCACCAATGAAGGATTCGATCCCTCTTTTGTTAGCACCCTTCTCCATGACCAACGTTGGGAACTCTCCTTCATAGTTCTGGAAAAGAATCTGATTTACAAGGAGTCCAGGGCCAATTACCTCCACTTCCTCGATCCCTATTCGACGGCGAGGGCCCGAGGGTTTTTGGATAAGAATCGCTCCTTCTTGGAGGAAACGGAAAAAAAATACGGTGTCGAAAAAGAGATCATCGTGGCGATTCTTCTTGTTGAGTCCTCACTTGGCCGTTATGCGGAGAAGTACCGCGTTTTCAACACCCTCTCCAGCCTCTCCCAGGCGAACCATCCGGAAGTCTTTCGCTTGACCTTCGAGCAACTGAAGGATTCCTATCCGGGTCTGACCAAGACTTACTTGAGAAAAAGAGCAAAGACCAAGTCCCAATGGGCCTTTCGGGAACTCAAGGCCTTCATCAGAATAGGTATCCGAGAGAACCTCGACGTTTTTGAGGTCAAAGGGTCTTGGGCAGGAGCATTCGGTCTACCCCAGTTTATACCCACGAGCTATCTGACGTATGGGGCCGATGGAGACGGTGACAACAGCGTCCAACTTCACCAACGTCAGGATGCAATTGCCAGTGTAGCTAACTATCTCAAGGTCCATGGGTGGAGGCCGGGGCTTTCCGAGAAGGAAATGCTCAAGATCCTTTTCCGGTACAATCGCAGTCGTCTCTATGGAGAAACAGTGATTGAATCGGCCAAGAAGCTGAGAACCGATCAGGCAACATCTAGCCTCCATTATGAATAATCCGGGCTAGAAGATCTCCCTCGAGACCCGCTAGGATTAGAGGATGACCCGATGAGCACCCGAACGAAATTGATCTGGGTCTCCGTTCTTTACTTTGCAGAGGGGTTGCCTTTCGGACTTGTCTTCGATACTTTCCCCGTTTATTTCCGATTTCACGGTGTAAGTCTGAAGAGCATTGGCCTCATCAGCCTGGCAGGCCTTCCCTGGACATTCAAGTTCCTGTGGGCACCGGCAGTCGATCTTCTGGGAAGTCGCCGATCGTGGATCGCCGGGTGTCAAGCGTTTTTGGGTCTCACGCTCATCCTGATCCTGACCATGGATCCAACAGGAAGAGGCTTGATTCTGTGGCTGATCATGGGACTCGCCGTTCTCTCTGCAACCCAGGACATTGCGATCGACGCCTACACCATTGAGCTTCTCGACGAATCTGAGATGGGCCCCGCAAATGGTCTGCGGGTGACGACCTATCGCATTGCCCTGATCACAGCGGGGGGGTTTTTTGTGGCTTTGGCGGGTTGGATCGGATGGAGAGGCGTATTCACAGGCGCCGCTTTGCTCTTAGGGATTTACGCCCTGGTTTCGAGTCGGGCTCCCTCTCGCGAGGCATTGGATGATTCCTATCCGCCCAGTGGGGTCGAAGTGGCAAACCTGGCCCAGCAGGTGTGGGCGCCACTTAGCGAACTGCTCCGTCGGCCAGGTTTCGTGGCTGTCGTGATATTTATCCTTCTGTTCAAGCTCGGTGATATGGCTTTGGGACCGATGATCAGGCCTTTCTGGGTGGATCGAGATTTTACGCCCCTTCAGATTGGTGTGGTGCCCGGTGGGCTCGGGGTTGTCTTTACGATCACCGGAGCACTCCTAGGAGGATCGCTCACGCGTCGATGGGGCATCTTCCATGCCCTATGGATTCTCGGTCTTGCTCAGGCAGGATCGAATCTGACTTATGCCACTGCTGCAGCGCTGCCCCCGTCCACAGCGCTCATGTACACGTCTTCGGCTGTTGAGTCCTTCTGTGGAGGGCTTGGAACCGCTCCCTACCTCGCCTTTCTCATGAGCATATGTGAAAAGCGATATGCAGCCACCCAGTACGCGCTTCTGAGCGCCATGTTTGGACTCACCCGGGCTCTCTCGGGAGCTGTTTCGGGATTTGCGACGGAGAGGTTCGGGTATGCGGCCTATTTTATGGTCACATTCTTCCTAGCCTTTCCCGCCTATGCCCTCCTACCCTGGGTCAGAAGATGGACCCGCCACGAACCCGCTGAGAAAGTCAATAAATAGAGCTAAAATTCTTTCGCAACCTTCAAGATCTCTGTGGAGTTTCCTCAGTTTTGTGGACGCTCATGTCCCTGAGGGACGTTTGCGGAAGCGTTGGGGGACCCATCGAGGGCGAGCAGGAATGGGAAAACCCCGCCTTCAGAGCGGGGAAGGGGCAAGTATTCCCCACCTGTGAGCCCCGAGAGGGTCAACGCAAGAGCAAGGGAGCGAAGGGATATGAGGGTCCAATCAGAAGATTCAAAATTGTCGTGAAACATCAGAAGATTAGAAACTTCTTGCTTTGAAAACTCAGGAAACTCCACTCAAGATCTCTTTCCCTTGTCACCTTCTAATCCTCTTCTCTGTAGACTGTGGTTTCTGGATGGAAGGCTTGCCAGGCGAACCAGTAGGCAAAGATAGACGGAATCTCCTCTCCATGATTGTCAGTCACCCTGAGAATCCCACCATCAGGGGCTACCTCGATCTGAATCGTCTCCTCACCAAGCTTATCCCTCAGAAGCCCCGGCTCTTCCTTTAACTTGGAAAGAGGATATGCTCTGGCTTCACGTCCCATCTCAATGCCGAGTACCATCTCCTTTGGGGAGAGATCTTTCCGGACATCGCCGACAGGAAACCAGATACCGAGACTCCTATAATAGCCTTCGTAGGGATCCCGGGAATAATTCCGCTCATATCCGGTATCGGTGGAAAGAACTGTGGTCTGGGGATTCCTCTCTGTCCAGCTTTTCCAGGAGGTCCGAATCGATGTAATCTTCTTGAGATTCTTCCCCGCCAGTGGTCCTGCGATCGATTTTTCCATCAACTAAGACCACAGACTCTCTGTCTGGTGGCCATAGAGCAGCACATTACTCCTGTGGAGCCGGCCAGAGACGCCGAATGTATAGATCTGATCATCAATTTTTCGGGTGTAAACCACACCCGTTTGGGTGAGAGGTCAGAACGTGACCACAACGGGTATTCCTTTTATGGTGTCATTCACAACTTCATGCCAATTGAGGATCTTGATGGGATAGGCCTTTGCTTCACCTCCAATCTGAAGCCCGATGACCTGGTCATCAGAGCTCAAGAAATTGGCCCCATGGGGCGAGATAAACTTGGGTTCTCGTATGGCCGGGATTCCATCCTTTGGAGGGCCTCCTGACAGGATTTCGTCCCTGGGGACGATGGCCTTGTCGAGGTTAAAGGCTGTAAATACGAGAAGTGCCCCGAACAGCGGGCCCCAAGTAAGTAACGTTCGCGTTTTGTTTCCTCCCCAATTCTCGAGTTGTTTCATCACGCTCGGGCGATGCCACTCTCTGTATAATATACAACCTTGATCCATGTGGTTTCAGATGCAGAGGTGTGTGGTGATCCTGAGTGATTAGTAGTCGATTCCTGGCTGAGGCTCGATGCCCTCCTGGTAGGCGTGTTTGATTTCTTTGACCTCGCTCACGGTATGGGCCAAAGCAGTGACCTTGGGGTGGGCGTCCCGACCGGTCAGAATCAGATGGAGCCTTGGAGGTTTGCTCTCTATGAGTTCTAAAACCTGGTCTAGGTCGACGAGCTTGAGGTTCAGGGCGTTGTTGATCTCATCGAGGATCACAATGTCAAACTTTCCTGATTGGATCTTCTCTTTTGCAAGCCCGACAGCTCTCTGGGCATTCTCCCGGTGTTCAGAGAACGGGTATGGATTGCCCTGAATACCGCAGAAGCCTTTCCCTGTAAGTATCAATTCCACATCACATGCAAGCTTCTTGAGCCCATCCCATTCCCCGGCGTAGATATCCCCTTTCATGAACTGGACCATCGAGGACTTCATGCCGTGGCCGCAAGCACGAACAATCATTCCGAGAGCCGAGGAAGTTTTGCCTTTTCCGGTTCCTGTGATGACGACGATGAGGCCGGTCCTCTCGGCGGGTTCGAGATGGGTAATTTCAAAGCTCGGTTCTTTTGCTTCGCTCTTTTTGATCTGCACTTGCTATTCCTCTCACACTCAACTTATCACAATCAAATGGCTTTTTCACGGTTTCGTTTTGTGCCTTCTCCACTACCTAGTTGCCGCTGAAAAATCGCCGTGGAGCGAACATTACGAAGTTTTTGGGACGACCCGTCTTGGGGACTGGAGTGTCCCCGAAGGCGCGAGCTCCTGCTGTTTGATCCGCCGAAGGCGGAGAGTTTAGGAGGTCGAACGCAGGAAGCCCTCGAACGGGTCAGAAACTTCGTTCAAGGAGCGGAATAGGCGTTTTTCAATGGCAAATAACTAAAATATCACCTTAAAGACCTCATCGATCTCTCTCAGGACTCCTGTGATCGCCGCGCATTCGCCTGGCTTCAGATTCCTGAGATTCAGCCTCGATACCAACCCGGAGACTTCATCGAAGGCTCCCTTGACATCGAGATCGTCATCCATTTTTTCTCGAAAGACACGGTGGATGCTGCGGGGAATTTCTCCGTTGACTTCGCGCGCCTCTGCTGCACGCTCTTCGATGGAGCGAACCATTTTATTAAATTCCCTCAGCTTATCCACCGTTTTCTGCAGGGCTCGGTTGGCATAATTGAGTCTTTTCCGATAGTGACCGTATATGAGGAAAAACCGAATTTCACTGGGTGTATATCCCTCCTCCAACAGGTTGTCCGTATAACGGATGTTCCCCCTGCTTTTCGACATCTTTTTGCCGTTCACACAGAGGTGATGGCAGTGAAGCCAATACCGCGCCATGGGATAAGGACGGACTGATTCGAGGATTGCTCGGGTGTAGTCGTGATGCCGAAAAAGGTTGTCAATTCCGCCACAGTATATCGAAAGGGTTTCATGGAAATGCTTGCTGATCATGCTCGGGTCTTGAATACTCCAAGCGGGTCTGCCTCTGCCAATCTCTGAATCCCAGCAAATTGTGTCTCCTTCACTGCACCCATGCCAAAGGACAAAATCACCCCTGTTCCAACGCATCCCAGGATAAGTATCTCTGTGGAAACGCCTCTTTTTTCGTGGCCAATTCCTCATATCGAGCCCATAAAGCCTCCCAAAATCAGGAAATTTCAAAGGATCGAAGTAGATGTTTTCCCCATATCGGTAGGCCACCCCGAGATCGAGCAGGCGTTCCATGATGGCGATGACAGCATCAACAGTCTCCGAGGACCTCGGGAGATGATCAGGGATTTTCATTTTCAACAGGTCCATCTCTTGAAGGAAGTTCCTGATGTTCTCATCAGTCAGTTGCCGAACGCTCACATTTCTCTTCTTGGCCTCTTCGATGGCCTTATCCTCAATGTCCGTGAAATTCATACCCCTTTTGACCGCGAACCCGAGGAACTCGAGGTAACGAACCAGGACATCTTCGAAAAGGAAGGTTCGGAAGTTCCCGATATGGGCCCTCTGGTAGATCGACGGGCCACAGGTGAATACGGTGGTTAATTTTTTGTTCACTGGCCGAAACTCTTCGATGGTTTTCCACAGGGTATTGAAAAGCCTCACTACGAATTTCTCTTTGCTATTTCGTTGCTTGTGCAGTCTGTCAGGCGGCCTCTGTTGTCTCATCCAAAATCTTACAGTAAATCATAAGGGTCTTCAAATTTGCTATGGTGAGCATCCGGTCGTCCTTTGTCAAGGGGGGTACACTGGCGTTACTGAACGGATCGGATTATCAAGGAAGAACAGGGAGATAGGCATCTATCTAACTGCTATCATCAGGTCTGAAGGAAGCCAAGAACTCTCTGTTTCAGAAACCAACACATCAGAACCGACCTTTTCTTTTCAGTCGCTTCGAACCGAGCGGGTAGGTGGCCACTTGTGACCCGTTGCTTTCGATTCGGCCATTTGGATTGATTTGAAATATGCGGCGGGTCGGTTTGTATGCGTTGAGTTTTTGATATCCTTGAGATATCTTGCCCCTTTGCGGACTCTAGATATTGGCCCGATGAACGAAACCGCTTCGCGGTAGCCTACCGAATCGGCCTTCCATAGCCTATCCCATCTGCCTACCTGATGGGTCGTCTCTTTTTGCTTTGATCCAGTAGAATACCTCCATCCTTAATAATTCCACACAAAAGAGGTATGTCATGACGGAGTTGAGACAGAAAATGATCAGGGCAATGGAGTTGAGGAACTTATCGAATCACACCCGGCGGGCTTATCTGTCCGCGGTCACAGGGCTTTCGCAGTTCTATCAGAAATCTCCTGTGAGGCTTAACAAGGAGATGGTTGAGGATTATCTTTTGTATCTGAAAAACGGAAAGGGCAATGCCCTCAACAGCTGTGGTTCGGTTTTAACTGGACTGCGGTTTTTCTACAATCACGTCGCTCCCCAACAGATCCCCATCGAGTACAGTCTGTGCAAAAAGGTCATCAAACTGCCCACGGTGCTCACCCCAAAAGAGGTCTGGGATATTATCAGCGCAGCCGAAAATCTCAAACACCGCCTCATTTTGATGACCACCTACTCAGCTGGTCTTCGGGCCAGCGAGGTGATCGCCTTGAGACCTGAGCACATAGACAGCAAACGGATGCTTATTAAGGTTGAAAACGCAAAAGGCAGCAAAGAGCGCCACACGCTGCTTTCGAGAAAACTTCTCAAGGAGCTTCGTCATTACTACAGGGATATCTACGGCTTGACATAAGCGAGAGGCTCCTAACAGACCGGATGAGGAACTCAAAATGTCTTCCACCCACATGAACCGATGCCGTGGCAATACCCCAAAAACCCAACCAATCAACTCCGACCACATAAAAAGACCCCTTACTTTACCCATATCAGTGGCCTAGACCACCCCACCCGCAAAACGGCTTCGCTCATCTTTGTTTTATCAATCATCCCGCCTCATTAGACAGCAAATCCAAACACCGCTGCAAACAATCCCAATAACCATTGCCGAGTATATCTTCTGCGAGACGATGGATAAAACACTTACTAGATATCTGGAGTTTTGAGCCAGGAACGGGATCGAACGGTTACATCCGGATCGTGCCAGGGAACCTCCCACTCGATAGAAATTTGATGGAAGGGTGTTGAACTTCAGCGAGGCGTGGACAAAAGGGGCGATTTTTTAGTTTGCACTTCATGAGC
>WVXP01000061.1 GCA_011773445.1 Pseudomonadota bacterium | reverse complement strand
GCTCAAAGGGGTCTGGACCACTTGCCTCTCGAATAGATCAGAAAACTCAGGAAACTCCAGTTCGATTGCTCTTGACTCTTCCAGGTTCTTTCCCTTAAATGATTCTTAGCATGCCTCAGACAGGGGATTTTGCAATCTCGACACGTTAAAGGCGTGGGTATTTATGGAGCAGGTAGACGAGGCAATGGCTCGAATTGCTGTCATCACAGGGGGTTCGACGCCCGAACGGCACGTGGCCCTGGCCGGTGCTGCCCAGGTCGTTGATGCGTTGCGGGCGCGGGGGTATGCCGTTGCGGTCGTTGATACCTGTTCGGGAGTGTTGTCCAAAAACGAAGAAGAACGCCTTCTCGGGTCCTCAGTCGGGAGCGCACCTCCGACCCCGGGAGAGTTACGAGAGTTGGGAAAACGCGAAATGCTGACGAGATTGATTGAAATCGATGAGGTCCAAAACAGTGACGCTCTCTTTCTCGTTCTCCATGGCCGACAGGGGGAGGGGGGTGAATTCCAGGCTCTCCTTGAGTTGGCTGGTTTGGAGTTTGTCGGCAGTGGTTCACTGGGAAGTGCGCTTGCCATGGACAAGGATATTTCCAAGCGTCTTTTCCGCGATGCACAGATACCGACGGCTGAATGGGTTAAGTGGCCTGCCGATAATGCCGAGATCTCCTCCCTGGGCTATCCCCTCGTCGTTAAGCCCTCAAAGGTCGGGTCAACTGTGGGGCTAACGGTTGTTGAGTCTCCCGAAGAGGTCGAGAGAGCCGTACGGGAGGCACTCCAATTCGATGACGAAGTCATCCTGGAGCGGTTTACGGACGGCCGGGAGTTTACTGTGGGAATACTGGGCGAAAAGGCTCTTGCTGTGGGAGAAATCATTCCCCGTCACACGATTTTTGACTACGAGTGCAAATACACCCCGGGGATGGCAGAAGAGGTCTTCCCGGCGAGAATAAGCGAAGCGCTCACCCGTCGACTCCAGTCACTCGCGCTTCAGGTTCACCGCGTACTCAAACTCCGCGATTTCTCCCGTGTCGACTTTAGAGCCAACCAGGGTGGCTCTCCCTATTGCCTGGAGGCAAATACCCTGCCCGGATTAACATCGACAAGCCTTTTGCCACAATCGGCGGCTGCGGTCGGTATCGATTTCGGGGAGCTTTGTCACCGGCTCTGCCAACTGGCACTCGACCGGAAGTCCCTGGGTTAGCGCGGCACGCTGCCGAAGACCTCCTTGAGAATATCGGTCACCCGTGCCACAGGATCTTGACGGATCTTCCGTTCTTCCTCCGCAACCATAAAGAAGAGACCATCGAGCCCTTTGTTCGTCACATATTCATCCAGATCGAAGCTGAGTTCGTCTGCGAAGGGAATGGTGCGTACCTTTGCGTCCAGTTCCTGATAGGAGCGGGTCACACCCACCTTTGACATGGCCGTGTGAACAATGGGCTCAAAAAGCTCATAGAGTCGGCCGCGGGTCTTATCCTCAAAGTAAAGGGTAGCCTCATTATCCCTTCCCTGAAGGATCTTTCGAGCATCCGAAATAGTCATCTCCTTGATCGCGCCGACGAAGAGGGCCTTGGCCTCAGGGGCTGCACGCTCTGCTGCCCGGTTCATGCTCAGTTCAAAAGCGTCCACCTTTGAGCCATATCCAACCGTGCGGAGGATCTTTTCCACTTTCTGGACATTTTCCGGCAACGGGATATGGATTTTGGGATTCTTCAAATACCCATCGAGCTGGGACACGTTTGAGACTGCGTTCCCCGTGCCGATCGTGAGGGCCTCCTTGAGTCCCTCGATGATCTTGCTTTCAGAAAGCTCCTCACCTTTTAGAATCTTCCCAATGTCGATATCGCCGAGGCCCTTAAGAATATCGGTGAGCCCACCATACGTTGACGCAGACGGAAAGCTGACGAGACCTAGAAGGATAAGCGTGAAGATGCATTCTCTCAATTTCATGACGACAAGCCCCCTTGTCAGGATTCTCGATCCATAAACGATGCTTACCGGGTGAGTGTTTCGATGCGGTGGGGGATTGATTGGGTGACTCGCTGAGAAGCCAAAAATGGATCTGACTTCATTATGTATATTAAAAACCTACCCCAGGCCTCCCGTGCAACCTAAGATCTTGCCCTCACCCGACAGCTTTTGGCATTCTCGCGGCGCCAGACCGTAGAGCCGAAAGTGATCAATCTCAACGACCTCCCCCTCGATATGGATAAGCAGAGGTCACCCGGTGAGTTTATAAACACTCAACACCTCCCTTTTCCCCTTCACCGTGACAGGCGGAAGACGTTCCATCTCAAATGAGCCGGTCAGAAGATCATGGGTCGTCTGGCTCAGAATGACATCGCAGGAAAACTCCCGAGTCAGCGCGGAAATCCGGGAGGCCGAGTTTACCGTCTGGCAATCTCCTCCAGTCTCATTTTGTCATCCGTGGTTTGACGGAGGCTGCTCATCGATGGCCCAAAAGAGGAACGATAGGCCATCTGTATATTAACAAAACCCTCTTTCAAATCAACTTCTCCAGAACCGGAGTTTCTCAAGTTTTCAGAACAAGGAATTTATAACCTTCTGATGTTTCATGACAGCTTTGAATCTTTTGATTGGGCCCTCAGGAATATGAGGGTCCACAAATCTCAGGAAACTCCGACTCCAGAATCCTTCTCCGGGAATAGGAACGGGATTACGCGGTCGTGGGGGGTAATGATATTGGATTCCTCTTGACCCTCACACAATTCCTCCGGTAAATGTTCCGTATCAAAAAGATGGATCGCTACCGCCAATGTCGAGCGGCGGATGACACGCGACGGCGCGAAGGAATAGACGCCCATGAGCATGAAAATCATTTTTGGGGTTCTCATCATCCTCGGGGTTTCCCTCGTAGGTGCGCGAAAGTCCTTTATCCGGATGCGATTTCCGATCGTGACCGAGTATTTCTTTCTAACCGGAACAGAATTCATTCTGGTCGGTCTTTGCCTTGGTAGCAGCTTTCTGAACATTCTCGATCAAAGTACGCTCTCGAGTCTCGCCCCATTGATCAGTTTGCTTCTCGGATGGATTGGTTTTCTCTATGGGATGCAGGTAGAGTTTCGGAAACTCCGCATGTTTCCCCGATCCCACTGGGTGGCCACCGTTACTCAATCTATTGTGACCATGATTTTCGTGTTCTTTCTCTTCCACGGCCTTTTTCTTCGATTATTTCCTGGGAATCCTGCCCATCCCTGGTGGCTTCCGTTGTGCTTGCCATAACGGCCGGAACCACGGCTCAGTCGGTCCTGGCCCTGGTCACGGAACAAACAAAAGCGCGTAGGATAGAGATCGTCAGTCTTATCCGTTATATATCCAGTCTGGACGGCCTTCTGGGTCTGATGATTTTTGGGCTTCTTTTTTGCTATGTTCGACCGGACTCCCCTGAGGAAACGGGTTTGTCCGCTTTTTGGAGTTTAGTTGCAATCAACCTGGGCCTTGGACTCACTGTGGGGTTTCTCTTCAACTCTTTGGTAGCTCAAAGGTTTTCGAGTGAAGAGCTCCTTCTCATCGTGACCGGTATGGTCACCCTCAGCGGGGGGATCGCGGCTTATCTTCACCTCTCTCCGCTTTTCGTATGTATGATGATGGGAATTGTTGTGGTGAACGTCTCTCGTGCGAAAGAACGGGTGATTGAAACCCTTGTGCATGCCGAGAGACCGGTTTACATGATCCTTCTTGTTTTTGCAGGAGCGATTTGGCGCGTGGGAGATCCAACGCTCTTCCTTTTGGCCGTCGTTTATTTGCTCGTTCGTTCTGTCGGGAAGCTGGTGGGTGGCTATATCTCGGTTCATGGATTGGCCGGCATTCCATCGCCTGGCAGTGTTGGTCTCACATTGATCTCCCAAGGGGGCATTGCCATAGCCATGATGCTCAATTTTCAACAAGCCTATCAATTAGAAGTAACGAATGCCGTGATTACGATTGTTCTTCTCGCGACGATGGTCAATGAACTCATCAGTCCATACCTAGCGAGAAGGGTTTTCGACCACTATGAGGGAATATGACGAGGGTCTTCACATTTATCGCGATCGCAGCTCTCATGATGCTCATGAACTTCTTGAGCGCTCGCGGATTCCTGGCCGGAGGGAACGAGGCGACGATTACTTTCGGGTTTCTTCTACTGGTCGCCTACTTGATGGGTGAGATTTTCTCCGCCCTCTCGCTTCCCAAAATAAGCGGTTACATCTTTACAGGCGTCCTATTTGGTCCCCATGCGATAGATTTTGTCAAGATTGAAATGGTCTATCGGTTGAAGATCGTCGATGACCTCGCTCTCACTTTCATCGCTCTGGCGGCTGGCGGGGAACTGAGAATAAGGGATCTGAGAAACAGGCTACGAAGTATTCTTTATACGATATCCTCCCTCACGGTCATCGTGTGGGCAGGTGTGAGCCTCTTCGTTTTGGTGGGGTGGCAGCTGATTCCTTTCTTTCGAGTAATGGGTTTTCCAGTCCTCGTCTCAGTCGCTATTCTCTTAGGGGTGATATCGGTGGCGAGATCGCCGTCCTCTGCTATTGCCATTATCAAAGAGTGCCGTGCAAAAGGTCCATTTACCGAGGGGGTCCTCGGAGTCACTGTGGCCATGGATGTCTTGATCATTATCCTTTTTGCTGGGGCCTTGTCTATTGCAACCACTGTGGTCCAACCTGGGCAATCATTCGATCCTGGATCCCTTGTCGTCTTGTCCGTTGAGATCTTTCTGTCTCTCTCTATCGGCTGTGTGATCGGTTCGCTCATTGCGTGGTACATCTAACATATTCAAGTTTACCTGGCCGTTTTTGTCCTGGCCATGACGTTTTCGGTCGCCAAGTTTTCTCCGCTTCTCGGGCTCTACATAGAGCAGTTCTTTCATGTAGCCGTACATCTTGAACCGCTTCTGATCTGCCTGGCCGCGGGTTTTATCATACAAAATCGTTCTTCGCAGGGGGAAGGCCTGATGACTGCGATTGACCGGTCATCACTTCCTGTGTACGTCATTTTCTTCGCCCTCACGGGTGCGGCTCTGGATTTAGAAGCGTTGAAGCAGACCTGGCATCTCGCACTCATGCTGGTGGGGCTCAGAATCGCGATGATCTGGCTGGGTACCTTTTGGGGAGGAAAGTTAAGCGGTGATCCTCCTCTTTTCTATCGGAACAGCTGGCTTGCCTTCATCACCCAGGCGGGGGTTTCTCTCGGACTCACCGCAATCGTGGTCAAGCGGTTTCCGGAATGGGGTACCACCTTCGCCACCCTTGTTGTCGCGGTCATTGCTGTGAACCAATTCATCGGCCCTATCGCTTTCAAGGCGGCTCTGACGAGAGTCGGAGAGGCACGATTGGAAGAATGAAGGGGGTCAGCCTTTATTTGGAAGGACCCAGATGAGAGAAGTAGTTCACAGGTGCGGTAAACAGGATACCAATAGTCGGCTCCTGAAACTGAAGACACATTTCTTCAATGAAGGCGATTGCCTCTCTCAAGATCTCCTCCTCCTGGATGACAGAGAAGACGGTCTTATTATGGGGCCGCCCGCCTGTAGTCATCGACCTGAAACCAGCAAAGATGGGGATATCCTGGCTAATTACCTGAAGCATCCCCATGGTGTCTACAACGGTGGCCCCGGATACACCGATATCCAGGAGGCCCGTCAGGATCTCATCGAGAAGTTCTTCCTTGTTCAGTACAAAAACCAGCAAATGCATGGGATTTCTCTCAATGATGGGCAATCTGCCCTTCGATCTCCTGAATGATCGATAGGACCTTGTTGGAGTCGGAGATCAACCCCAGCCTCTTCGCGAGTGAGGCATGCCTTGCGATTCGCGAAACTGCAGCGAGGGCCTTAAGCTTGAGGTCGTTCTTTTGGTCATTCACGACGATCATAAAAATGACCTTCACGGGCCTTTGATCGAGGGACTGAAAATCGAGCTCCTGGCTTAAGATGGTTACACCAATTGCCATGTCTTGCATTTCTGGTGAAGAGGCGTGTGCCACTGCGAGGCCTCCCCCAATGCCAGTGGACATCACTTCCTCTCTTGCAAGGATACCCTTGAAGAGTTTCTTTTCGTTTTGAACAAGCCCGGCGTCTTTGAAGGCGAGGGCCATTTGGCGTAAGGCGTCAGTCTTGTTTTTGGCTTTGAGGTCTGTAATGATGAGGTCTTTTCTGATGTGTTGGAATAGCTTCATGCGGTAATTCCTGGAGTCCGAGGGCTTTGAATGACCGGCCCAACAGGAAAGTCTGTTTCGGAACAGAGGATACCTTCCTGACGAAAATGGCGGGTCGTCAGGGGGTTTCAGTCAGGCCCAACCTTAGCAGATTGCATTGTCCTTTACAAGAGCGGGGCTTTTGCTCCCAGGAGTTGCCCCGTTCTCGATGGATATGTCTCACAAGCTCCAGATTTCCCTGCATGGTTCCAATTTCGCAAGTGGGAGCCTCCTGTCTCTTCGCCCCCAAGCTCACGCGGTGACCCTTTCGGGATTCGCAGGTTAATCAAAAGAGGGATAAAGGTCAAAGGACAAAGGAAAAAGGAAAGAAGACCCAGAAGTGCAAATCGATTATCCTTTACCCTTTCGCCTTTAACCTTGTGTTCGTAACGTTAGTGCACTCGTGAGCTACAAAGACAGACCGAGAACGCCAGAGCTCATTAGCATAACCGCTTCCGCAAAGTCGCTCAGAGACAGCAGTCCCTTCTCAAGAATAGGGCAACTCCTCCTTTTTCTCCCCATTGACCTGCCCAGCAAAATTTCCTAGGATAATTCTCTTTACGAGATCTGGGGGGAAAACAGATCTAGAGTCCATGCATGGATGAGGGATAAGGACAATGGAGAAGGACTGTGTTTTCTGTGAAATCATCAGGGGAGTGCGGCCAGCTGATTTTCTATATCAGGATGATTCCCTAGTGATCTTCAAGGATATCCATCCGCACGCTCCCATCCATTGGCTCGTTGTGCCGAGAAGGCATATCCGGAGTATCAACGATCTCAGTGACCAGGATGGGGATATCATCTCTCAGATGATTCTCAAGGCCAAGGAGGTTGCGAAAGACCACGCTATCGCGGAATCAGGATACAAACTGCTTTTTAATGTGGAACGGGGTGGCGGACAGTTTATTTTTCATCTTCATCTCCATTTGCTGGGAGGGTGGTGATGGATGGATAAGAAGAATCTAACCTATTCAATTATCACGGT
The DNA here is from genome assembly GCA_011773445.1 of Pseudomonadota bacterium. GTDB lineage: Bacteria > Desulfobacterota > BSN033 > WVXP01 > WVXP01 > WVXP01. Next base: position 2,482 of record WVXP01000061.1, on the reverse strand, counting down.
CACAGTCTGGGGGTTATGGGCCTTCCTGCCCAAAATTGCCACAAGGTACATTTCACCTCCGAGTGCCATGATCTATGAGCTCATGGCCGGAATTCTTATGGCAATTATTGTTTTGAGGACACCGAGGCACGAAATTCCCATCAGACGGAGGGGTTCAATCTACGCTTTTATAAACGGTATTATCGGGTGTGCGGGTGTACTCTTTTACATCTATGCAATTTCCAGTCAGGATGCAATTCTCGTGGCCCCATTGTCGGCCACCTATCCAATACTGACGCTCGTGTTGGGAATAATATTATTAAAAGAGAGATTCAGTCCAGTGAACTACTTAGGTATTTTCCTTGCCTTCTTTGCTATTTATCTGGTTCTGTCTTAGGTTCAACCCGTGTAAGTGCTGTCTCTAAATACTCGGAAATAGTCAAAGTCATTGGAGATCTTCAATTGAACACCGATTGGATCATCTATCTACTTCTGACCGTCATTTCCTGGGGGGTTTGGATGTTCATACCGAAAATAGCGGTAAGAACCATATCAGTAGAATCTGCTCTCGTGTTTGAAATCTTAGGTTCGTTGTTTTTCGGATTGGTCTTGTTCGCATTTGTCGACCTCGACTTTCATGTGATAGGCACATTCTGTGCACTTGTTGCCGGTTTTTGTAGCTTTCTCGGGGTATATTACTACATTAAGACTGTAAAGCTGAGCCCAGTCGGCTTAACGGCATCAATTGTCAGTCTTTACCCTGTCGTCACCGTTGTTTTAGGTGTTTTAATCCTCAGAGAAAGAGCCTCCTTGAAACGTATTGTCGGAATCATACTCGCGATGATAGCGATCCACCTGATGAGTTTACGTAAGACGAAGAAAGAGGAGTTGACGGGGAGTCGATAATCCAGAGTCTGGTTTCGCGGGAATGACCAGACTCCTCGAAATGGTCGAATGTCTGTTAATTTTTTATGTGGTATACTTCGCTTCTGTTCATCCCATGAAATGCCAAAGAGAATGGACAGAACTGTTTTGTAAAACGCGGAGAGGACAGAACAAGCTCCATGTTAGACGTAAAGTATATCAGACAAAATCTCGAGCCTGTCAAGGCCAATTGCCGGAATCGAGATATCGATGTGGATGTGGACCGGGTGCTGGAGCTTGACAGTCAACGGCGAGACCTCCAATTTAGAACGGATAACCTTCGGAAAAGGACAAAGGAGCTATCACAGGTAATTCCCGGGGAGAAGGATAAGGCCCGACGGGATAAGTTGGTGGCCGAAGCAAAAGAGACCAAGGAATCGGTCGCCCAAAACGAGAGGAAACTGAGGGAAGTCTTGGAGGTATTTCATGAGGAGCTCTCCAAGATCCCGAACATGAGTCATCCGGATGCCCCCGTCGGGGCTGGAGAGGAAGAAAATCGCGAAATCCGGCATGTCGGAGAGATTCCAAAATTCAGCTTCGAGCCGAAAAATCACGTAACCCTCGGAGAGAAGCTGGATCTCATCGATTTTGAGGGGGGCACCCGCGTTGTGGGGCAGAAATTCTACTACCTCAAGAACGAGGCGGTTTTACTGGAGTATGCGCTCATCAGATATGCCATGGATATGCTGGTCCAAGAGGGGTTTACCCTGTATGTCACTCCTGATCTTGCCCGGAGCGAAATCCTGGACGGGATAGGGTTCAACCCGAGGGGTGAAGAGACGCAAGTTTACTCCCTGGCCAACTCAGATCTCTGCCTCATCGGAACGGCGGAAATTACGCTGGGGGGCCTCTATGCAAATCAGATTCTTGCCGAAGATCAGCTACCCCTGAGGCTTTCGGGCATCTCGCACTGTTTTCGGACAGAGGCCGGTGCACCAGGACGCGCTGCAAAGGGACTGTACCGGGTTCACCAGTTCACCAAAGTGGAGATGTTCGCTTTTACACGGCCTCATGAGTCGGAGGAAATGCACGAGTCCTTTGTGGCTCTTGAGGAAACCATTTTCCGTGGCCTCGAGATACCTTACCGGGTCATGGATATCTGCACCGGCGACCTCGGTGGCCCAGCCTACCGAAAGTACGATTTGGAGGCTTGGATGCCCGGTCGCGGGGACCATGGCGGGTGGGGAGAGGTGACGAGCACATCGAATTGTACCGACTATCAAGCCCGCCGATTGAAGATTCGCTACAAATCCAGAGAGACCGGAAGAAACGAGTTTGTTCACATGTTGAATGGAACAGCCGTTGCCGTCAGTCGGACCCTCATCGCCATTATGGAGAACTTCCAACAGGCAGACGGCTCCATCGTCGTTCCCGAGATCCTCAGAAAGTACACCGGATTCGATGTAATCAAAAGGTAAGTGGTCAGCCGTCAGCTGTCGGTTGCCATTCGACTTCCCGCTGATCCCTGAGAATGGATCCCTGACTCATTAGTCGTCGCTGAAAAATGGCCGTGGAGTGAACATTACGAAGTTTCTGGGGCGACCCGTCTTGGCGACTGGAGTGTCCCCGAGGGGCGAGC
>WVXP01000026.1:82770-85407 GCA_011773445.1 Pseudomonadota bacterium | reverse complement strand
GGTGACCCCCGGTTCATCCCTGACGATCGCCTTCCTCCTACGAATCATCCGGTTGAACAGGGTCGACTTGCCCACGTTAGGGCGTCCGACAATGGCAACAATGGATTTTGTCTTCTGGACCATCGCGAAAAGGAATGCTCCCCGGTCACCACTTTTGTTCGTGCCTACCAGGTTGACATCGATCTCACAGAGCACGTGACATCGTGAATTCATACGGGAGGGTAAACATTCGGGGAAAGAGTATCCTCTCTTAGATATTTTTCCAATACCCTGAGGGTCTTCTGGGTGGCTCCTTGATTGTTCTGGATGGCTCGGAGAGCTGCCTGACTCACACGGCTGTAATAGGATCGATCCATGAGGAGTCTTTGGGCCTGTTCAACCAGGTCCTTTTGGTTGCGCACCTCGATGCCACCCCCTTCGGATTTCATGATCCTGACAACGTCACGGAAGTTTTCCATGTGGGGCCCAAACATGACGGGCTTTCCGAACGCGGCAGGCTCAAGGATATTGTGTCCTCCACCGGAGATAAGGCTCCGACCCACAAAAACGACCGTACCGATGCTATAGATCTTTTCCAGCTCTCCCATGGTATCGAGCAGCACGACTTCAGGAAATCTTTCTCCCGAGATTTGGCTTTTGCAAACCCAGGAGAAGCGACCTTCTTCGAGGATCTTCTTGACCCGGTCAATTCTCTCAAGGTGTCTGGGGGCCAGGATCAGTAGGAGAGATGGTTCGATCTGTTTTAGTCGTCGAAAAGCCTCTAATATAAGCGCTTCCTCTCCTTCATGGGTGGAGCCGGCCACAAAGACGGTATTCTCCTCCCGGAGGCCCAGGGAGTTCCTGATGGCTCTCTTTTCGTCCTCCGACACGTGGAGGTCAGGTCTGTCAAACTTGAGATTTCCGGTAACCACGATCCGATCGCGAGGAGCGCCGATCTCGACGATCCGTTCCGCATCCCTCTCTGACTGCATGGCAAAGGCTGAAACTCCCTGAAGGACTTGTTTAAAAAAGAAACGGAACCTCCGGTAGCTTTGAAAGGACCGATCCGAAATCCGACCGTTGAAAAGCACGACCGGTATGGCTCTCCTTCGGCACCCATGTAGGAGGTTGGGCCAAATTTCCGTCTCGGCAACAAACAGGACGCGCGGAGTCAACGTGCGAAGCACCCTCCGGACAATCCACGAGAGATCCAGCGGCAATAGAAAGGTCGTCCCCNNCGGGAAATCTCTCTCGGACGGCATGGACTAGAGGCAAGCTCATGGTAACTTCGCCCACCGATGAGGCGTGGAACCAGACTGGCTCATCGTTTTCAGAAGGCCGTTTCTCCCCCAGCAAACCCAGCCTCTCACCGAATCCCCTTCTCAGGTTCGATCTTTTTCGCACTCGCAGAAGAAGGTAGGGAAGCACGACGGGAAGTGATAGGGTGAGCAAACTGTTGTAAGTCCAGTAAATCATCGATCGAAATGGCGGTCGGCTTGGTCGGTAATCTGATTCAAGGTGGATTCAAGGGTCCTCCTTTTCTCCTCGATTCCGGCACGATCACCCCTGGATCCCACCCAGATCGGCTCGCCATACACGAAAACCCCTCGGGCAAAGGGATAGGGGAAAACAAAACGATCCCAACTGTTAAAGACCTTTTTCCTTGATGCGCTGAAAGCTACGGGAAGAATCGGTCGCCCTGTCCATGATGCCAACATGATCACCCCTTCCTGAGCCACATTCCTTGGGCCCCTGGGACCATCGGGAGTAATCGCAACGTGGGAGCCATGCTTGAGCGCCTTCACCAGTCTCTTCAGGGCCGGACCACCCCCGCGGGTGGTAGATCCCCTGATGGCATCGATGGGAAAGAGTCTTACGGCCTGACGGATGAGTTCCCCATCTCGGTGGCGGCTGATCAGCATGGTGAAGCGTTTTTTACGAATAAATAGGGGCATCATCAGCAGCCGGCTGTGCCAAAAAGCTGCTATCAACGAATCTTCCTCATCACCTTTTATGAATCGCTTAAGAACGGCATCATTGACGACCTCAATCCGCATGGTAAGCCGGATAAAATGGATCAGCCCGTAAGCAAAAAAGGGAATCAAAAAGAGGAGGACTCTCTCACCCAATCTCTGCCAAACGGTTCTTTTTCGTTTTGTCACTTTCTCTTTTTCAACCGGCATCAACATGGAGCGATCAGCATTCGGCACTCAGTCCCTTGACCCGGAGCCTGCGCATGCCTTTTCGCTCACTTCGATCTATCCTCGGTTCTCATGTACTCCTTCCGCCCGTGCTGGCTGCTTCCCCATGGTCGGCTCGATCGGTCGTATTCGGAGCTCTCTCACAATCCGGAAAACAGAAACCTCAAGCAACCCCCTCGGCGGAGGGAGCTGCCATAGTCGTGTCTGTGTCCCGGAATTGGATGCGATAGAGTCGGCGATATTCTCCTCCGAGGGACATCAATTGTTTGTGGTCACCTTCTTCCACGATCCTGCCATCCTGAACCACCAGAATCCTGCTGGCCTTGCGTATCGTCGAAAGACGATGGGCAATGACAAATACCGTTCGATGGGCCATCAATTTCTCAAGAGCCTTCTGAACCTCCAGCTCGGACTCAGAATCCAGGGAAGAAGTGGCCTCATCGAGGATGAGAATGGG
>WVXP01000026.1:74889-82723 GCA_011773445.1 Pseudomonadota bacterium | reverse complement strand
AATTCATGCGCATTGGCCGCCCGTGCCGCCGCAGTAACCTCTTTTTCTGATCGGTCGAAGCTTCCATAGGCGATATTGTTCCTGACTGTGTCATTGAAAAGGATGGTCTGCTGGGTCACAATTCCAATCTGCTCCCTGAGTGACTTCAGCGTAAATTCTCTGATATCGACGCCATCGATCAGAATCTGACCTTCCGTGACGTCGTAAAACCGTGGGATCAGATTCGCCAGAGTGGTTTTGCCACCTCCACTACTTCCGACAAGAGCCACAACCTCCCCGACCTTGACTTCCAGGTTGATATTACGAAGGACGCGATCCTGCTCGTACATGAAGGACACGTTTTTGAATTCAATGGACCCCGTAATCCCTGCAAGGGACTTCGCCCCGGTCTGCTCTGTCACATAGGGTTTTTCATCGAGCAACTCAAAAACCCGCGTACCCGCAGCCAGGCCCTCTTGAAGGGCATTGTTCGTCTCCACCAAGCTCCTCATGGGCCTGTAGACGAGCAGCAGCGCACTCAAAAAAGACGCCATTTTTCCGAGAGAATAGCCTTTTGCAACATAATAGCTGCCGAGAAAGACGATGAAACAGACGACAGCCCCTCCGATCACCTCCATCACAGGGGAAGACAAGGCCCTGATCCTCACCCGCTTCATGATCTGTCTGACATAACGGGCGTTTTCTTCGCTGAACCGTCTTTTCTCGTATGCCTCCATGTTGAATGCCATCACAATCCGAATGCCTGTTGTCGTTTCGTGAATGAGGTTGGTGAGTTTTGCCATCAGTTCCTGACCTTTGATCGTAACCCTTCGAATCCTTCGACTGAAATGATAGATCGGGATAATCGCTCCGGGGAGAATAAGAAACGCAATAGTTGCCAGCATCCAATCCCGATAGAAGGCGACACCGGCCAAACCGAAGATCGTGAGTGGGTGCTTCAACAAACCCGTGATTCCACTGGAGACAGTCCCCTGCACCAGATTGACATCATTGGTAATTCTCGAAATCAAGACACCCGTGGGAGCTCGGGTAAAAAAGGCCAACGGTAATGTCTGGAGGTGTTCATAGAGAGCCTGCCGAATATCGGCCACGGCCTGCTGGCCTGCATATCGAATCAGATACGTCTGCCAGTAATCAAAGAAACCACGGGCCAGAAAGACACCGAGAAGCTGGAAAGGAAGAATTTTCAGCTGATCCATGTCCTTACCCACCAGGCCCTCAACGATGGGTTGGACCAGAAAGGCCAGGAGAGAAGTCGCTGCGGCGAACCCTGCCATGGAGACCATGGCAAGAGCAATTTTCATCCAGTACGGCTTTACATAGCCGAGAAGTCTTCGGTATAAATCCAGAGACCGCATCTCTAAGTCCTACCCATCATCTCTAACGCCAGGCGGGCAGTTCGCTCCGAGGCTCCGGGAGTTCCGAGCTTTTCCCTGACTTCCGCCAGGGCTGTTTTCATGGAAGTCGTGCGGGTACCGTCCGTCAGGATTGAGAGGGCTTCCTCGACCACTCTCTGCGGGGAAGCGTCGTCTTGAATCAGCTCCGGAGCCACCGTGCCGCCGGCCACAAGATTCACAAGACCGATGTGTCCCACTTGCGCCATCATCCGCCCGATCGAGTAGGTCAGCGGTGAGACCCGATAGAGAATAACCATCGGCGTATTGAGAATGGCTGCTTCCAGGGTCACCGTCCCTGAGGCAACAATCAGAAGTTCTGATACAGCCATCGTATCGTATGGACTGTTTTCGACAATTTCTAGAGACAGATCATAGCTCCTCACCAAACGGTGAACTTCATGCCGATCGATATCCGGTGCCACGGAGACAAGAAAATGGAGATCCGGGAGCTGGCGAACCAAGCGCTCCGCAGCCTCAAGCATAATGGGCAACAGCCGGCGAACTTCATGGTCTCGACTGCCCGGAAAAAAGCCGATGATTGGCCCTTTTGATACCATTCCGAGGCGTCTCAGAAACTCTGACGCCTTTTCTTGGGGTTTAACAATATCGAGTAGTGGATGACCGACAAAGGCAGTATCGACGTTTCTCTCACGGTAAAGGGAAGCCTCGAAGGGGAGGACCACAACCATCTTGTCCACCAACCTCTTGATTTTTCGGATACGCCACCCTCGCCACGCCCAGATCTGGGGGCTGATATAGTAAAGAATCGGGACCCCTCTTCTCTTGAGGTAGGTAGCGACGCGGAGGTTGAAATCCGGAAAATCAATCAAAATGGCAAGATCGAGATCCCCTTCGGCTAAGGACTTCTTCACGCTGCCAAGGGCCCTCAAGATGGAGCGAAGTTTGGTCAGGACCTCTGTGATGCCGACAACCGCAAGTTGGGAATTACGAAAAAGGAGTTCTACGCCCGCTTTTTTTAGGCATTCTCCCCCGATCCCATAAAACCTAACATCTGGTGCGACCCTGTGGACAGCCTTTACGAGGCTTCCACCGTGGAGATCTCCTGATGCTTCCCCGGCGATAATGAGAACCCTCTTAGGCCCAGAACGGTTACTCACCTTCTCCAACATTGAGAGAGTGCGAATCTCTCCTTCTGACGATATTCCTCTCGATCTGTTCGGTGATCGATAAGGCGACTTCCAGGGCCCTTTTTCCGTTCCTTCCAGATACCAGAGGCTCGGTCCGATCTCTCACCTTCTGCATAAACGAGTGGATTTCGCTCTCGAGAGCATCAGTCGGGGTCATCCTGATCTCTTCCGAGACCACTTTCGGTCCGTCCGCATCCTGCTCTTTTCGATGAATTCTGATTTTGTGAGAAAGAAAGTCGATCGTAAAGTACCCGTCGTCTTGAAATATCCTGATTTGCCTCATCTTCTTGCCGGATACACGACTGGCTGTTATGTTGGCCGTGCATCCGTTCTGGAATTCCATCCTGGCATTCGCAATGTCGAGGTGAGAGGAAATCACCGGCACTCCCACAGCCCTGATTGAAGTGACTTCCGACTGAACCATGCTCAGAATGAGATCGATATCATGAATCATCAAATCGAGGACCACATCGACATGAGAGGCCCTTTCCAGAAAGGGACTGAATCGGATGGAATCGATGAACAGAGGATCGACGAGAAGGCCATTCAGAGCAAAGACAGCGGAATTGAAGCGCTCAAGATGCCCAATTTGGAGGATCCTTTTCTTATTCTCGGCCACCTCAACCAATGCCTCGGCTTCGTGCAGTGTGGCCGTCATCGGCTTCTCCAGCAAGACATCAATGCCACGATCTATAAAATCTCGAGCGACTTGAAAGTGGATCGGGGTCGGCACGGCGATGCTCACAGCCTGGACCTTGTCGAAGAGATCCTTGTAGTCCAGAAAGGAACGCGTCGAAAAACGTTCAGCGACTTCGTGAACCCGTGCCTCGTCAATGTCGGCCACGCCGACCAAATCGACCTGGGGACTTCTTGCGTATTTCTCCGCATGGAACGAACCAAAATATCCTACGCCGACGACACCAACCTTAAGCTTCTCCACCTATCTGCAGATCCCCCTTTCCGAACGCCTGATGAAATCAATCATGTGGGCGACCTCAGGTACAGCGTGAATCTCATCATCCAGAACTCTTTTCACCGCTTGGCTTAGCGGTAGTTTCGATCGAAATAAGAGTCGATAAGCCTTTTTCAAGGATCNNTAGGGGGGGATGTCCTGGGGAATGCCGGTAAGGCCGCTGACGATGCAATGGGTGCCGATTCTGACAAACTGATGGGCTGCTGATAGTCCACCTAGGATTGCATGATCTTCGATCTCGATGTGGCCACCCAGGGTGGCACCATTCGCCATGATCACGTGGTTCCCGATCTTGCAATCATGGGCCACATGAGCGTAAGCCATCAGAAAATTGCGATTCCCCAATTCGGTTTTTCCGTCCCCGTGAACAGAGGCTCTGTGGATTGTCACATATTCACGAATAACGTTGTGGCCCCCAATGATCGTCCTCGTGTCCTCGCCCGAGTATTTGAGATCCTGGGGTTTCTCTCCGATAGAGGCAAACTGAAGGATTTGACAGTTCTTACCGATGGTTGTGTTTCGGCATATGACTACATGGGGACCAACTTGAGTCCCCTCATCGATGATGACGTTCTTCTCAATGATCGTATAGGGACCGATATCAACACCTTCCGCGATCTCGGCTGCACGGTCAACCACGGCTGTCGGATGAATCATCAGATCCCTCTATCCCTCACCCAACATGGCAAGCAGTTCTGCCTCACATGCCAGATGGTTACCCACAAAGGTCTTACCCGATAATCCCCACACCCGTCTTCTCTGTTTAACCACCTCCAGTTCCATCCGCATCTGATCACCTGGAAGAACGGGCCTCCGGAATCTCACCTTGTCGATTCCCATGAACAAGACCTCACCGCCCCGTTCCTCCTCTGGAAGCGAGAGAAAGGCCAGAATTCCACCCGTCTGGGCCATAGCCTCAACGATCAGGACGCCTGGCATAATGGGGCGACCCGGAAAATGTCCCTGGAAAAAAGGTTCATTAAAAGTCACATTCTTGATACCCACAATCCGCTTTTGCGCTTCCACCTCAAGGATTCGATCGACGAGCAGAAAGGGGTATCGATGGGGGAGTAAGTTGATGATCTCCTGGATCTCAATGGATGCGTTCTTCTTGTTATTTTCCAATCTTTTCCTCCAACACCTTGATCCTTTTGACCAATTCGTCTACGGTACGCTTGATTTGAGGGAGTCGAGGGATGAGGACAGAACTCCTTAAGAACTCTCTCTGGGGCATGGTGGGACTTCCCTGCAAGATTTGATTGGGAGGAATACTCTTGCCCACCCCAGCTTGAGCTCCAATAATCACATTGTCTCCGATCTCGATGTGATCCGCCACCCCAACTTGGCCGGCAAGAATCACATTGCGACCGATCCGGGTACTTCCAGCAATACCAACCTGGGCAACGATAATGCTGTCTTGACCAATGATCACATTATGGGCCACCTGAACCAGGTTGTCAATCTTCACACCTCGTTTAATGACCGTTTGACCCATTGTTCCCCGGTCGATCGTTGAGTTGGCTCCGATCTCCACGTCGTCTTCGATCGTCACCCCACCGACCTGGGGAATCTTGAAGTGAGTATTTCCATCCCTCACATAACCAAAGCCGTCGCTGCCGACCACGACACCACTGTGGAGGATCACCCGTTTCCCGATCGTCACACCATCATAGATCGAGACATTCGCGTGGATCACGGTTTCCTCTCCAATCGCCGAGTTTTCGCCGATATAGACTCCCGGATGGATGACCACACCGTCTCCGATAACGACCTGATCTGCAAAAAACGCGAAGGGTCCGACGGAAACATCTTTGCCCAATGTGGCAGTCGGGCTAATCCAGGCCGTCTCATGAATCCCGGTCGGCTGATATGGCTTTTGATGGTAGAAAGCAAGGATCTTGGCAAAAGCGAGCTGAGGGTTCTCAGCCCAGAGCAGGTCTTTTTGGTCCGACTCCACATGAATAGGGGTGATCACCGCCGAAGCGCTGGTGGTTTCCAGGAGGTGACAGAACTTCTTACTCTTGATGTAAGTGATGTCCCCCTGTCGGGCGCTGTCAAAAGGCGCAACCCCCTCAATTTCTACCGACGGATCCCCCGCCACCTGGGCATTCACCAGTTTTGCCAGCTCTTTCAATGTCTTTTTCAATTTTCAACCCTATGACTTGCCCTCGAAAAGGGCATTGAATCTCTTCAGTACTTTATCGGTGATGTCGATTTCGGGAGTCACATAGACCAGCCCTTTTTCCAGGCGTGCGGTCGTCGTACGTGGATTGGGATCGTAATCGACAACGAGGGTGAGATCCATCTCCTTTGCGATTATTTCAACCACCTCAGTGACCCGAGACCAGATGTTTTCGGTCATGTCATCTCTTTTTTTGTCAAGGTCTCTTTGACGATCCTGAGCCCAAAGTTGAAATTCAAGTTTCAGTTTCTGTAAATCCCTCTCCTTCTCCCTCTGCGCATTCTCACTTAACATCGGCTTTTGGCGTTCGTATTGAAAGGCTGCGTTTTCCAGTTGCTTCCTCTTTTCCTCCACTTCGAGCTGTGATTTACTCACCTCTGCCTTGAACAGATCCTCTCGCCGTTTCCATTCCTTCGTCTCCTTGATCCGCTGGAGGTTGACATAACCAATCTTTACCTCCGCTGCAGAGACCCAAGACCAAAAGCCGAGTAGACAGCTCACCGTTCCGATCAGAATTGCCTTTCTCATTTTTCTCCCCCTTTTCGCCAGAAAAATCCTCCCAGGATACATCATGGATTCGCGTGATGACCAACCACATCGATTAGAAGGTCCCACCGAGAAAAAAGTGAAGTCGGCCAGAATCCTCATCGTCTTCAGGGTTCAAATTGATTCCATAGTCAATACTCATGGGTGCCAGTGGAGTCAACCACCGGAGTCCAACCCCGGCACTGGTCCGCAATGGGAAAAGATCGTCAAAGTCGTCAAACCCTTTCGCCACATCAAAGAAAAGTACTCCCCGGATCCCCATGTCCTCCTTGATTGGGAACAGGAGCTCGAAGCTTGCGGCGGCTTCTTTCTCCGAACCGATGACCTCTCCGGTTTCGTCCTCCGGGCCCGCTTCCCCGTATTCGAAACCCCGAATCGTCCGAATGCCCCCCACGTAGAACCGTTCCCAGATCGGGACCTCAGCCGTGTCGTCGTAGGCATCGATCCAGCCGAGAAGGAGTCTTCCGTGGCCGACAAGTTTCCAAAAAATCGGATGGTAGTATTGGAAATCACCCACTGAGCGATAAAAATCATTGTCTCCTCCGAGAATGCCCCCGGAATTCTCAACTTCAACCTGATAGACTCCCCCTCGAGTGGGAAAGAAGAAATCGTCTCGCCTGTCCATGGAGAGCCTGAACCCGAGAATGCTCGAGTCTCTCTCCCCCTCCTGTTCTTTGATAATCCGAGACGCTGTCTCCGCCACATCGAATATCTCGACATTCTCATAAGTGTACGTGATTCTACCACGGAGATATTCTCCAAGCTCCTTTCCCAGGCGGAGGCGCCCGCCTCGAATCTTGGTGCTGTAACTAGCAAAAAACTCGTCCTCCGTGGCATAGAGATCGATTCCTGCCAAAACAGGATACCCGAGAAACCAGGGGTCGGTAAAGCCGATTCTCCCCGTGCTTGTTTCTCCTCCAAGACTGCCACTCAAATTGAACTGATAGCCGTAACCGAGAAGGTTCCGCTGAGCAAATGAACCCTCAATGACGAATTGATCCTTTGTGCTGAAGCCAAAACCGAGCGACACTGAACCGGTCGGCGCCTCTTCAACCGCCACCTCGAGATCGATCTGGTCATCTTTTGTTCCCTGGGAGGTTGCAAAATCCACCTCTTTGAAGTAACCCGTCTGCCTCAACCGCTGTCGACTCCTCTTCATGCCGCTGGAATTGTATAGATCTCCCTCTCCAAAACGAAGCTCTCGTCGAATCACCTTATCCCGTGTCTTCGTATTCCCCACGATGTTGATCCGTTCAAAATAGACCTGTTCACTCTTCGTTATCTCAAAAGTCAAATGGACCGTCTGCTTCGCTTCATCCAATTTGGCTACAGGGTTGACCTCTGCCTTGGCATAGCCCTGATCAGCATAAACATCGGTCAATTTCAAGACGTCCTGTTGGACCAAGGAACTCCGATAGACATCCTCTTTTTCTGTCTTGATGACCTTAAAGAGATCCTCCTTTGTCGTCAGGATGTCCCCCTGGAAATCAACGGTTTCGATTCTAAACTGGGGCCCCTCTTGAATCGTAATTTCGACGGTAATGGACCTCCCCTTTTTTCCAACGATAACCTCTGGCTTCTCTATCCT
>WVXP01000026.1:58242-74872 GCA_011773445.1 Pseudomonadota bacterium | reverse complement strand
AATCCCGTCCCTGTCACCCACGAAAGAAGGCTCCGTTTTTTGGTTTTCATCCGACGACGGAGTTGACGGGAACTTATTCGCTCGTTTCCTTTGAATCTCATCTTACGAATCCAGGCCTTTTTCCCTTCCTCAATCAAGATTTCAAGGACCACCTCATTTTTTCCGAGGGACTCGATCTTGTAGGAAACTTTGGCGCCGTAGTATCCTTTTGAAAGGTAGAGCTTATTTATCTCTTCAATGATCTCCTGAATTCTGTCTGTTTTGACGATCGAATGAAGGGGAATCTCGATTTTCTCCCGAATCTTGTCGGTTTCGATCTTCTCATTTCCTGAGATGATGATCTGTCCTATAGAGGGTTTTTCGACAACGAGAAAAGTCACGAGCGAACCTCCGGCTGTTGCCTTGACGTCCACCTGAACATCAGTGAAATATCCCATCTCATAGATTCGTCTCACGTCCTCCCGAAGCACTGACTGCGACAGCGGATCTCCCTCTTTGGTGACGATCTGATTGAAAATCGCCGATGAGTCGATCTTCTCATTACCCATAACTTGGATTTTGGCAATCGGCTTTTCGCTTCCAAAGGCAGGAATCACGGCACAGAACAACGACATCGCCACGATCAAGAGTTTTCGCACGAATTTCGATCCCGTATCCATGGTCCAAGGTTGGATCTTCTTGCAAACCGTTCATAGCGGACGTTTAGAACCTGGAACTATTAACAAATATTTGTGCCTTTGTAAATGCTCGTCCCGACTCTTCCTAAACGACTCTTCCGTCAACCAGATGAATTCGCCGAGGTAGCCGACCGGCAATTTCTTCGTTGTGGGTCACGATAATCAGCGTAATTCCTTTCTCCCTATTCATCTGTTGCAGAAGTTGATAGACACCCTCCCCTGTTTCTCGGTCCAAATTCCCCGTCGGTTCATCTGCGAGAAGAACTTGAGGTTCCAGAATCAGCGAACGGGCCACGGCCACCCGTTGCTGCTCTCCTCCCGACAGTTCACCGGGCTTGTGAGTCATTCGATCCCCCAGGCCAACCTCTTCGAGGATCTCCTGCGCACGACCTTTTGCTTCCCGTCTTTGCACACCCTGAATCAAGGCAGGCATCATGGTATTTTCAAGGGCAGTGAATTCCAGTAGCAAATGGTGAAATTGAAAGACAAAACCGACTGTTCTATTACGGAAACGCGCCAGGTCCCTGTCGCTCATCGCAAAAACGTCCCGGCCATCGTAAAGAACCCTCCCTGCGGAGGGGCGATCAATGGTCCCCAAGATATGGATTAGCGTGGTCTTGCCGGCTCCTGAGGGGCCAATGACAGCAACCGGTTCGCCTCCGTTAAAAACCAGGTCAATGCCTCTCAAGGCTTCAACCCTTCTCGATCCCTGTTTGTAGGACTTCAAGAGGTTTTCAACCCTTATCTCGGCCAACCAACACCTCCCATCCTCGTTTCAAAGCCCGTCAGCCTTGATCTTCGTTAGAACCACCACGAAACTTATCGGAGGGGATTTTAATGCCGCGCATAATGGTGAACCGGCGTGACCCGAGCATTACTCGTACCTCAGTGCCTCAGCAGGGTCCAGACCTGCGGCTTTCCTTGAGGGGTAGAGCGTTGCCAAGAAGCTGAGTAGAAAGGCGATACCGTCGATCAGGACGACGTCTAGCGGTCTCACGGTGGAGGGCAGTTCATCAATATAGTAGACATCCCCTGGAAGAAACTTGAACCGGAACAATCCTTCCAAAAACTGCGTAATCCCCTCTAGGTTGTAGGCGATGAGAAGTCCGAGTATCGTGCCCACGATCGTGCCGACTACGCCGATAAGGAGACCTTCGAAGATAAAGATCTTCATGATGCTCGAAGTCGTCGCTCCCATGGATTTGAGGATGGCAATATCCCGGGTCTTGCCCATGACAACCATGATCAATGTTGTCACAATCGCAAGGGCCGCCACAAAAACGATGAGGGTAAGGATAATAAACATGGCGATTTTTTCCATTTTCAGGGCTTTGAAGAAGTTTCGATTCATGGCCATCCAGTCCGATGTCCAAAAAGGAAACCCCAGCGACTTCTCGATTCTGGACGCAACCTCTCTGGCNNATGTAAGCAAACGACGTATCGTATTCGTAATACCCCGAGGTGAATATGCCTACAACTTTGAACCGTTCCCTCTTCGGAGCCATCCCCAGAGGCGTCATGGTTCCCAGCGGTGTCACCACATTGATCCAGTTCCCAACTGAGACACCGAGTGTCTTTGACAGCTCGCTGCCGATAATAATTCCAGCTGGCGCAGAGAATTCCAGTGCTCCAACAGAGCCGACCTTCGTATTCTGGACCAGGGATGTCACATCCCCAATGCTTTCTGGATCAATGCCTCTGAGCACTGCGCCAGTAATACCGAACTCTGAGGTTAACATGACTTGATTGAAGATAAATGGAGTCGCCCCGACTACTCCATCAATTCCACGGACTCGCTGTGTAATTGCCCGATAGTTCTCCAAGCCACTTCTTCCATGCTGCCGAACCAGGACATGGGCGGTCATGCCGACGATTTTAGAGGTGATATCATTCTCGAAGCCTGTCATTACAGCGAGGACGACGATCAAGGCCATGACGCCCACCGCCACCCCCACGATTGACAGGAGGGTTATGGCAGAGATGAAGAACTGTTTCCGTTTGGCCCTCAGATGGCGGAGACTAATGAACAGCTCATAAGACATGGAAACCTCGTTTTCAGGAATGGCTCTTCTCTGGGCGCAGGTGGGGGAAGAGAATGACGTCTCTTATTGAGGGAACATCGGCAAGTATCATAACCAGCCTGTCGACGCCGAGACCGAGGCCCGCACTTGGTGGCATTCCATATTCGAGGGCTCTGATGTAATCCTCATCCATCAGATGGGCTTCCTCATCACCGGCCTGCCTTTCCTGAACCTGCAGACGAAATCGCTCACTCTGGTCGAATGGATCGTTCAATTCCGAGAAGCCATTGACGAGCTCCCTGGCGCCGAGATAGAACTCAAACCGCTCGGCTACCGTTGGGTCCTTTTCATCTCTTCTCGATAGGGGTGATACCTCAACGGGGAAACGAGTCACAAATGTGGGTTGGATCAGGCTAGGCTCAACCACATGATCCAGCATCTGGGTCAATATCTTTCCGAGACCCATTTTCGGAGTGACATTGCACCCCAACCTTGTCGCATGGTCGAGGGCCTTTTCTCTGTCTTCCAAGATGGCTGGATCGACCCCTCCATAACGAACGATGGCTTCCTTGAGAGTCATTTTCTGCCAGGGGGTTGCGAGATCGATCTCATTACCCTGGTACGACAGGTGAGTGCCCCCTGATATCGTCTGGCAAACGTGGCAGATCATCTCTTCAGTCAAGTCCATCAGGTCCTCATAGTTCGCATAGCTCATGTAGAGTTCCAGCATGGTGAATTCCGGATTGTGCTGTGTGGAGATACCTTCATTCCGAAAGTTGCGGTTGATCTCATAAACCCGCTCGATTCCCCCCACAACGAGGCGCTTGAGATAAAGTTCAGGAGCAATCCTCAGGAACAACTCCATGTCGAGGGCATTGTGAAAGGTCCTGAATGGACGAGCCGTTGCTCCTCCCGGTATGGGTTGCATCATCGGCGTTTCAACCTCAAGGAATTCCCGCTCATCCAGAAAAGACCGCAGGGCCTGGATGATCTGGGCTCTTTTCCTGAAGACACTCCTCACCTCCTGGTTCATCAGTAAATCCACATAACGCTGACGGTATCGGGTCTCCATGTCCCTGAGTTTGTGAAACTTCTCCGGAAGCGGCCTGACCGATTTGGCCAAGAGCCGAAGAGACTCGACCGCAATGGTGAGTTCTCCGGTCTTTGTCTGAAAGACCCTTCCCGAAATGCCCACAAAATCCCCTACATCGAGCTTTTTGAAAAGCGTGTAAATCTGCTCACCTACCTGATCCTTTCTGATATAGGCCTGAATCCTCCCCTTTCGATCCTGGAGATGGAAAAAAGACGCCTTGCCGAACTGCCTCAGTGCCATAATACGTCCAGCCAGCACAAAGACCTGATCAACCTTTTGTAAGGCCTCGGCACTCTGAGAACCGCAGATTTGGATGATTTCCTGGGATGTGTGCCGTACCTTGAAATCGTTGGGAAACAGCGCGATGCCATCTTTATCCATTTGCCGGATCTTCTCAAGCCGTTGCTTACGCAATTGACTCCGCTCTTCCACAGCCCTTCCTTCCGGGTAAAACCCTGGAATCTCTCTGCTATACAATGAGGATTCTTTCCTTCAAACTCTCTCGTTGATCGGTGTGGGAGTGGCCCAATCTTCTGTGGAAGAATAGTTACCCCATTCTTGTAGACACGTCAAGGCGAGGCCACGACACGGCTTGCGTGATTCAAGGAGGGCATTTCACGAGGAATCTGATGAGCCCGAAAAGCTCCGGCCATATAGCATAGCTCCAGAAAGATGTATTTTGTTCGGCTAAGTGCTATATTCGGTGGTGTGATCACCGATAAGGGGTGGGGGTCGGAATGAGGGCAGAGAAAGAAAGGATGAGACGGTTCTCCATGATTTCCATGGCCGTTGTCTGGATCGCTGTTATCACCCTCTTTGCTCCGTCAGGCTCTTTTCCCCTGGCAAACGGGTTGAGTCTTGCCCATGGCCAACTAGGAGAGATGCAGTCTTCAGGAGAGAATCTTCATTCGCCCTCGACGCGAGAACTTACGGTACAAAGTCAAGGGAGCAAGAGGATGATGGGAGAGGGGATGGGAAGTTCAGATCCAGTAGAAATGGGAAAAATGATGAGAGATATGACCCCTCCCAAGGAGGCTCCTTTCTACCAGGAGAAAACCCTTCTTGTCCTCATGACGGCAGCTTTTGTCCTGATCATCCTTTGGATCCTTAGACGGTGGGGCGTCCTTCCCAGGAGAGCTCTCAGAACGCAGACTTCCTTTGTCAACGAGGCGATTCTTGTAGTCGATCTCTGCGAATCCACCAAGCTGGCTGTCACCCAGGGAGACGCCTTTGCAATGCGAATCAAAAATAAGATGATGGCGTGTGTCCGTGAGGTCTCTGAAGACTTTGGCTCAAAATTCCTCGAAGGCACCGGTGATGGGTACCTCATCACCTTCCCGACAGGAACCGACGCTGTGAGGGCAGCCATGAAAATCCTCCAAAATGCTCAAGACTACAACAGGGATATACCCCGGAAAGAAAGAATCGAGTTACGAATCGGGATTAGTTACGGTGAGTTGGTTCTCGATGAACAGGGCAAACGTCATGGAGTTGCCATTAACAAGGCCTTCAGAATGGAGGGACTCACGATAGACCATCAGGAGAGCCTGAAAGACGGATTGAAGGCTGATGCCTTTCCAGACAAGAATCGGATCTTCGTGTCCGAAGAATTGAAAGAAGAAATCGACGGTGTTGAGGGGATCGACGTTCAACTCGTAGGGGTCTTTAACCTTAAGGGATTCACAGCGCTTCACCGGATCTATCAGGTCCCATGGAAAGGTGATGCTGGAAACTGATGGTAATGATGGACTCAAAAGATGGATCATCGCCAGTGGCGGCCCATCAGAATCCTCGGACTTTGAAGGTCCTACCTACCGGGCAATCCGGGACATCTAACCTGGATGGGACTCGCTTCCACTTCCATTTTTTTGCGACTTGCCGACCTTGGAGTTGGACCGGTGCGACTGAATCGCCTCTGTTATGACGTCCGTTCTTTAAGGCGTAAATGAAGCGGACCCAGTTATCCTTAAAGAAATCCTTTTTCTCGGCTCATCGGAAGTGAGGGTGAACTCGAGATCAAACCCTCAGGGCAGAATGAACAGAGTACCCATATACCCAATCATCCAAGCTTTACTGGCTGCTGCCTTATTTGGCGCAAGCACGCCGGTTGCGAAGTGGCTGTTGGACAGGGTCGAACCGATTCCCCTGGCTGCCTTTCTCTATCTTGGCAGTGGCACTGGTTTGTTGTTATTTCGAGTCCTCCAACGAATGGGTAATCGATCCATCAGAGTTGAAGCACCGGTCAGGAAAACCGATTTGGCCTGGTTGACCGCTGCCGTCCTGGCGGGAGGCGTTGCCGCTCCCATTCTCCTTATGTTCAGCTTAAGGACGGCGCCAGCCGCCACAGCCTCCCTTCTGCTTAACTTCGAAGGGACGGCTACTGCGCTCATTGCTGCCCTCGTTTTCAAAGAGGCAATCGCAGGACGGGTCTGGGGGGCTATCGGTTGCATCACGGCCGGAAGCGTGATGCTTTCGGTGGACCTAAGGGCTGAATGGGGATTCTCCTTTGGCGCGGCGGGAGTTTTGGGTGCCTGTGCCTTTTGGGGACTGGACAATAACTTGACTCGGGGGGTCTCTGCGAGAGATCCGTTTTCCATTGTCATGATCAAGGGATTAGGAGCAGGCAGTTTTTCTCTGCTTCTCTCTCTCCTTCAGGGAGTTCCATTCCCTGAGCCTTGGGTCGTTTTCGGGGCAATGCTATTGGGGAGTTTCGGTTACGGATTCAGTATTGTGATGTTTGTCCTCGCCATGCGAGGTTTGGGCACAGCCCGTGCAAGCGCATTCTTCGGGACTGCCCCATTTATTGGGGCATTTGTATCCTTCCTATTTCTTGGAGAAACCCCTGATCTCTTTACTGTTATCTCAATCCCCATTATGATTGTAGGAGCCATACTTCTATTGAGTGAAAAACATGCCCACAGACATATTCACGCTGCGATCGAGCACGATCATCGTCATCGTCATGACAACGGACATCACGTTCACGAGCATGAGGAGGATGAAACTCTCGCTGATTTGCACGCCCATCCGCACACGCACGATGAAATTGAGCATTTACACCCTCATGCGCCCGAGATCCATCATCGACATGACCATCAAAAAAAAGGAGACTGAGCGAAGATACTGGCTTTGGCGGGAGAAAGGGGCATCCCACCAAGGACGGGAATAAGATCCCCTTGTGAGCTTGAGAGCGAAGGGATGTGAGGGTTCCAACAAAAATTCAAAATTGTCATGAAACATCAGAAGGTTGGAAATTCCTTGCTTTCAAGACTCAGGAAACCCCTCTTCCCTTTTGGCTTGATTTTTTTGAGAATGATTATTGAGAAATGGTTCGGCCTTCGTTATGATAGGTTCTTGACGCTAGCGGAAGTTTCGAGATAACGGGGCGTCTCTTAGAAGTCGACGACATCGACTGCACGAAGACAATGTGAGAGAATTCCAAAAACAGAGTAAATCTACCCGAGGAGGTGAGATAGTTGGGTACCGTCGTCAAGAAGAGGATGAGAAAGATGTCGAGGCATAAGCACCGAAAACGTCTGAAGAAAAACCGTCACAAGAAAAAATAGAGGGCATGAATCTGTGGGCAAAGCGATTCTTTCGAATCGAGTCAAATATGAACATCCCAATGAAAGAAGGCGAATTCCATCGCCCCCACCAGAGACACTCAAGCCACACCTCAGCAGTCAGCATCTCGGTCTGGCCGCCCTGAGTTGCTGCTCATAACCAGCACCTCGAGGTTCAAACGATCTCCCCCTCCAGATCATAGGGATAAGCCTCCGTAATTCGGACGGTCACGATCTGCCCTGGGGAGGCACTTCCTTTGGTGATCATCACTTGACCATCGATGTCCGGTGCCTGAGTTGCCATCCGTCCCTTCACAGTGTCTTTGTCACCCACCGGCCCCTCGGCAAGAACGAGAACCTTCTTCCCAATAAGTTCACAGTGATGTTCCAGGGAAATTCGTTGTTGAAGTTGCATGAGGCGCTCACGGCGTTTCTTTTTGACAGATCCGGGAATCTGTTTCACCATTCGCTCAGCTTGCGTTCCTTCCTCTGGAGAGAATTCGAAGACTCCGAGTCTCTCGAACCGGATTCTCTCGACAAAATCGATCAACTCAGAAAACTCCACTGCACTTTCTCCGGGAAATCCCACCATGAGAGTGGTTCTGATCGAAACACCCGGGATCTCATCCCTGATCTTCAGAATTAAGCGCTCTAAGAACCTGCGAGAAACAGGACGCCCCATGGCTCGGAGAATCCTTTCGTTGATGTGTTGAATGGGCAGGTCGATATAGTTGCAGATTTTCTCAGAATTCTTGATCCGCCTGAGAAGCCGCGAATCGATATGTTCGGGATAAGCATAGAGCACGCGAATCCAAGCGATTCCCTCAATACGGCCGAGGGCCTCGAGAAGGGCTGCCAAATTGGTACCGTTTTGGAGATCGAGACCATAGGACGTCGTATCTTGGGCAACAAGATTTATTTCACGAACCCCCTGGTCAGCCAAGCGCAAGGCCTCTTCGCAGATAGACTCGAGGGGACGGCTACGAAACCTTCCTCTAAGACTCGGAATGATGCAGAATGAGCATGACCTCGAGCATCCTTCCGCGATTTTTATGTAAGCACTGTAGAAATGGCCAGAGAGGAGACGAGGGGTTTCATGGTCGTAAAGGAAAGAGGTCCTCTCGACGGCCACCCGCTTCTGATGATCAGGATCCCCCTCAAGATATTCAACAATACGGGGGAACTCCTCGGTCCCCAGGAAAAAGTCGACTTCGGGGATTTCTCGAGCGAGGTCCGACCCATATCGCTGGGGAAGACAACCCACCACGACAACACGGTGACACGATCCAGATTTTTTCAGTTCCACCGCCTCATGAATCGTGTCCAGCGTCTCTTGTGTTGCTTCCTTTATGAAGCTACATGTGTTGATCAGGATGATATCTGCATGGGAGGGCTTTGGTGTGATGCCATACCCTTTTTCAGCCAGAAGGCCCAGCATGACCTCAGAATCTACCAGATTCTTCGGGCAGCCGAGGCTGATCAGACAGATGCGTTCGTGTTTCATGGTATTCAGATTATACCGGAAGGCGTTCGACAGGAGAATCGTCGTTGAGGGGTTTCCTCAGTTTTGTGGACGCTCATGTCCCTGAGGGACGTTTGCGGTGGAAGGGTGTCAGTATTCCCCGGGCCGTTCCGAAATACCTTTAGAACACTCCGGTCACGGTTTTGCAAGAGTACTTCGCCAGAAAGTGGGAAGGGAAGCTCTGAGCGCGATTCAAGATTTTTTCGCGAACAATTCTTAGCGAGGCGTAACGGCCACAAATCCAACTGTTTGAGCCCGAAGGGCGAGTTTTGGATTTGCAGTGGAGCCGAGCTTTAGAATTGTCGAAAAAAGGTTTCGAGCAGCGAAGAGCGCTCCTTTTCCACTTTCATCAGACAAAAGTCGAGAAAAGGGATTTGGGCAAAAGCCCGTCCCCACCTGTCCCGCCAATGGTGAGAGCAAGGGAGCGAAGGGATATGAGGGTTCCATCCAAAAATTCAAAATTGTCATGAAACATCAGAAGGTTAGAAATTCTTTGCTTTGAAAACTTAGGAAACTCCTCTCGTTCGTTCCCTTGACAACCCATTTTTTCTCCGATACGATGGAAATGCCTGGTACTGTTAAAGAAATCATCGACCTCATCCTTGAAATTCATCTGTATCTGAGGGGGAGGTTGGGGAATGGCAAGAATTGAAGTAAGGTTTAATGATGTCGTATTGAAGGAAGTCCCGTTGGACAAGCCCTCCATCACGATCGGAAGGTCTGGGAAGAATGACATTGTCCTCGATAATATGGCTGTCTCAAGAAAACACGCGAGAATCTATCGAGAGGGCCCTCGATTTATCGTCGAGGACCTCAAAAGCCTGAACGGAACTTTCGTCAATAGCAAAAAGGTCTCAGAATGGATTCTATCCGATAATGACCAAGTACTCATAGGAAAGCACGCCCTCTTGTTCATTGAAGAGGACGTTCAATCCACCGGGGAGGCCGTTCGAAAGGGTCAAGACATCGCTGAGCAAACGCTTGTCCTCGAGACAAAAAAGCAACGCGAGCTTCTTGCCCGGGTTCCTCAGGCCACTGCAGAGAGGAAATCTGGGGAAATTCGAGGTGGAGTTACGATTATTTCTGGTGGATCGGGTCAAGAAGACATCGAACTGACAAGACGCCTCACTGTGGCCGGCAAGGGCGATCATGCAGACATAAAGCTTAAGGGGCTATTTTTGGGAAGAACCGTCTTTCTCATTAGTCAACGGCCCTCCGGGTTCTACATTTCCGGTTCTAGTGGGAGAACGACGACACGCGTTAACGGTATTCCTATCCAGGATCAGCAGGAACTGAAGGACGGTGATGTTATTACCGCCGGACGGACGAAGATGCAGTTTTACCTCGAGTCCTGATTGAAACGCCTCCTCGACGGGCAGTGATTGATCTGAAAGTAAACTCCTAGGACCCAGATTTGTTCCCAGAGTATCTCACGTCTCTGAGTATCCTTCCAGCATATTCACGGACTTTTTCAAGCAAATGACCGGGGACGACGGTCTTGAGCATAAGAGATCTTTTTCTGCCACGGGGACATTTGATTGACCAGGTTTGTTTCATCCCCGTTGGACCGGGTTAGGGGGGACGTTTTGGAAAACGCTGTCCATGAAACCGATACCACCATGGACTCGCTGATCGAGTGGACCGGCAGACGAGAGAGAAAGGCGCGCGTTTATGGCCTTGTGGGAAGCGCCAGGGCCTACATGCTATCCAGGATTAGAGATCAGGGCCAGGGCCCTCTTCTTGTGATTGCTCCCACTCATCGAGACGCTGAAACGCTTCGGGAGGATTTTCGCTTCTTTTCCCAAGACGAAGAGGAGTCGACTCTTCTCTATCCAGCCTGGGAGACCCTTCCGTGGGATAATATCCCTCCAACTCCGGATACCATTGCCCAGCGACTCAGGGTCCTCTTCCATTTGAATCAGGACCAGGGGGGAGTTTGCTTTGCCTCAGCCCGGTCGGTCCTTCAGAAGGTGATGCCCAAGGAAATGCTGAGAACCCTATCCATTAGATTAGAAAAGGGGCAAGATATCGATCGAGATCATGTCATCCGAGCACTGACTCAGTCCGGTTATACTCGAGTCGACCTGGTGGAGGATAGAGGCGAGTTTACCGTTAGAGGGGGAATCGTTGACCTCTTTTCCCCGCTCTATCCCTATCCTCTGCGCCTCGAGTGGTTTGGGGACCAGATTGCATCCATCCGATGTTTCGACACGGAATCCCAAAGATCCATCAAAGAAATGGAGGGAGCGACTTTGATTCCCTCCCAAGAACTCTTGCTGGATGGTCGACCTGCGCGCTCGGAGGACTTCCTTACCTACCTCTGTGAGAAACAAATCCTGGTTCTTGATTCGCCAGATCTCATCTTCCAAGGAATGGTGAGTTTCCAGGAGGATGTCTCCAAAAGGTTTGAAAAGGCAAGCCCTCGGTCTAGAAAATCGATACATCCTGAAGTCTTCTGTTCCGATCCCCAGGAAATTAGCCTCCGGCTGATGGAGAAGGCCAGGATTATTCTCGAAGAGCTGGAGATCGCGAGAGAATCGGGGAAAAAGGAGACCACATTTCGATTCCGGATTGGAGACAACGGACACTTAAGGAGCGAGATCCTTAGCAGCCAGAGAACCGAACGGCTCCTGGAGCCTCTGGTAAAAGAAATCCAAAAACACCACGAACGAGGTTCATCGGTCTTCTTCGTTTCAATGAGTCCGGAACAGGCCGCTCGGTTGAGCGAGGTTCTTACGGCCTATGGCGTCCAGACAGACAATCTCCAATTGCCTTTTTCATCCATTCCAAGGAGTCGGAATGATCGTCCCGTCATTCTGGTTGGAAACCTCTCTGGAGGGTTCTCTTTTGCCCAGGAGAGCCTAACCATCATCACCGAGGAGGAGATTTTTGGAGAGCGACGAAAAGTTCGGAAACCGAGAAGAAAAAAAGAAGGTCCCTTCATCACCTCCTTTGGAGATCTGAACCCCGGCGACCCCGTGGTCCATCTCGATTATGGGATCGGCATCTACAGGGGACTCTATCGTCTTGACGTGGGCGGGATAAGCAACGACTATCTGCTATTGGAGTACATGCACGGCGATAAGCTCTATGTCCCTGTCCACCGTTTGAATCTCGTTCAGCGATACATCGGAACCGGAGAAAAAAAGGTCCGGGTTGATCGCCTTGGAGGAACTGGATGGAAAAGACTAAAGAAGAAAATCGCCGCGTCGGTTGAAAAACTCGCCCAGGAAATCCTTGCAATCTACGCGGCGCGAAGACACTTCAAAGGATTCTCATTTTCCAAACCGGACCGCTATTTCAAAGAATTCGAATCGTGCTTCGAATACGAAGAGACACCGGACCAATCCGAAGCCATCCACGATGTAATGACCGATATGGAGCGGCCAGTTCCGATGGATCGTTTGATCTGTGGGGATGTGGGATACGGCAAAACGGAAGTGGCCATCAGAGCGGCCTTCAAGGCTCTGACCGATGCCAAACAGGCCGCGGTCCTTGTTCCTACGACCATCCTGGCTCAACAGCATTATTTGACTTTTTCGAAGCGGCTTAGGGATTATCCGGTACTCATTGAATCAATAAGCCGATTCAAAACCACGAAGGAGCAGAAGAAAATACTCGAAGACCTGGAAAAGGGAAAGATCGATATCATCATCGGCACCCACCGGCTTCTCCAAGAGGACCTGAGATTTAGGAGTCTCGGCCTACTCATTATCGACGAAGAGCACCGGTTCGGCGTCACCCATAAGGAAAAGATCAAGAAACTCAAGAAGCTGGTTGATGTCCTCACCCTGTCGGCAACCCCCATCCCAAGAACCCTTCATATGTCCTTAACGGGAATTCGTGATATGTCAGTCATCAATACGCCACCTCCAGATCGACAGTCGATCCGTACTTTTCTCCATAGATTTGATGGAGAAGTGATCCGAAGCGCCATCTTACGTGAATTCAAGCGGGGAGGGCAGGTTTTTTTCGTTCATAACCGTGTCCATGATATCGGAGCTATGGCGGGCTATCTGAAAGATCTCATCCCTGAAGTAACTCTGGCAATTGCCCATGGACAGATGAGCGAGCGGGATCTTGAAAGGGTGATGCTAGAGTTTATCGAACGCAAGATCGATGTACTTCTCTGCACAAGTATTATTGAATCAGGGCTAGACATCCCCACGGCCAATACCATCATTATCAATCATGCCGAGAAGTTTGGCTTGGCGGATTTGTACCAGCTCCGAGGCCGGGTGGGTCGCAGTGATGAGAGAGCCTACGCATACCTGCTCGTTCCCGGCGAATCAGCTCTTTCACGTGATGCCCTG
The DNA here is from genome assembly GCA_011773445.1 of Pseudomonadota bacterium. Classification (GTDB taxonomy): domain Bacteria; phylum Desulfobacterota; class BSN033; order WVXP01; family WVXP01; genus WVXP01. Next base: position 61,683 of record WVXP01000026.1, on the reverse strand, counting down.
AAGCGACTTCGAGCAATTCAGGAGTTTACGGAGCTTGGATCCGGTTTCAGACTAGCCATTCAAGACCTCGAAATTCGGGGCGCTGGAAATCTCCTCGGACCCCAACAGTCAGGACATATTGCTGCCGTGGGTTTTGAAATGTATACTCAGCTCGTTGAGAAGGCCCTCAAACGGCTCAGAGGTGAGGAAATAGAGGAAGAAATAACGCCTGAAATCCGATGGAATAAGCCTGCCTTCATTCCAGACAACTATGTTGAAAACCCTCACCAGAGGCTGTCTATCTATAAGCGCCTATCCGGGGTTCAAACGGATAAGGAACTTGATGCGATGCGATCTGAATTGGAAGACCGGTATGGACCGATTCCAGAACCCGTCTTCAATCTCCTGGAGGTCATGAGCGTAAAGCCGATACTCAGCCACCTGCGGGTCAGGTCATTTGATTTCAATGGGAAAAGTATGGTTTTCTCCTTCGACAGGAAGGCAAAAATCGAACCCGCGAGAATTGTCGATCTTGCGCACCGCTGTCCGGATCGCATCAGGTTCACTCCAGATTTCAGGCTGAAGGTCCAACTCGATCAGAGAGAAAACGTCCAGGAAGCTATAGTTAGCCTTGTTGAGGAAGTAGGGCCTGGTGGTTATGAAACAAAGGGTCTCAGTGATTCTCTTGCCAAGCGACCAGGCCATCTGGGAGGCGAAACATGAGAACCACTGCTTTTTTGGCTGTCACATTCATCCTTCTTTCCTCCCCCGCGTGTCAACGAGAAGAGGCACCGCTAGGTGTCTTGGCCCGGGTCGATGGTGAGATAATCACGCTCGAGGATTTCAATAAGGCATTTCAGGAGATGAGACTGGAGAACCAGTTTTCTCCAGGGAGCCATGAAAAGCTCATGCAAATGAAGCAAGAATTCCTGGATCAACTCATCGAGGAGGCCCTTGTTCTCCTAGAGGCGAAGCACCTGGGCGTCACCGTCACAGAGCAGGAGTTAGAAGAGCAGATTATGAGAACCAAGGATGATTACAAAGGTGAAAGCCTGAGAGAATATTTGAATAGCCAGGGGCTTTCTTTTGAAGATTGGAGAGAGCGGGTGAGGCAAAAAATACTGGTTGAGAAAACCATTCGAAAGGGCTCTCGATATGAAGGCGGTATCAGCACAGAGGAAGCTCAACAGTATTATGAGACCCATCGTAACGACTACAAGCTTTCCGAGCGAGTTAAAGCCCGACAGATCGTTGTGGCTTCAAAGCGAAATGCTAACAAAATCATGCGTGAACTGAAAAATGGAAGGAACTTTGAAGAACTCGCGGTAGAGAACTCTCTGGGACCTGAGGGAAGATTTGGAGGAGATCTGGGCTATTTCGCCCGGGGTGATATGCCCGAAGAGTTCAATGTGACTTTTTCCCTGGAGAAGGGAGAGATCAGTGAGATTGTGAAGAGTCCATACGGATTTCACATTTTCAAGGTGGAGGATAAGACCCCGGAAAGACAGCTGAACTTCGAGGAGGTTGTCGAGGATGTTAAGAGAAAAATCATCCAAATGAAGTCCGAACAACAGTACTATAAGTGGCTCGAAGGATTGAAAAGAAAGGCCAAGATTGAGAGCAACCGTAAGCTATTGGAGTACACACAATGAGGCGTCTCACATGCGCCATGGTTTTCAGAACCCGCGTGATCTCTTCACTGATTATCGCCTCTGTTTTTCTTGCTTCTTCTGGAGAAGCAGAGATCATCGACCGGATTGTGGCCATTGTCAATGATGAGATTATCACCCTTTCGGAACNNTGATGGATCTGAGGCTCCGGGCCCTCAACACGCTGATCGAAGAGAAGCTCATCGATCAGGAGGCAACCAGGCAAAGGATCAATGTGACAGAGAAACAGGTCGCCGACACGATAGAGTCTATAAGAAAAGAACAGAGAATGAGCAAGAAACAACTCGAAATGGCATTGGAAGGCACGGGGCTAACCTTTGAGGACTATAAGAGGCAGGTTGAGAAGGGGTTAAAAAGATCCAGACTCATTAATCGTGTTGTCAAATCGAAGATCGAAATCAAAGAGGAAGACCTGAGAACATACTATCAAACCCACCTAGAGGACTATATGGCGGATGAATCGGTCAGAATCAGTCATATTCTATTACCCTTACCGGCAAATCCCACAGAAAATCAGGAAGATGGGATTCTCTTAATCGCTGAAGACATTATGAGGACGGGGCAAGGCAAGGATTTTGCAGGGTTGGCTCACCAATATGCTAAGGATCTTCCGGGCGCCAAAGGAGGTGATCTCGGCTATTTCAAAAAGGGAGAATTGGTTCCTGCCCTTGATAGAATGGCATTCAGACTCAGGGTTGGACAGGTTGGGGAACCGATACGAACCCAGGAGGGAATCATCCTGATTAAGGTGACTGACAGAAAGGGAGGGAGTCCTATTCCACTCGACCAGATCAAGAAAAAAGTGGAACGGGACTATCAAAACAGCCAAACCGAGCAGCTATACCGGCAATGGATTCGTAAACTGAGAGAGAGGTCCTTCATCGAGGTGAAACTCTGAGGGCCGATGCTCCTCAGGTGACCCTTTTCCGCCCGGAGGCGAAATTCCCCGCTCTGAAGGGCGTCTTCGACCCTGAGCCCTCGGCGTGAGCTTAGGCGTGAAGGGACAGGAGGCTTCCGCTTGAGAAACTAAAAATATTATAAGAAATCTGCAGCTTGTGAGACGTATCCTCAGGAAATTGAAGAATTCCCGGTCTAAAACAGTTGACAAAGGGAGGGGGATGAGCTAACTATATTGTGAAATTTTGCTCAAAAGGGGCGTAACGATGCCAGAATCTGTCATTGTGAGCGCGACAAGAACAGCGGTCGGAAACTTCGGCGGCTCCTTGAAGGAAATCCCGGTTGTAAAACTGGGCGCCCATGCGATTCGCGAAGCGCTCAGTCGGGGCGGGCTCAGGCCAAGGGCTACGAATGCCGTCGTTGAGGATCTGCCTCGTTCCCTCAAAGATCGCGGAACGATCGAATTGGAAAAAGAGACCTTTGCTTGGGACGATTCCCTGACGGAGATCCATGTCGATGAGGTGATCATGGGCCATGTCCTTCAGGGAGGCCAGGGGCAGAACACTGCGCGACAGGCCATGATCTATGGAGGTGTTCCCAAGGAGACCAGTGCTTTCACAGTCAACAAAGTCTGTGCTTCCGGGTTGAAAGCCCTTGCTCTCGCACACCAAGCAATCATAACGGGAGTGGCCCAAATCATTATCGCCGGAGGGATGGAAAATATGAGTATGGCGCCTTACTTCTTTCCCTCCGCCCGATGGGGAGCACGGATGTTCAACACCGAGATGATGGACCTCATGGTTCACGATGGGTTGTGGGAAATCTTCTATGGCTACCACATGGGGGTTACAGCGGAGAATATTGCAGAGCTCTATGGCATCTCGCGCAGGGAGCA
>WVXP01000026.1:7591-58212 GCA_011773445.1 Pseudomonadota bacterium | reverse complement strand
CAAAAAAAGGGAGATCCCGTCGTCTTTGACACCGATGAGAGACCCATGGATACCAGTTTGGACAAGATGGCGCGTTTACAAACCGTCTTCAAGAAGGACGGCACTGTAACAGCGGGAAATGCCTCTGGCATCAACGATGCTGCGGCAGCCCTCGTGATCATGTCGATGGAGAAAGCAAAAGCCCTCAACCTCAAACCGTTGGCGAGAATCCGTTCATACGCCTCCGGTGCGATCGATCCAGCCTTTATGGGATTGGGTCCGGTTCCTGCAACGAGGAGAGCGCTCAAAAAGGTAGGGGCTACCTTAAGCGACGTTGGCCTCGTCGAACTGAACGAGGCCTTCGCTTCTCAGACCATCGCTTGCATGAGAGAATTCGACCTGGATATGGATAAGACCAATGTGAACGGGAGCGGAATTTCAATCGGCCATCCGATCGGATGCACCGGAGCGAGGATCGTTGTGAGTCTCCTGTTCGAAATGCGAAGACGGAACGTCAACCTCGGCCTTGCAACCCTATGCATCGGGGGAGGACAGGGCATGGCTATGGTGCTGGAAGCCCTGTAGGGGGTAGAACATGGCATACCAGAATCTTCTATTCGATATTGCAGATGGAATCGGGACCGTAGCAGTTAATCGGCCGAAGGCACTCAACGCGCTGAATACCGAAACACTCCGTGAACTTCAGCGAGCTTTGCAAGAATTGGAGAACAACCCAGAGGTTCAGGTCGTCATCCTGACGGGAGTTGGAGATCGGTCTTTCATTGCTGGGGCGGATATCTCCGAAATGAGGGATATGAATTCCCTGGAGGCCATCCGTTTCTCAAAACTCGGCCACACCACGCTGGATCAGATCGAGAGGCTAGGAAAAGTCGTAATCGCTGCTGTGAACGGGTTCGCTTTGGGAGGAGGGACAGAGATCGCTCTGGCTTGTGACTTCATTTTCGCCTCGGAAAATGCCAAGTTTGGTCAGCCAGAGGTCACGCTGGGTGTATTTCCAGGATTCGGAGGGACTCAGAGGCTTCCCCGGTCAATTGGCAAGGCTAGGGCAAAGGAATTGATCTTCACTGGCGCGATGATTTCGGCTGAAGAGGCAAGGGACTTTGGGATCGTCAACCGAGTTTTTCCGGCTGAATCTCTCGTAGAAGAGACAAGGAGGGTTGCCAAAAAAATCGCCTCGAATGGACCCATCGCGGTTCAGCTGGCAAAAGCGAGTGTCGACAGGGGATATGACGTACCGCTCAGGGAAGGTTGTCATATGGAAGCGGTTGCCTTTGGGGCATGTTTCACTACGATGGATCAAAAAGAAGGCATGACAGCGTTTCTGGAAAAACGGAAACCCCGATTCAAAGGGAAATAAGAACCGGCTGAAATCAGGAGTTTCCCAGGCGACATCAGGCAGGGAGGAGAGTCGTGAAGATTGTGGCGGCCGTCAAACAAGTTCCAGATACGACCGACGTGAAGATCAATCCTGAGACTGGAACCCTGATTCGAGAGGGTGTTGAGAGTACGACCAATCCGTTTGATGAATTTGCCGTAGAGGAAGCCATCCTTACTCGAGAAAAATGCGGGGGAGAGGTTCATGTCATCAGCATGGGGCCTCCTCAGGCCATCGAGGTCCTCCGTAATGCACTGGCCATGGGCGCCGATCGAACCTATCTGATCTCTGATAAGGCTTTTGCCGGCGCCGATACTCTGGCCACAGCTTACACCCTAGCCAAGGCTATCGAGAAAATCGGTAATGTGGATCTGATCATCTGTGGAAAGCAAGCCATCGACGGTGATACTGCTCAGGTTGGTCCTGGAATCGCCACGCGATTAAGAATTCCTCAGCTCACCTATGTATCCAAGGTGAGAGAGATCGATCCCGAAAAAAAGAGGATCGTGGTTGAAAGGATGCTTGAAGATGGGAAAGAGGTTGTTGAGTGCTCTCTTCCCGCACTGATAACCGTGATGAAGGACATCAACGAGCCCAGGCTTCCCTCCCTGTTGGGAATCAAGAAGGCGGCCAAAGCTGAGATCCCAACCTGGACGGCTGCTGACTTGGAAGTGGACTCGAAAAAGACAGGTTTTGACGGTTCCCCCACCTGGGTGATGCGAGTTTTTACGCCGGAACAGCGGGGAGGAGGGGAGATCCTCGAGGGAGAGATCCCAGAGGTGGTTTCCCAGTTGGTTGACAAGTTGCTCGAGGCAAAAGTCTTAAAATAGAGCCGCAGGAGGAAAAGGAAGATGCCGAAGCTGATCATCGACAAAGAGACCTGCACAGGATGTGGCGCCTGCATCGAGGTCTGCCCTTACGACGCCCTATCCTTGGAAGATGACCTGGCTGTCGTTAACGAGAAGTGTACTTTTTGCGGGGCCTGTGTCGAAGATGTCTGCCCGGTGGATGCCATCACACTTGAAAAGGAAGAAAAGAGAGCCGAGGTCGACATTGGGCAATACAAGAACGTATGGGTCTTCATTGAACATGAAAGAGGCAAAGTGTCCAATGTCTCTTTTGAACTTCTTGGGGANNACAGCCTTGAGTGCAGTCTCTGTGGGATGCTTATCGGAAATGAGGCCGAACCATTTGCTAAGCAAGCGATCGCCTACGGAGCTGAAAGGGTCTACCTCACCGAAAGTCCTGTTTTGGAAGTCTATCGAACGGAGCCTTATGCGGCCGCGGCTGTCAGCCTGATTCAAAAGCACAAACCTGAAGTGGTTCTCTTCGGTGCCACGACCCAAGGCCGTGATTTTGCGGGACGTGTAGCGACAACTTTGGAGACAGGGCTCACTGCCGACTGCACCGGCCTCGAAATCGATACCGAAAAGAAACTCCTTAAACAGACCCGGCCAGCATTTGGTGGAAACATTATGGCCACCATTCTTTGCGAGAGCCATCGGCCTCAGATGTCTACGGTCCGGCCCAAGGTCTTCCCCATGCCTCCAAGGGACGAATCGCGAATGGGCGAGATTATCCGAGAGTCCTTGGACATGAGTGAAGAACACGTCCATACAAAGGTATTGGAATTCGTCAAAGGGGCAGAAACGGTCAATCTGATGGATGCTGAGGTCATTGTATCCGGGGGGCGAGGCCTAGGAGGTACGGACCAATTTAAGGTGATTCGGGAGTTTGCCGATACGATTGGAGCGGCTGTTGGAGCGTCCAGGGCCGCAGTCGATTCGGGGTGGATTCCCTACGAGCATCAGGTGGGACAAACTGGAAAAACCGTCCGCCCCAAGATCTATTTCGCGTGTGGTATCAGCGGTGCCATCCAGCATCAGGCTGGCATGAAGACTTCCGATATCATCGTTGCCATCAACAAGGACCCTGAGGCACCCATTTTCAAGATCGCCACTTATGGCATTGTGGGAGATATTTTTCAGATCCTCCCCAAACTGACCGAGGAGTTCAAGAAGAAGCTCGGAGAGGCATGAACGAGCGCCCTATCATCGGATGATCGACATTTGAGATTCGATTCGAACCGACGTGGGCAACACCGGAGCGAAGGTCACTGCTCGTGGTCCGTTGTCCGTCGTTCGTTGTTCATGGATTGGAACCCGCACATTCATGATGGGGATGGCGAGATTTTATTTCGAATTGGCTGATTCGCTGGGCTTATTGCAACTGACCACGGACAACCGGCAACTCACATTCCCCGAAAGCCTTCCGACGAGCGAAAGGCTTCCTTTTTCGGCGACCTGCACAGACTTCATAGAGGGCGAAGACCTCTCAATTGGACCCCGTGGATTCCTTTATGTTGAATCAAGACTTTGAAGGTGTCTCCCATACCGCCGTTCGGAAGGACCAGGTTTTTCATTGTCAGGCTCTCTCTGAGGGACGCCTCAGGGCACTGAGCTTCTCTCGCCGTTCGCTCCAATTCATCGAGAAAACCGAGGGAGAGCAGAAACTGATATTGAGGCACCAAAGCTGTCAAAGAGAATCCCAGAGACGCCCCTTTTTTTACTAGCCCCGTGAAGTTCACGTGGGTGGTCATGTCTTGGAGACCGATGTGAGAATAGGGATCGTCTGAGCAGGTATGCTGGTAGTAGCACAGTAGGGTCCCGGTTCGTCTCTGAGAGCTGTATAGATCCGGGGCGAGATACCCGTAGTCAATGATCATGAGGAATCCACGGTCCAATACCCTTCCGATTCGGTCATACCATTCGAGGACCTCCAGATTGACCTCAGCCTCCTGTCCTTCTTCCAACCGAACGTCCATTTCATCGAGGTAACGGGAAATCTCATCGGTGGTGAGTTCTCCCAAAACTTCGCAGAACCCCCCATTATCCTCAGTCACGTAGATCTCCTGAAGTTGTCCTTTCCGAAACACAACGCGATGGACAGGAAGGGCATCGACAAATTCGTTGGCTATAATACAACCCTGGAGAGGGCCATGCTGAATCTCCTCTAGGTCGAGCCAGGCCACCTTCCCTGCGTAGGGGGCCAACCTTATCCTCTGCTCTTCAACAAAACGAGGACTGGTCTCAAGGACACCGTACTCTACCCTCTCGAAAAAGGCGGGAAACTCCCGAGCCAAAAGATCGAGAATATCCCTTGCTAAATCGCCTCTTCCGCCTCCTGCCTCGACAACCCAAAACGTCATCTCCCCCAGAAGTTCATCCATTTCCCTCAGTTGCCTCGCGAGGAGGCGGCCAAAAACAGGGTGAACACTCGGACTCGTATAGTAATCTCCCTGCTTCCCGATCTTGTCTTTCTTGGTCATGTAGTAACCATGAATGGAATGATAGAGGCAGAGTTCCATAAACTCTGAAAAAGGAATTCTGCCCTTTTGACGGATTCGATTGAGAATGATGTGTTTGAGTTGCTGATTCTCTTCAGGAGATGAGGAATTCACAGGCCGACCCCGCTGATTTCCTCCCCACAGGCCGGACAGTTCCCTCCCGCGATGGCGTAGGTTTGATTCGTGTAACCGTATCTCTCGATCAAGAGTTTACCGCAGCCAGGACAATACGTGTTTTCTCCCCCAGCTCCGGGAACGTTTCCCTGGTAGACGTATTTCAGCCCCTCCTCCGTGCCGATCTGCCTCGCTCGCTCCAGGATACTTAGGGGCGTCCTCGGTTGATCCTGAATCTTGTAAGTCGGATAGAATTGTGTCACATGCCATGGTACGCTTCGATCCGTATCGGCAATGAACCGGGCGATCTTCCTGAGTTCTTCCTCGGAGTCATTGTAGCCTGGGATCACAAGGGTCGTGACCTCAATCCAGATGCCTAGCTCCTTGTAAAGCCTGATGGAGTCGAGGACCGGTTGAAGTCTCGCACCGCAAACCCTTCGGTAGAAGTCGTCGCTGAAGGATTTCAGATCGATATTCGCTCCATCCAGATAGGGCTTTATCGCCCGGAGGGCTTCAGGGGTGATATACCCATTGGTCACAAAGACGTTCTTCAGACCTGCCAGGCTCGCGAGCTTGGCCGTATCCATGGCATATTCGAGAAATATTGTTGGCTCTGTGTACGTGTAGGCGATGCTTTGGCAACCCGTCTGCTGGGCTAGGAATACGATTCTCTCCGGCGGCAGGTTTTCACCAGGAATTTCACCGTGACCCTCGGGTGCCTGAGAAATACTGTAGTTTTGACAGTGTAGGCACTTGAAGTTGCATCCCACCGTGGCGATGCTGAATATTTGGGTGCCCGGCAAGAAATGAAAGAGGGGTTTCTTTTCGATGGGATCGACGGCCTCGGAGATCGACTTACCATAGACTAGGCTGAAAAGGGTCCCATCACGGTTCTCTCTGACGCCGCAAATCCCACGACGGCCATCTTTTATCAGACACTCATGGAAGCATAGATGACACTTAACTCGTTTGCTCTCTTGCCTTTCGTAGAACCTCGCCTCATTCATGGGATTCCTCGACACCATTATAGCTTGGCTCCTCCTGATTATCAACGAAGCACGTCCCGACGAAAAGGTTCCCCACTGAAATTAGAGAGTTGCGCATCTATTCCGACCCGATCGGACCCAACAATCTTCGCGGCTTCAAAAGACCCAAACCTCTACCTTCCAATTAAAGGACAGAATGGAGATGACAGATTTCAGGTTTGCTTCACGCCTCGGTTTTTCTTAAAATAGGAAGAGGAAGTAAGGGGGTATTCGCGACCCAATACTTTGGTCGTCACAGAGACGGGAAAGAACAATGCTCCCGGTGGAAGAGGCCGTTCATCGCATTATCCAATCTGTGAAGACGAAGGGCACTGAAAATGTCGCCCTTGTTGATGGACTAAATCGCATACTGGCGGACGATGTTGTGGCCCCGATGGACTTGCCTCGCTTTACCCACGCTACCGTCGACGGATTCGCGATTGGCCGTCAGGGGGCCAAAGGAGCATCAATACCCAAGGGATCACGCTTCAGGGTGATCGAAAATGTTCGTGCTGGATCGGTAGCCAGGAGCCTTGTGAAACCAGGGCTTGCCATTCGGGTCATGACTGGCGCGCCGCTGCCACCCGGGGCAGACGCGGTGATCAAAGAGGAAGACACGACTCTGAGAGGATCGAGAACGCTCATTCAGATCGAAAGATCCATCGCTCCCTATGAAAATCTGGCTTCCGCCGGGGAGAGTGTGCATCGTGGGGAGCTCATCTTGCAAAGGGGAACGAAGTTGCGTCCTCGTAACATTGGGATCTTGGCCTCTTTCGGTATTCACGAAGTTGAGGTGTTCCAACAGCCTGCAGTCGCGGTTTTTTCTACGGGCAATGAGCTCGTCGGACTCGAGGATCGCCTCGAATCGGGCAAGATTTTCGCGAGTTCCCTCTATGTCCTTCTCGCCAAACTCAAAGCATCCGGGTGCGTCCCTGTTTCTCTTGGCGTCATCAGAGACGACGCCGCTCATATTAGGAAACAGATTCGATCCGGACTCGTTGCGGATGCCATCATCACGGTTGGAGGTACCCAGCGAGGAGATTCAGACTGGGTCCGAGATGTGTTTCGCCAGATGAAAATCCATACAAAAATCGATGGGGTCGCCATGAGCCCCGGGAAATCGTTTACCTTCGGTCTTTTGGAAGAGAAGCCTATTTTCAGCCTCCCAGGAAGCCCGACGGCCTGCATTGTCGTCTTCGAGGAATTGGTGAGACCCGCCCTGATGAAGATGAAAGGGGAGATCGGATATCAGAACCCCGCAGGCTCGACAATCAAGATGATTCTGGACGGAAAAGTCCGCGGAAAGCCTAAGCTCCGTAAATACGTTCTCGCCATGGTGGTTCTTCGGGATGGGAGACTCACGGCCATTCCCATCAACAGAGGACACCGGGGGTCGCTGATGCCAATCGCCAAGGCCAACGGTGCCATTATCCTTCCCGAAGACAGCCTCGAGATGCGATCAGGAAATGAAGTCAACGTTAGGTTTTTTGATGGTGGCCCCTAGCGGCGAGGGGTGCAAGACGTCACTCAACACCTAGCTCTTCTCTGCTAAAAAGCCTTTATGCGACAGTTCCGGAACTCCCTTCGCTCTAGGTTTACTCACAAGGGCCCCGTCGTGTCAAAACGTGCCCTCGCGCTCAGAGCTTCCGTTAACGGTTCTTTTGGCATCTTTCTGCTATTTATAGAGATTCACGCCATCGGCGACAACTCAAAGAGGTTTCGGCAATGATTCCCATCGTTTCGATTGTTGGCAAATCTGACAGTGGAAAAACGACTCTCATCGAAAAAATCGTTCCTGAGCTTGTCCAGAGAGGCTATCGGGTAGCCACTGTAAAACACGATATCCACGGCTTTGAAGTAGACAAAGAGGGCAAGGACAGCTGGCGCCACCGAAGGGCCGGGGCTGAAGCGGTTATCATCTCCTCACCGGAGCAGATGGCCTTGATCAAGACTGTAGACCGAGATCAGACCCTCGCGGAGCTACGAGACCGCTTTGTTGACGACGTCGATATCATTATCTCCGAGGGATTCGTGAAGGATGTTCACCCAAAGATTGAGGTCTTCCGAAGAGAGAGACACCGCGAACTCCTCTGCGCCGCGGATGAGCGTCTTGTAGCCGTCGTAGCCGATCAGAGATTTGACATTTCCGTCCCATGCCTTAAGCTAGATGATGGGAAAGGCGTTGCGGATCTGATCGAAAAGAACTTCCTTCAAAAAAAGGAGGACGAAGGGCTCTCTCTTGTGGTCAATGGAAAGCCAGTTATGTTAACCTTTTTCGTTAAGAATTTCCTGATGAAAACGATCCGGGCCATGGTATCGACACTAAAGGGCTGCGAGGATCCAAAGACAATCAGAATTTCAATAGGCTGAGGAGAGGCAATCGGCCGCGACTGTCAGCCAGAGGGAGGTTTAACGGTTTTCGCCATGGAATCTTGTCTCAAGAGAAGAGCACATTGGGTGGAACAAGGGCTTCCCAGTCGTGTCGGAAAGTGGAAGATCTCTATGAATGCGGGACTCCTGATCTTCTTATCCTTACTGCTACCCGTGCGACACGGGTTTCCAGAGGATCTCCCGGAGATTCCCACCGAGGTCGAGATCGCAAGGATTGAAGAGTTTCGAAAAGTAAGAAACGAGTTTTTGAAAAAACATCCACGGTCACCTCTGAGAAAAGAAGATCGGAAAGAATTCCACGGTATCGATGCATTCCCCATCGATTTGAAGTACTTTTTTGTCGGAAAAATCGACCGGTACCACCTGAACATCCACAATCCAAACTACTATGCGACCTTCCCGACCAACAAGGGGACAAACAAGCGCTATGTTCGGTACGGTAAATTCAATTTCGAGCTCGATGGAAAAGCCTACACACTCGAGCTCTACAAATCGATATTGAGCGACTCTCTCTTCGTCCCCTTCAGAGACGAAACCAATGGCCGGGAGACTTACGAAATGGGACGATACATCGATGCGGAGATACTGCCCGGATACCACACCATCATCGATTTCAATATGGCCTACAGTCCAAATTGTATGTTCAATGAGAACGCCACATGCCCGATACCACCGGAGGAGAACTTCTTGCCCACGCGGATCTTGGCTGGCGAGAAAAAGTATGAGGCTAAGAAAGGTCTCTCAATGATTTCCACCCAGCAATGATTCAACGAGGGCAAAAGCCTCCTCGCTAGCCCAATCCCTCGGTCCCACACATTTCCCGACGATTCTACCATCCCGGTCGATAAGAAAAGTCGTTGGAAGCGATGTGACGTGATAAAGGGATTTGGCCTTGCCGGTAGGATCGATCCCGATAGGAAAGGTGAGGCCCTTTTTGTCGACGAATGATTGGACAACTTTCGCCCCTCCCTGGTCGAGTGACACAGCTAGAATCACGAGACCCGCTTCTCTGAATCGCTGATAAAGGGTTTCCATGGGCACCATCTCTCTCTTACAGGGACCACACCATGTGGCCCAGAAATTGAGCAGTACCAGGCGTTTTCGGAACTGTCTCAATTGGAAGGGATTTCCCTTCAGGCTAAGGACCTCAAAATTTTTTGCCGGCTGTGGCTCCTTATACTTCAGTACTCGCATCCGGAAAAAGAGGGTCTCCTGGCCAAATGAGGAATGATAGATAAGAAAGAGAGAGATTAGAGAGGTAAAGATGGCAAATGCGCTTTTTCGTCGCAATCTGTCAGGGAGAGGTTTCATGATAAATGGAAACGATAACAACAAACGGGATCATTCATTCTGGATGCTATATGTTCCAATTCTCACCCCGGTCTGTCAAGATTCGAGTATGTGGAGTTTCCTGAGTTTTCATAACAAGAAGTTTGTAACCTTCTGATGTTTGACGACAATTTTGAATGTTTTGATTGGACCCTCATATCCCTTCGCTCCCTTGCTCTCGCGTTGACCCTCTCGGGGCTCACAGGTGGGGAATTCTTGCCCCTTCCCCGCTCTGAAGGCGGGGCTTTCCCCCTCCTGCTCGCCCTCGATGGGTACCCCAACGCTTCCGCAAACATCCCTCAGGGACATGAGCGTCCACAAAACTCAGGAGACTTCACTCGAGTGTTACCTTTTGAACCGCCTCTTTCAATTGACAGCTCACGGAAAACCCGATAACCATATGATCTGGAGGAGGCGTCAAAGGTGAATGCAGGCTGATCAATAAAGTTGGGATCTCTCACGGAGTTTCCCATGACCAGGATTGAGGAAAAGATTGGTAATTTGCTCAGAAGAGCCGGCATAACGATTTCCGTCGCAGAATCCTGCACAGGCGGCTTCGTAGCCCATCGAATCACCAATGTCTCTGGGAGTTCGGACTATTTTGAATCGGGAATCGTCACTTATAGCGACAACGCAAAAGCCGAACTCCTAGGAATTGCGCGGCTTCTAATCGATCAGCACGGCGCTGTTAGTGAGCCCGTTGTGGGAAAAATGGCAGAAGGAATTCGCGACAAAAGAAAAACCACCCTCGGTCTGGCAACAACGGGTGTTGCGGGGCCTTCGGGTGGAACACCGGAGACTCCCGTGGGCACAGTCTTTATTGCCCTTGCGAGTCCCGTTGAGACGGTGGTGAGACGATTCCATTTCACAGGGAAAAGAATAGAGATCAAGAGGCTCGCCGCAGAAAAGGCGCTGGAAATGGTCCTGGAGTATTCAGAAAGTCATGGAACCAAGGCATGAGAAACTGAGGCTGGACCGGTTCAGGAGGATCATTAGAGCTGTTCCCCTTGAGGGGCCTCCTATTTTCCGGTGGATAAAAAGGGCGCCTCAGGGTATCAAAAAACCGGGCAGGGCACTCGGAGTTCTACCCTCATCATTCAACCCCCCAACCAAAGCCCACAGGATACTCATCGAGAAAGCCAGGGACTTGAGGCCCATCGATGAGGTTCTCTTGATTCTCGACAAGAGGCCTCTCGACAAAGAGATATTCGGAGCATCTCTGGAAGAACGACTCTTGATGATCCTGCTCTGTTTTCAGAAGGATTCCGCCGTGTCCCTAGCTTTTACCAATAGGGGACGCTTCGTTGAGAAACTCGAACTCATCATGGACGCCTACCCCAAGGACACCCTAATCCGATTCATTGTAGGATACGATACAATGGTCCGGGTCCTCGATGCCAAATACTACGAAAACCGGAATGCTTCCCTAACCCGCCTGTTTGCTGGTTCTGAATTCTTGGTGGCAACCCGGGGAAATGCAAGGGTCGATGAAATCCGAAGACTAGCTCTTCAGAGGGAGAACAGACCTTTTGCCGAGAAAATCATCCCCCTTGAAATTCCCCTGCCACACAGGCGGCTTTCGTCAACTCAGATTCGAAACGCGATACGCCAAAGATCTGAAATTGATGAATTCGTTCCCTCGCAAATTAAGTCTTACCTAGAAAGAAGCCGACTTTATAGGAATTAGAAGAGTTCCCCCATTTTCTAAGGGATATGTCTCACAAGTTACAGATTTCTTTGGAAATTTACAATTTCTCAAGTGGAAGCCTCCTGTCCCTTCACTCCTGAGCTCAAGCGGTGACCCTATCGGGATTCGCCGGCGGGGAATTACAGACCCTCACCAATGAGCAATCACTCATCAGGAGAATCAAGACAAACAACGGGCCGCCATCGGCCGGAGAATTTGGAGCGAAAATCGTCCAAGAACTGAAGATACGGAAGGGGGCGCTCACCCGGCATTCAGAAAACTGACAATGCCATTCAGGAGCTCCGCTGAGCGGTTTCGCCAAAACAAAAGGCTTGCGAGCAATCTCATGTGGGCCCGAAACTCCCAGGTACGGTGCCGGGCCAAGATCTCAATGAATCGATTCCTTGTGGACCACAGTTTTGAAAACTCTCACCACCTCAGGGTCAAATTGAGAGCCAGCATTTTCTTCTAATTCCGTCAAGGCTCTTTTCGATGACAGGGATTTGCGGTAGGGTCGGGTGGAGACCATTGCGTCATAGGCATCGGCAACGGCGATAATCCGTGCCTCCAGAGGAATCTGACCCCCCGTGAGGCCATCAGGATATCCCCTCCCATCAAAGCGTTCGTGATGGTTCCGAATGATAGACCGGATCTCCAAGGGCAGATTGAGGGGCCTCACGATATTGTCTCCAATGAGGGGATGTTTTCGCATCATCTGCCACTCGTCCTTGTTCGGCATCCCCTCCTTTTCGAGGACATCAGGTATCACTCCGATCTTACCGATATCATGAAGGAGGCACATCTGGCGGAGGTGTTCAATTCGCTCTTTTGAAAGTCCGAATTCTCGGGCGATCTTTACCGAGTACTGAGCGACGACTTCGGAATGGCCTCTCGTGTATGGGTCCTTCGCCTCCAGTGCGTATGCGAGTGCTTGAATTGAATTGAAAAAATTCTTCCTGAGATCCTGATAAAGTCTTGAGTTCTCGATGGCTATTGCAATGTTATTCGCAAAGCTCACCAGATAGTCTCTGTCTTCCTGGCTAAACGCCATTTTCTCAGCCTTCTTATCGGCCGCAAGAACCCCGATGATCTTGTTCTTGGCAATGAGCGGAACCACGACAAAAGCTTTTGGCTGAAATAGCTTGATAATCGGATTCCTTACATTGAGGGATGATTTCCGCACATCCTCGATGATGGCTGGCACACCCGTACTGGCCACTCTTGCCAGAATATTGCTCAATCGGGTCAAAGGCACTTGATAATTCTCGATCTTTTCGATCAACTCCTTTTCCGGTGCAATGGCATGAAGAATCTTCAAAGCTCTTTCCTCTTCATGAATGTCAAAAATGACAAGGCGGTCGAAACCGAATAGACTTGCCAAGAGGTTGGAAGCTACTTCCAGAATATTCTTCAAATCGAGCACCGAGACAACGGCCTGGCTGGCCTCCTGGATCGAGGAGAGCTGTCGGACCTTTTTCTGAAGCTTGAGGTTCAGCTCGTGTATCTCATCGTACTTACTCTGGAGAAGTTGCTTGTCCCGCTCCAATTCATCGATACTATCTTCCAAGAGCTTTCTTCTGCTTACAAGACCGGAAGCGAACTGGAAAAAGTAGGGTCTGTTGCGCCATCTGATCCGATACTCGCAATAGTCAGCTCCTTCGAAAAAGCAAGCCACCTCCGCCAGCTCTGCCGGATCCATTTTCCATATAATTGGAATGGCCTGAATGATACCCTGCATGTAGTCACAGAAATTCTTTACCGGCTTGGTCCCCTCAAACCAGTGCAGACGGATGGTGGCATGGCTTCTCCCCCGCTCAACCAGTTCTACCCTCTTGTTTCGATTGAATTTGTCATTTATCTTCTGGAGTCTCGTAAGAATGGTCTTGGGTGAGCCGAAAAATCGTATCAGGACCCACTGGATGTCACTCATCCGCATTTTGACAACCGAATCGTGGCCGATATGGAAAGCGGTGTAGGGGTCGCCAAGAATATTTTGAGCCCTTTGGAACATTTCCGCACAGACCTGACTCGACACCCAGTTGTTGCTATCCATCAGGTAGGCCCGAGGGTCAGGGAGGACGTCGAGTTCTGGATGGAGTTTTTCGACGAGTTCATCGACGCTCCCGGGGCACCGAAAGCCGACGTAGTCCAGAATCGCACGGGTGATAAGGCAGCTATGGATCTTTTCCAATGAAAAGCCTCACGTCGGAGCGTTTAATTTTTGATCTCGCGGGCTGTAATAATACATGCAATTCCTGTCAAAAGCAAGTAAAATAGGGCAGAACGGCGTCTTGAGCGGGGAGGGGGAATGCCCAAACTCAATATCTAAAACGCTTTCCCTCGGATGGCTGTTAGGGATAGTCCAGGACTTGATCTTGATCTCGCAGCTCCAGAGATTCCAAAATTTTTGGGCAGGCAACATCATGCGATCGAAATCGACAATGCACATTCGAGAGGATGCATGTCCAAGCTGAGTATCCCTCGGGTAACAGGTCTAAAACCACCAAAGGGATCAAATCGTATTGAAAACAGCCCTGATTAACGTCTCCGGTCCACTTTCTTCTGATGGCTCCCGCCTCATTTCGGCCTTGCTGAAACGAGGGGGGCACCATGTCAAGAGCATTTTCCTGGTCAGACGAGAACCCGTGGAATACGAACCGAATGAGCTCGAGCAGCTCGAGGATGTACTGAAAGAGACCGACTTGGTTATGGTCGCCGTGTACAGTAGTTATGCTATTCGGGCAGTCCAGGTCACCCAATTTGTGCGCAAGAGATTTCCAGGAATGAAAGTCATTTGGGGGGGACCGCACTGCGTCTCAGCGCCGGAACTCAGCCTTCGCCATGCCGACGGGGTCTGTTTCGCTGAGGGGGACGAGGTCATCGTTGATTTGGTAAACAAGATGGAGGCTCAGGCCGATTATCTGGACACACCGAATATGGCTTTCAATGCGAATGGAACTTACTTGGTCAATGACGTCTTACCACCCTTTTCTGATCTCGACAGCCTTCCTTTTTATGACTACAGCCTCGACGATCAATTCCTCCTGGACGGGACACTTTCCCAGATTACAAAGGAGACCCTCAAGGAACACCTGGCAGGCTATCCGTATCACATACCGATCCTGTATTTTGTGACCACCCGGGGCTGTCCTTATCGCTGCTCTTACTGCAACAATTGCAGGTACGTTGCGATGTTCGGCGGTAACACCTTGCGGTTCCATAGTGTCGACCGTATCATCGACGAGCTGGAATACACCCTGCAACATCTCGATTTCTTCAAGTTTGTAGGTTTCGGGGATGACGACTTTTTGATGCGACCCAGAAAAGAGTTGGAGGATTTCGCCAAGAAGTACAAAAAACGGGTGGGACTGCCCTTCGGAATTGCTTTGAGCGCCCGGGCGTATACCCGGGAAAAGATGGGCATACTCTTAGATTCAGGGTTGAAGGTCATCCAAATGGGTGTACAGTCGGGAAGTCAGAGAACCCTCGATGAGGTGTACAACCGTAAGATCAAAGTATCAAAGACGCGGGATGTCGTTCATGGGATCGAGCCATATATGAGGACTCATGGTCTGGATTTTCTTCTCGATTTCATCATTGATAATCCATATGAGAGTCGAGACGATATCATTCAGACTTACCAATACCTCCTCGATTTGCCGCTGCGTGTCAGACTCAATCTGTTCTTTCTGGCATTCTTCCCAGGCACTCCGATCTATGAAAGGGCTCTCGAGGACGGTATCATCAAGCCCTTCAGTGAGAGTGAGTTTCGATTTATTAACAGGGGCCGTCTCAGATACCAGAAGAACTACGAGACTTTTCTGATTCTCTTGGTTAGATCCCTGAGGGGGCGGGCGCGACGATGGAAGTGGATGCCGAAGTCTGTTCTCCGTGGTTTGGGAAGTCGGCCGGTTCGAAGTATCGCGTCCACCTTACCCAATTCACTCTATGAATTCCTGAGTCAAATCGTTCAATAAATCTCGAGCTCGGGGACGGAAAATATCTGCAAAAGGAGAGAAGACTGTCATGCACAACCGGTTTCTGATCTGAGTATTTCCCCCTTTCTCCGCTGGCCCTCATCGATGGCCGGCGGATCTTGACTTTTGGCCTGGTTGGAGCTAAATTCGTGTAGATTCGCTAGGGGAGCTCAAAGGGCTGAGAAATCCGTCCTGCTGCAAGGGCGGGATGACCCTCTGAACCTGTGTGGGTAATTCCAACGTAGGGAAGCGGAAATGATAGAGAGATAATGGCCGTAATACCTAAATGGAATTACGGCCTCTTTTGTTTGGTCTCCGGACGGGGCGTTCTAATCCGTGCTTGAAAAATCAGAAGAGTTCATTAAGAGAGAACCCAATTTGTCGAAGGGGCATAAGTTTTCCTTACGGGAGATCACGAAAAGCTTTCCCAAGGGAAACTCCTCCATTCTGATCCTCCGCAATGTCTCTCTTTTCGCGCGCCATGGAGAATTCATTTCTATCCTCGGCCCGTCAGGATGCGGCAAGAGCACTTTATTCAACGTGCTGGCCGGCCTGATTAAAAGGGATGGTGGAATCATCTCGATCGACGACAGGACTGTTGATAGCGGATTGGGCGAAGTTGCCTACATGCAGCAGAAGGATCTCCTCTTTCCGTGGAGGACGTTGAAAAGAAATATACTCTTGGGACCCGAGATTTCCGGCGACTACCAGGAGGCTGCGGAGCGTGAGGCAGAACAGCTCATGGTTCGGGTGGGCTTAAAGGACTTTGAAAAGAACTATCCTGCCGAGTTATCTGTTGGAATGCGCCAAAGGGCTGCCTTGGTAAGGACCCTCCTCTCCCACAAGGATATTCTTCTTCTGGATGAACCCTTCGGCGCTCTTGACGCCATGACGCGATCGGTCATGCAACGCCTTCTGCTCGAGCTGTGGGCGGATTACCGCAAAACGGTCCTATTGGTCACCCATGATGTTGAAGAGGCTCTACTCCTATCCGATCGGATTTATATATTGACGGCTCGTCCTGCAAGCGTCAAGGGGCAAATCGCCGTGAATATTCCACGCCCCAGGAAAGTAATCGATTCAAGGTTTGTCCATTTCAAGGCAACTCTCCTCGACTCGTTGGAGGGAGAAATTGAGAGGGCATTCGCATGACGAGGAGAATCCTTTATCCCGGTATCCTATTGTTGCTTTTCGTCCTGCTCTGGGAGTTGATCGTCTGGTACGTGCAGATCCCCCGCTATATTCTACCCGCTCCAAGTCAGATCGTGAAGGCGCTGACCTCGCAACAGCCCCTCCTCATCCACCACACCCTCGTCACTCTCAAGGAGATTATCGCTGGATTCCTTTTGGCCTTTGGAGTCGGCGTGACTCTGGCTTTTCTGATGTTCCATTTCCCGATTCTAGAGCAGACATTCTACCCCATTGTTATCGGATCCCAGACCATACCCGTCTTTGCCATCGCTCCTCTCCTCGTTCTCTGGCTCGGCTACGGCCTTCCATCAAAGGTCGTCATGGCCGCTCTGATCGTCTTCTTTCCGATCGTCGTCAATACTCTGGACGGATTGAAACGGGCCGATTCTGATGCGGTAAACCTGCTGAGAATCCTTGAGGCGAGTCAGTGGCAGATTCTCTGGAAAGTCCGGGTTCCCTCGGCCCTGCCCTTTGTTTTTTCTGGATGCAAGATTGGGGTCTCTGTCTCAACAATCGGCGCCATCATTGGAGAATGGGTGGGATCAAAGGAAGGACTTGGGTATCTGATGCTCCACGCCAACGCTCAGCTCCAGGTGTCTCTGATCTTCGCCTCCCTCACGTACCTGACCATTCTCGGGGTTGGTCTCTTTTACCTCGTTGTTTTGATTGAAAGGTGGTCAATGCCATGGAGAAAATTCTCCGAAGTCAGGTGATAAGCGTCTGTTTGCTGATTGGGTTTTGTCTCACATTTTCCTTCAGTTCCCAGGGATTCTGTCAGCCGTCCAGTCCGACCCAGTTAACACTGATGTTAGACTGGTTCCCCAATGCCGATCACGTCCCCATATATGTGGCCCGGGATAAGGGATTCTTCAAAGGAATGAACCTGGACGTTGAGCTCCTCATCCCAGCCAATCCCAACGATCCGCCCAAGCTCGTGGCCGTCCGTAAGGTCGACTTTGGAATCAGCTACCAGCCCAGTGTCACGGTCGCACGATCTCAAGGACTCCCCATAAGAGCCATTGGCGTCCTCATTGAACATCCTCTAAGTACGATCACCTTCTTGAAAGCCTCTGGGATTCGAACCCCACCTGATTTGAAGGGAAAGCGAATCGGCTATTCCACCGCTCCCACCGAGGTGATTCTCTTTGAAGCTGTGGCCCAATCGGCCGGTCTTACCAAGGATGACTACGAATTGATCAATGTCAGCTTCAATCTCACCCCTTCGCTTCTCACCGGAAAAGTCGATGCTGTTGTGGGGGCCTTCAGAAATTACGAAATCAATGAACTTGCCTTGGAGGGAGTGGAAGCCGGATTCTTCCCGATCGAAAACCATGGTGTTCCCGACTATTATGAGTTGGTGTTTATTACAAGCGATGAGATGTTAGAAAAGAGGAGACAAGTAGCCAAGAAGTTTATAATCGCGATTGACGAGGCCATCCAGTTCACAAAGCAATATCCCGAAAGGGCCCTTGAAATCTATTTTCGTGCAAACCCAAATGTCCGGAAGGACTTGGATGCAATGGCTTTTCGAGATACCTTGTCGGTTTTCGCACCATCTCAGACGCAGTCGCCAAAAAAGTGGAAAGACTTCATGGAATTTGCCTTCGAAAGAGGGCTGATTCAGAAAAAACCAATTCCTGAAACACTCTATGACAATTTGATAAAGTGAATTCAGGATATTCCCCAGGAGTATTTTTCCGATTTTCAACGGAATGGGGGAACATATTCCCATGGTGGCGTTGCAGGGAGATCCGGCTGAGAGAATCATCGAGTTTGCCAGGGAAAAAAGCGTTGATATGATTGTCATTGGAAGTCGCGGTCTCGGTCCTGTCAAGGGGCTTTTTCTCGGAAGTGTCTCCACCAAAGTCTGCCATCTGGCCGATTGCACGTGCGTGACTGTCAAGGAGACCTCCCCGTTGTGTTATGACCCAAGGCTGACCTCTTATCCTGAACAGCTCAGCCCGCTTCTATGACCCCTGAGTCCTGCCAACGGACAACTGGCAACCCCACAAAACCTGGCTTCAGCCCTCGAGGAGTCGTAATCCCTTATCGATATCCGGGATGTGGACGACAAAGAGAGACTCTTTGGCATCTTCCATGACCGATCCATAGACATAGTCGATGTTGATATTGGCCTGAGCGAATTTTCCGGCGACTTCCCCGAGAACTCCGGGTTTGTTGGTCAGGCTCAGGCAGATGACCGGCTCAATATCGACAGCGTACGCAGCCCGGTGGAGAAGTTGTTCAGCTTTTTTGGGCTCGTCGACAACCAGTCTGATCACTGAATAGTCAGACGACTCTCGGAGGACACCTCGATAGCTCTCTGCAAGCACAATCCGTCGTCCACTTCTCTCCCTCGCTCGATATAGCTCTTCCACATAGTCTTTCGCATTCTGAATGCTGATGGCCAAGATATTGATGTTCTCGCCGTTCAGCTGATCACAGAGCTTTAAGAGTTCCCCAGGGGTATTAGGAAGAAACACCGAGATTTGGTTTGTCTTGGCCATAGCAAACTCCTCCACACCGGGTCAAGGTAAGTCCAGCCAATTGTTCGCCTACTGTGAGACCCCCCTTTTCCGGGGTGAGAAAACCAAAGGGCGATGAAGGTCCCTTCACTGAATCATTCGCTCGCATTCTTACCATGAAAAAATCCCGGGTTCAAGGCCTTATACTGATGAGTTTCCTCAGCGTTGAGGACGCTCATGTCCCTGAGGGACGTTTGCGGTGGAAGGGTGTCAGTATTCCTCGGGCCGTTCCGAAAAACCTTTAGAACACTCAGGTCACGGCTTTGCAAGCGTACTTCGCCAGAAAGTGGGAAGGGAGGCTCTGAACCAAAAGTCTTTGCTCGTGGTCCGTCGTCCGTCGTTCGTTGTATGAAGACTAAGATTTGCGCATCCACGGCTATTCAAGTAACGGGCCCAGGGAATTTGATTTTCAATCGAATGACGTGAATGGATCGTTACAACTGACCACTGACAATTGACAACTGACAGCACCAAGAAAAGTTTTCGGAGCAGCGAAGAGCGCTCCTTTTCCACTTTCATCAGACAAAAGTCGAGAAAAGGGATTTGGGCATCAGCCCGTCCCCGTCTGTTCCGCCGACGGCGGGAAGAGGGTCAACGCGAGAGCAAGGGAGCGAAGGGATAGCCGCTTCCCATTCGAGAACTCGGAAATATTCAGAGAGATCGGTAACTCGTGAGACCTATCCCTTGGCAAATGAGGGAACTCCTCTTTATGGTATAATCTGCCTGCTCCATCATAATTCTTGCCCGATTTTGAAATATCACAGTACTATGCAGGCTGTGAAAGATTCTAAACCGTCAATACGGATTCGAAAGGCCTTCCCCGACGATCTCCCCTTTCTTCGTTCGCTTGCCTTGGAAGCTTTCTCCACATACGGAGATTACGAGACCATTCTGACAGGCTTTTTTCTGTCACAAGGCGTCTACACCTATGTGGCTGAGGAGCTCTGCGAGGATGTGGCCACTCCAGTGGGCATCCTCATGATGGTGATCGGAAATACGAAAAGAAGGGGGCCCTATTTTGTCGAAATTGTGGCCATCGCGGTGGACCAAGACCATCGCAAACAGGGGATTGGATCTCAGATGATCGATTTCGCCAAGCAATGGCCGGTCGCTCTATCGGAAGAGATCTCCATTGCAGAAATCCAGCTCTCTGTCGCCGAGCCGAACCTCCGGGGCCGCTCCTTTTTTGAACGACTCGGCTTTGTATTCCTGCGAAAGGAGCCGTGGACGTACCCCGCAGGCCAGAAGGCCCTCAGAATGCAGTACATCCTGAAAGACGGGGATTAGCTCCCTTGTATCGAACGGAGCTCCTCTGCGACCTCGTCTATGAGTGTCTCTACCGTATTCCGGCTGAAATCGAAACGGATGCCGCAGGTCTGAAATAGCGCGGGCAATGGCTTCGAGCCGCCAAGAGAAAGAGAGTATCGATATAGTTCAACGGTCCGCGGGAGGTCTTTCGTCGCCAACCGCCACAGCTGGAGGGCTCCCAGTTGGGCGATTCCATATTCGATGTAGTAAAAGGGGTGGAGGAAAATATGGGGCTGTTTCTGCCATAGATATGAGAGGCCATCCTCAAAACCTCGCCAGTCCTCGATACCACCGAATCGCCGCCTGAGATCGAGCCAGAAATTCCTTCTTTCTTCGCCATTGTGGTTCTCATGAGTGTAGATCCAATGCTGAAAGGCATCGATGGTCGCAATCCAGGGAAACAGCAGGATCACCTCCTCCAAAAGATCCTTGTAGGAACGTCGAGAGCCCTCTTCACCGTAAAATTCGTTCAGGAACCGCGACCCTAACAGCTCCATGCCCATGGAGGCAACCTCGCAGAACTCGATCGGGGCTTCTCGATAGAAGTATACCGGTTCCTCTCGACACGCGAGCGTATGGAAGGCATGACCACTCTCATGGAGCAGGGTCCGCACGTCCCGGTCGATGCCCACCGCGTTCATAAAAATGAAGGGTAATCTCACCTCGCTCAGGTTACTCTGGTAGCCTCCTGGTGCCTTGCCTTTGCGACTCTCAAGATCGAGAAGGCCTTTCTCTTTGAGAAAGCCAAAATGTCTTCGAAGCTCTGGATCGATACGACCAAAAATCCTTTGGCACCCTTCAATCAGTTCCTGTGACCCCTGAAACGGTCGAAGCGGAGGCCTACCCTCCGGGTCCACATTGAGATCCCACGGGCGGAGAGGATCGATGCCGAGTCGATTCTGACGCTCTTCCATGATTTCCCTAGCCAGGGGGACGACAGAGTTTTCAATGGCCTCGTGAAACCGGAGACAATCGTGCGGTCCGTAGTCGAATCTTTCCCGGTGCCGAAAAGCATAGTCCCGATAGTTCTCGAAACCCGCATTTCTCGCGATGCGGTTCCTCTGCGCGATCAGCTGATCAAAAATCTCTTCCAGCTCCTCCCGATCCTGAAGGCGGCGAGTTGTGATGGTCTCCCAAACCGTCTGCCTGATCTTCCGATCGGGTCGTTCCAAATATCTTCCAAGTTGCTGAAGGGTTTGCTCTTTTCCTTCGAACCAACCCGTCATCGCTCCAGTGATCTTTTGGTACTGTTGAGAGAGTTTTGCCTCTTCCACCTCAAGAGGAACATTCTCCTCCCTAAACAAGCGGACCTGATTCTCGATCTTGCGATCCAAAACCGCATATCGCTCCCCGTTGAGATTACTGCGACAGGGGTGTTCAGTGTACTTTCTGAATAGCTTCTGCCACCACGGCTTGAATCGGGGCTCGATCTCTTCTATAAAATGGAGATGCGCCTCCTCCGCCACCGGATCCTCGGTGTGGCAGGTCATGGAAATGTAGCGGCGGCTGCCTTCCTCATCAACGCAAGAAGCCAATTCACTCAGGTCCAAAAGCCATTGCTCCATGTCAGCCCGGGTCTTTATCTGTCTCGAATTGAGGGCCGCCAAGAGAGGTTCGATGTCAGCCCATTGACCGAGGTCTGCATCCCGGCGAACGAACTGCCTTGGGAACTCTTTCTCACATTGAACCCTCTTCTCCATATACACCTCGTCAAGGATTTTAGACATCTCGCCGGGGTTCATACGAAATGACAAGCTCCATGGCTCTTCGTGCTATACAGGACCTCAAAGCCCATCAAATGGCATGGAGGTTGCTCAACCCAACGGTCGTGTCCAGCAACGGAGTAACAACTTACACTATCGAGCCTCGCGAGGGCGCCTAGTTTGCGGAGCTAATAATCGATTGAAATTCAAAGCATGTGCGTATTAGGGCATATTCGAGTTAGGCAAATCACAAGTCGTTGCAGCGGACGCCTGACAGCGCCGCTGAACTTCGGTCGTTAGCAACCTCAGTATGTCAAAAATACGAGCATATGAACATTGTAAAGAAGCTAACACAACCGCCGTGGAGAACTCTAGTGGTCTGTCTGGGTTTTCTCACCGTCGCCCTCATTGGCTGCCAACTCTGGGCGCCTGGGGAAATCATCACTGATGGGCGGCATTCCGTACATGACCGTCCGGAGTCCACTCGCTTATTCTCTTCTTCGCCGACAATGGCAACCGGAGCCCGTTGCCCATTTCCCAAGGCCGGTGCCTAAAGGAGCTAAGGCGATAGGGTTCTATTTCAATGCCGGAACGCTGCAGGCTGCAACAGAAATGGAGCTCTGATTACGGTCCGGACTACAGGAGTACAGTCGCGAATTCGTGCGATTGAAGAAGTTCCACTTGACTTCTGATGGGAAGCAATTCTCGCCGATCTATGCGAAGAAATGGTTTAGGACTATTGACGACGCGGAGAAGTTCAGTTTCCATGTCCGCGTCTTGCATTGTCGTCCAACTTTCTACGATGACGAGCCATCATGGAACCACGGTAACGCGTACGGATAGGCGTGGGATAAGGAGGCTAGAGAAATGATGTACTGGACGAACTCGTGGTGATAAAAAGGGAACGACGCCATGAACATGGATGCGCCACAGCGCACCGTTGATGTCCATGTCCCGCTGCGAAATCAAAATGAGTTCAAACAAACCTATTGAAGTGGGGTCACATCCTAAATACTAACTCTTTGGAAATCGAATAATGAGTATTTAAGATGTGGCTCCAATTCCACTGCTGCCCAACGGGCCAGGCTTCCGCCACGCTTCAGCCTGAATGTTAGCTCTAACGTCATCCCAGGGGAAAAATCAGCACCAACTGATGCTCTCAACTCACCGCTTTCAGCAACCAGGTTCACCGTGATTCCCGCAACAACTTCTACGAGTCAAAATTTTGCGAATATTGTTCTGGACAACCAGGGTAATCTTCTTGGTAAACGGCATCGGGGTTGAGAGATTTGCTAGGAACTCTTTGACGTTTGGTTTCCTGTCATCACACACCAGGATCCTCCCGGCAGAGATTGGTCTAAGGAACCAAACCTAATCTGATCCCTTATTGATCTTCTTCAATTTCTTAAGGAGAGATTTATTTTCCGGAACCCCTTCAAGGAGCCTTCTCACCAACTTCAAGTCCGAATACAATCAATGGGAAACATGTCACAATAACGATAAATATCCACGACAAAAGTTTCTTCATTTGCCACACCCTTTCTTCTATAACTCACTGAACATTGCTATTTATCTATGAAATCTCTTATTATCGTATTTCAACTTACCGAATAGGGTCTTGCTAGCTCGACATGTATCAGGCCCGCACGTGAACTCCAGCGTCAGGCATTCGTCAGCGGCAAAAATGAGGTTAGCTTTGGAATTCGGATTGTTTGCTTTCATTCGTATCACTCTTTTCATTCTATCATCTGTTTTTTTGGTTGCTTTTTCTTGGCGATCTTTACACAATCCAAGATCTCATGGTTTTTATCGGTTTTTTGCGTTTGAAGGAATCTTAATACTCGTTCTGCTTAATATCCCATTCTGGGTTAGAAACCCCCTTTCTCCTTTTCAATTGATTTCGTGGACCTTTCTCTTTTTTTCTATCCTATTCGTTATTCAGGGATTCTATTTACTCAGGAAATTAGGAGGTTCTAGAGATAGAGAAATAATCTCGGAAAATCTTGCTTTCGAAGATACGAGCAACCTTGTCACAGATGGTATCTACAAGTATATTAGACATCCCATGTATAGTTCCCTGCTATTGTTAGCCTGGGGGGCCTTCTTGAAACACGTAACGATCTATGGAATTTCGGCTGTTTTGATTGCGACAGCGTTTTTGGTGGCCACAGCAAAAATGGAAGAGCGGGAAAATATCTCATTCTTTGGTTCTCGCTACAAGGAATATATCAAAAGAACCAAAATGTTCATTCCTTATTTATTCTAGTATTAAACGCCTGACCGCTGAATAGAAACGGATGCGGGTCCGCGATCTTTGCAATCATGGAACCAGGATCATCGAACGAACCGATCGAGGCGACACAGTAACCCACGCCGCTGAGCTCCAGGGTCAGACATTTTAGTTTTAAGGGGAAGGAGGGCAACGATGCTATCAGATTATCCGGAGATATCACAGATCAAGCGGTTGAGCGAACCACTTTACAGAGTTAAAGGATGGATGAAATTTGCTGGGATCTTGTCAATTATCACGGGAGCGTTACAGGCCCTTAGCCTATGGGGTATTGTGATCGCATGGTTACCGATTTGGATGGGGGCTGTTCTCTATTCCGCGTCTAACCATATCCAAAAAGCCTACGAGACTGAACAGGAACAAGACATGGTGACCTCACTGGGCAAACTCGGCAAGTACTTTAAGATCTTCGGGATCTTCACGCTCGTGCTTATGGCGGTAGCGGTTATCGGCATTATTGCTGCCATTTTGATTCCAACCTTAATAAGGTCCCGTCAGGAAATGATGCCCAGCTAGCGAGTGGGGACGGTCGTTTCTCAAATATTGGGCTTTGAAACCCGAATCGTTAATATTTAAGATGTGACCCCAACTTTACAACTTGACGGTCTCGATTTTGGGGAGAATACCTTCCTAAGATGCGAAAATAGAGACAGATCATGGAAGAGATTCTATTTTGGCTTTACTTGACCAATTCCGTGCTCCTGATAAGCCACGAGATTGACTCGGCTTATTGGAAGGAGTGGGATCTGTTCCGATTGCCCGGCGGTATCGCGGGCTTTTTGATTTTACATTTCCCGCTCCTCTTTCTCATCATGTATGGATTGATCCTCGTTTTTGAACGTTCTTTCGCAGGCCTTATGTTTTCCCTGATACTCGGTTTCGCTGGCATGTTCGCCTTTGGAATCCACATGTTCCTTATCAGGAAAGGCCGAAGTGAGTTCAAAACACCAATTTCCCTGTTCATACTGATAACCGTACTGATTGTTTCGCTGTTTCAAACGATAATTACTCTCTATTTGTTCTAGGACAAAATCCTTTGCGTCGGTACACATTGACGAGCCGCGGCCCAAATTCCTTTGGAACCATATGGCGACGCTTTTGCAAGAGCATTTTGCCACAAAGTAGGAAAGAAAGCTCTAAACCAAAAGTCGGTGCTTGTGGTTCGTTGTATAAAGACCAAGATTTGCGCATCCACGGCTATTCAAGTAACGGGCCCAGGGAATTTGATTTTCAATCGAACGACGTGAATTGATCGTTACAACTGACCACTGACAACCGACAAGTGACAGCACCAAGACAAGATTTCTGGGCAGCGAAGAGCGCCCTTTCCGCTTTCATGAGAGAGAAGTCGCAAAAAGTGAGTTGAGCACCAGTCCGTTGAACTTTGACCCCTGTGTCCGCGCCAGTCCATTACGCCCTAAATCGGACATGACGAACGCGATGGGCCACAGGTCTTCACAAAGGAGAATCATCATGATGAATCTGAGAGAGAATTTAATCAGCGTCTTCTTGCTACCGCTCCTACTGCCGTTGCATCCTACTGTCCATGCCGGTCAGACACCAGAGGGTTTAGCGATTGCAGCTTCTGAGGTTTGGCTGTCACTTGTCGATGAAGGCAGATATACAGCCAGTTGGAATGAGGCAGCCCAGTTGTTCAAAAGAGCTATCACGGAGGAGCAATGGGAGGCGACATTAAACGCTTTCAGAAGTCCACTTGGGAAAGTCCTTTCCAGAAGAGTCATATCAAAACAATACACCCATACACTTCCGGGTGCTCCGGACGGGGAATATGCCGTCATCCAGTATGAGACATCATTTGAGAACAAGAAGTTGGCGATAGAAACCCTAACCCCCATGTTGGATGAAGACGGAAAGTGGAGAATATCGGGTTACTACCTCAAGTGACGATTCGAGCCCGTCCAAAATGCTCTGATTCTGCCTATTTTCTTTGAAGTCGGTCCCTGGTTTTGATAAATTTAAGGTGGCCTGTAGAATGGAGGACTGGTTTTGATGTCCTAAGCCGAGAAAAATGAGAAAAACTGAAAGTGGGCAATGGCAGAGGTCGACCTACATATCCATACAACAGCCTCAGATGGAACGCTAACTCCTGCACAGGTGGTTCAACTGGCGAAGAAAAGACGCCTAAAAGCCATCGCGATCACAGACCATGATACTGTGGATGGGGTGAAGGAAGCCCTTGAAGAGGGGCAGAGAGTGTCACTCGAAGTGATTCCAGGTGTTGAAATCAGTGCTAACGCGAGGACGGGAAGCGTCCATCTGCTCGGATATTTCGTCGAAACCGAGCGGGGCATTCTCAAGGAGAAGCTAGAGCGGCTAAAGCAGGCCAGAGCCGAGAGAAATCCGAGAATCGTGGACAAGTTAAATTATCTTGGCGTCAATCTCACCTACGAGGAGGTTGTCGCAGCCTCAGGAGGCGGCCAGGTCGGGAGACCCCACTTTGCTCAAGTATTGCTGGATAAGGGATATGTGCGTTCTCTCGACGAGGCGTTTCATCGCTACCTGGCACAGGGCGCTCCCGCTTATGTCGACAAATTCCGGTTCGATGTGCGGGACGCCATAGACGTCGTCCTGAAGGCTAAGGGAATTCCTGTTCTGGCTCACCCTTTCACACTGAATTGCATGCCAGAGGAGCTGGAAACACTGGTGGCCGACCTTGCCAAAGAGGGCCTAAAAGGTATTGAGACTTTCTATCCTGATCACACCTCTGAGCAGACTGTCCAGTACCAGAGACTGGCCGACAAACTTGGACTGGTGAAGACCGGCGGATCGGATTTCCACGGCAAACTGTTAGAGAAAGCAGAGTTGGGCATCGTCGGAAACGGGATTTGCCTCCCTTACAAGATTGCAGAAGAACTAATGCGAACAAAACATGAGATGATCCAGCATTCTTGATCCCTTTCAAGCCAGGCGATTTGGATTTTTCGATGGCACGAGAAGATCTGATTCTCAATTCGGAGACTGCTTCAGGAAGGGAGCCTAGCGAAAACATCGACATCGCTCTCAGGAAGGCCATCGCTGATCTTCAGGCCAACTTTTTCGATCTCGACGAGGGAAGGATCAACTACGGTGCCGTGCGGGGCACATCGCAGTTCAACAGCTATGTGAGATTGGCCGGCTTCCTGAAGAAATATGACCTGAAATCCCTGCGGGACCGAAACCAGCGTCTGGCTTTCTGGATCAATCTGTACAACACCATGGTCGTCCATGGGGTTGTGGGACTGGGCATCAAGCAATCAGTCAAGGAGACACGGGGATTTTTCAATCGCGTAAAGTACGATATTGGAGGCTATCTGTTTTCTCTCAACGACGTTGAGCATGGAATTCTCCGAGGAAACAGGAGAATCCCTCATCGACCCTGGAGGGCATTCAACCGTGACGATCCGCGATGTGATTTCATTATCTCGCCTATGGACGTCCGGATCCATTTCACCCTTGTCTGTGGCTCCCAGTCATGCCCGCCCATCGGTTTCTACTCTGCCGATGGAATAGAGGAACAGCTCGAACTGGCAACTCAAACCTTCATCAACTCCAAAGAGGTTGAGATCATCCCCGAGGGAAAAATTCTCAGAATTTCAAGGATATTCAAATGGTATCGACCCGATTTTGGAAGGAGGGATGATCTCGTCCAGTTTCTTATCCGGTACCTCGATGCCGGGGAGAAAAAGGAGTTCCTCCAAAACAACGCGAACCGGATCAGGATTCGATACAATCATTACGACTGGAGCCTCAATCACTGAGGAACGACAAGATTCTCGTGTGCCTCAAAGGAGACTTAAGCGTGAAGGGTTCACAGAGCAGAAGGCTCCCTCCGAAGATGGTCTTGGCAGACCCGGAAGGTCGTATTTTCGATCATCCGAACCTACTCATGGCCGCCCAGTCTGGTATCGAAAAACGGCTCGGCAACGCAAATGGACTAATGCCAATGCCTGAGGGAAGCCAACTGTTCACGCTCCCCGGACGTTATCCTGTGGGATGGGATCCAGAGTCGGAAAGGTTCGTGACAATCAAGGAAATCGTGATCGATGGCCGCAAGCTGGAGTGCACCGCGGTGGCTGCCTTCCTAGCCCCTGGATATCTGCGATGTTTACTGCCTGCCACACAGCTCAAGACGGAATATCCTACTCTGCCTCTCTGGGCCTATGGAGCCGTTGGATTCAGGGATGAAGGTTTTTGCGTTTCCGGGATCTTTGTGGATCCCAACCCCCATTGGCATCCGCGGTTTTTCAGGGCCGATGACGAACTAAACGCTCGGGTTCAGGACCTTCAGCAGCAATATCCCCGAAATCGTCTCGTCCAGCACCTGTCTCACTGTGCCCTGGGCTATCGTTGCTTCGCAGCGAAAAATGCCTTCTATCAACGGTGGGAGATCCCGGTCCCCACTTCACCCGGGTGCAATGCGAAGTGTCTCGGATGCCTATCCTCTCAACCCTTCGAGGGCTGCGAGGCGTCCCATAAGAGAATCTCTTTCATTCCCACCGTCGAAGAAATCGTCGAAGTGGCACTGCCCCATATGATGAAGGCTGAGGATCCGATTGTCAGTTTTGGTCAGGGGTGCGAGGGCGAGCCACTCCTGCAGGATCGTCTATTGGAGCAGACGATCGCGACACTCCGAGAAAGAACCTCCGAGGGTACCATTAATGTCAACACCAACGGGAGTCTTCCGCAGGTCGTTGGACGACTTGCTGCGGCTGGCTTGGACGCTATACGGATCACCCTGGGCAGTGCCAGACCGAAGTATTACGAGTCGTATCACAAACCGGAAGGTTACCGGTTTGCAGATGTTCTGGAATCGATGGGGAAGGCAAAGGAGAAAGGGATTTACCTCTCCCTCAATTTGCTCGTATTTCCAGGATTGACCGACCAGGAAGACGAGATCGAGGCTCTATTGAACATGGTCAGCATGACAGGGGTCGATATGATCCAGATGCGGAACCTCAACATCGATCCCGAATGGTATCTGAAAGAACTCAGGGATCCGAGAGCCCCGGGTATCGGGATTCCGAATATGCTCACCCTGTTTCGAAGGGCTTTTCCCCATCTGGTCATCGGCTATTTCAACCGGACCAAGGAATCTTTCCAAAAAAACGCTGGGGCCGGTGAAGCAACCCAAACCTGAGTCCTTTCACCTGGGCACGCTCTCAAACCCATTGAGATTTCCATGAGAGATGGATGCAAGGACGATGTAGATGGCCCCAATTCCCTAGGGACAGGAAATCGCACGGATGGGAAGACTTAGGGGTGGGGATGCTTTCTCTGTTCAAAATACTTATCTAAATCCGGTTGTCTCTGAAAGGGAACCATCTTCCCTGGCGCCTCTAACAGCCTCCGCATCAGCCCTGAAAGGCCATCAGAGAGGGACACATAGGGAATTCCTTCTACCGCAGGCTCAGCAATCGTCCCTTTCACGTAGAGATAGTAATGAATGAAACTTCCTCCATCGCCTGTGACGATCTCCCCAAAGATCGGCACCGCCCTGACGATCTTCCTCCCAGGACCCGCACGGCGGAGCCCAAGCCTGAGATCCAGACCGCCAGAGGGGATCTCGAGGTCTCCCACTGCAGATATCTTCATCGAATCACTGTCTAACAAGAGATCACTGGTCGAGGCCGTCCCATTCCTCAGTGTGACCTGTCCCGTGATGGTCTTATAGCCTATCCCCTCGTTCCCTGGATCCCGAGAATTACCACCCTCACCGTAAGAAGAGTCCACGAGGGACAATACCCTGGAAAAGACGGTGGATTGTCCGATCTTTCCCTCCTCGAGGGAAAAGCCAATCTCTCCGCTCAGTGACCGGGCAATCTCCTCGACTCCATTCCCGCTTCCTCTTATGACGCCACGTGCAGACCCTAGCCCGGTTAGTGCTCGCTTGCTCCCCTCACTCTGAAGGCTCGCAACAATCGGACTCGTCTGCAGTCTTATAAAATAAGGTCGAAACTCAAACGATACCTCACCGTCTTTCCCAACACGGAGCCATCCCATGATTAGACCCTGTCCCTCGGCAGAGAAGAAAATCACCTTTTCAAAGTTCATTACCGCTTCTTCAAGCCTCAGTCTTGCCTCAAGATCGGAAAAGGGAATCGCTCTGAAGCGCCCTCTTCCGATCCGAACTTGAACCGTCAACGGGGATCGGGTCTTTCGGCTGGAGAGAAAACCCTTCCGCCAAGGCCAGGAAAGAACTTTTTCGAAGTCGACCTCCTCGGCCCGGACAGAGAGAAAGGGCTCGAAATCCCCAGACCTTGTGGCTAGATCGCCTTGAATTTTCACGAAACTCGAATCATATTTTCCTTTCACATCAATCGTCTTGATGCCCCCTCCACCAAAAGAAACCCTTCCTTCCATACCGGTGAGAGAGGGGAAAACCGGCATATAGCGAGCCGTGGCCTCCTCGAAAGTAATCTGCCCATCCACGGTGTTCTCGTCATTACGCTTCCTATGGGTCACTTCCACAAACGCCCTTCCCCTTTGAAAATCAAAGGGTTTGAAAAACCTTTTCCAGGTTCTGAGGAGTCCGTGGTCGAATCTCTCTGATGCGATATCCCTGAGATCGAAAGCGCCCGAGAACTTCAGATCCGTGAGGAAGTTCGTCCCAGATCTTATCAACTCTGTGCTCAAGGCTACGTCCGAATTTTTCCATACCCCCTCTAATTTGGGAACCAAAATTCTGCCTTTGGAAAAGAGAATCTTACCACTCACCCCTTTGACAAGATACCCATTCCAGAGGTGAAAAGATCCTTCATGCACCGACAGTTCTCCACTCACGTCCAGGTTCTCGCCTGAACCGGGTCGACCTTTTATCGCCATAACGTAGTTCCCCTCGCCCGAGGGAGAGGGGATTTCTCGGAGGACCATGCGGATGTCAGTCGGGAAACCCTCCCATGAGGCCATTTCACCAAGGTTTTTCAGGTCGAGGCGTCCCTCGACTGAAAGATCGATCTCTGGGCGCTCCGAAAACGGAGCAACGATGGAACCGCTGGTCCTCATACTCGAATTCCGCCACCTACCTTGAACATCGCGAACAGAAAGCTCTGCAGAGGAGAACTCTACGACACCATTCAGTCTTCTAAACGTCCCGGGAAGGCTTCGGATCCGAATAGCCGCATCCTCCAGGGCCAGTCTACCGGCGAAGGCAGCTGGGACGGACAGTCCGAGAGATTTCTCGTATCTCAGATTCACATCCCCCTTGCCGGAAACCAGTTCCATACGCGATAGGGGAATGGCCAGGTCTTTGGGAACCAAACCCGTGGAAATCCATCCTGGAATCTCAGAGAGATTCAACTCGCCTTTGAGGGACATGTCGATTGACGGATTGCTGAACGGATTCGAGAGGGAAAAGTGAGAGATCTGCAGATCCGAACGGCCAAGGCGGAGACCGACGGCCTCACCGAAAATACGGCCCCCGTCGATTTTCACGGTACCTTTTTTGAACTCAACATTGTCTCTCCCCCAGGGAATAAGGATATTCCTGAACCCAATACTCCCGTTCCAGTGACGCAGAGACTCTTCATTTCCCGGAAATCCGACACTTTCGAGAGGACCCGTAAAACCCATTGACACGAGGGTCATCTCCCCCCCCTTGACCGATCTGAGAAAGGAACGAACATTTTCCGGAACAAAGGAAAAGGCCCTTTCGAGCCTCTCGATCGATACCCACGGGCAATCGACCTGAAAGGAGATCACAGGATTCTCCCGTTCGTGGCCTCGAATCAGGACCCGGCCTTCCAGGGGTATTGACGGAGTTTTGAGGCGAATCCTCTGGAACTCTAGCTCCTGGTTATCCCAGCTGAGCGTGTAATCGGCACTCAGCCTTTCCATCCCCTCCAAAAAACGAGCATCCGTGATGGTCACGGTTCCGGAGGACTTAAACCGACCTCTAATCACACCGTCAAAGGATCCCACGACGGTCAGTTTACTCCCAACGAGTTGCGGTGGAACCAACCGGGCCACTTGTTCTCCGAAACAAACGAAATCGACGCCTTTCGCTCGAATCTCTGCGGAGAGTTTAAGATCCGAGAGATCCCATTCGTCGGAGAGACGTTGAGCCAGTCCACGGGCGGAGATCGCAGCAGGCGATTCATTTCCCAGCTTCAGTGCGCCCCTTAACACAAACGGAAAGGGTCCGGACGTTGAAAGGTGGTCGAGAGAAACAAAGAAATCCTGGATTTCCCTGTCATTCCATGAAACCCTTCCGCTTCGAATCTCAAACCGATCGAACTGCGGGAGCATCGAGAGCAGATTCTCAGGGCGAAATTGCCCCCCCTCTCCGGACAACTCCACCACAGGATCCTCTAGTTCGAGGCTTTCCCACTTGAAGGATTTTGAAAAAACACTCCTCATTTTGGGTCTGACAATAACCCTTCTGACACGAAGCCAGACGGCTTCCTCTCCGCCGTCCCAAATGGACAACCCTCGGTATTCAATGCGAGGTCGACCCAACCAATGAATGACGGTCTTTGAAATGGTCGCCTTATTACCATAACCCGACTGAATCAGCTCTTTGAGGCCCTCCTCTGCCAACTTGGCCCCTAAATAGAAGCGGATATAGGCCGCTCCGATCCCGCAAAAGACGAGAATCACTAAGCCGGTCAGAAAGAGTGCGGAAGAGCGTCTTTTCAAGTTGATATTAAACCCTTTCCGGTATCATCGTAATGCAACCCTGCGATAATAGACCGGCGCGAGGATTGCTCATTTCAAAACCACCCTCTTGCTGATATAATGTTGTAGCAAAAATGACTGGACCGCGTGAAACAGGGCGGGGGCGTCTTTGAAGGTCGGAAGATCGTGATCCGACTTACCCAGTGGGTAGTCAAAGGCGTTTTTCAACAGACAATCCCGGCTGCAATTCGCCCATGGCAGGATCTGATTCCAGAGTGCCGTGCCAGTTTTCTCGGCGCATATTTCGCTGAAGCCGATCCCCAGTGTCATGGACTCTGGGGTTGCATGACAGCTGAAAGATTCGAAGTATCCAGAGAGTAGAATTAGATTTAACAAAAAAACCCCGAAAAAAGCAAGGAAATTCTCAGCGGAGTTTTCTGAATTTTCAAAACGATAAGTTTGTAAGCTTTTGATGTTTCAAGACAATTTTGAATTTTTTGGTTGGGCCCTCATATCCCTTCGTCCCCTTGCTCTCGCCTTGACCCTCGCGGGGCTCACAGGGTAATCAAAAGAAGGATCAAGGTCAAAGGACAAAGGAAAGAAGACCAAGAAGTGCAAATCGCTGATCCTTTGACCTTTCGCCTTTAACGCCGTGTTCGTAATGTTGATGCACCCATGAGCTACAAAGATAGACTGAGAACCCCAGAGCTTATTAACATAAATGCTCCCGCAAACGTCCCTCAGGGACATGAGTGTCCACAAAACTGAGGAAACTTCACAATTCTGAGTCTACAACTCTTAGATCATTCCCATGAAAGAAACGATTCTATCTGCCTGCACACTTGACTGCCCCGATGCTTGTTCCCTTCTGATCACGAGAGAGGATGGTCAAATCACAAGGATCAGGGGAAATCCAAATCACCCCTATACGGATGGCTACTGCTGCGCAAAAACGCAACGGTTCTGCAGTAGGCTCAACTCGCCGAGCAGAGTCAAAAAACCCATTCTCAGAGAGGGGAAAAAGTGGCGAGAAATCAATTGGGTGGAAGCAATCTCCCTTTGTGCCGAAAAAATTCAGAAATATCGTCAAGAACCCGGCTCGATCCTTCATCTCAGAGGAGGGGCTGCCAAGGGTGTGAGTAAGCTTGCTGAGGTCGTTTTTTTTGCTAAACTTGGCGCAAGCCGAATTGCTCACGATGGTGTCTGCGACAGTACAGGCATAGAAGCCTGCATTGAGGATTTTGGCGCCCTCCAGATGAATGATCCTTTAGATCTCCTGAACGCCAATGGAATTGTGATATGGGGAAAAAGCCTCGGAGTCAGCTCGGTCCATACAGGGGGTCTCGTAGGCAAGGCGAGGAACCGCGGGGCAGCGGTGTTCTCGATCTCCCCCCGGGGTAATGAAAACGGAAAATTCTCGGATAACACCGTTTGCATCAAACCGGGCAGCGACCGGTTTTTGGCAATTGCAGCGGCAAAGGAAACGGTTCAAAGATACGGCCTTTCTCCTCAAATTCAGGAAAATTCCCAAAACCTCGATCGTTTCCTGGCGCTCTTGGAGGGGTATTCTCTCTCAGAGCTCTCACAATTTTGCGATGTTCCCCTCCGGGATATCGAGGCCCTTGCCGAATTCTATCATCAACATTCTCCTTGTGCCACGGTTCTGGGTATGGGCCTTCAACGATATCCCCATGGAGCAGAAAGTGTCCGGGCCATTAATGCCTTGGCCTTCATGACCGGGAACATCGGATGCCGAGGAGGAGGAGTCTACTACAGCGTCCTTTCGGGACAAAACCTCAATCTCCAGTGGCTAGAGGAGGAAGGGTATTCGAGAACCTTTCCTGTGGCTCATATCGGTCGGTCCATCATCGACACATCAGATCCACCGATTCACATGGCCTGGATATCCATGTGGAACCCTGTTAATCAGACGCCGGAATCCCTGGTCCTTTCTGAGGCCCTGGCAAAGACGCCGTTTGTTGTCGTTGTTGACGCGTTTATGACAGATACGGCTGAGACCGCTGATTTGGTTCTGCCATGCACCATGATGTTCGAGGAGGAAGATGTCGTCGGGTCATGGGGTCACCACTTTGTCAACTACGTCCGTTCCGTGGTTCCACCGCCACCTGGAGTGAGGAGCGACCTGGAAATCCTCACCGATTTGGGGCACCGCCTGAACCCGCCGATCGAGCTCGAGACGCGGGAAGCCTATCTAGAGAGGAGTCTCAAAAGTCCCCTTCTCGATACCCTTCTCGAAGAGCTCCGAATGAAAGGAACCGTGCGGGCGCGCCGTCCCATCATCGCCTTTGAGGGGCATCACTTTGCCCATCGAGACGGGAAGTTCCAATTTCTCAATGGGATTTCACCGGATGAACCGATGGATGCGAACTATCCCATGACCCTCTTGACCCTCGTCAGAAAAGAGTTCTTGCATTCCCAGATCCTACCCGAGGAGCATGAATCCCTGATTCCGGAGGCGTTCTTGGCCCCATCAGCCCTTGAAAATCTGGGATTCAAGGCGGGAGATCAGGGGGCAATCATCTCGCCTCTCGGAGCGATCACGGTTCAACTTAAAGCTGAAAAAGGACTCCATCCCTCGGTGGTCGTTGTGGGTCGCGGGCCATGGTTGAAGTTTGGTTGGGGTAGCAATCGGCTGATCGAGGGAAAGTTCACCGATCGCCCGGATGGTGTTGCCTTCTACGGCCAGAGTGTGAGAGTGGAAAGACGCTGAGCTCTCTGGTACATCTCTTGCAAATTCTGAATGCCCATGTATCTCAGACCTTTTCTCCTGATTCAGGGCCTCGCCTTTCTGACCATCCAAATCTGGTCTTACTTTCGACTGAGAGCCTTTGGCTTCGAGTTCATGTCGAAATTGGAGACCCTGGCCACATCCGGGTATATCCCGATCCCTCTGCCCAGTGAGGTGTCAGATTATCTCCAGATGAGTTCACTCCTAAAGGCGGGGATTTTTTTCACTTTCACCCTCGGTTTTACATTTGGTGTAGTTGCCTTTGCTGGATCCCTCTGTTTAAGCCGTTTTCGCCTCCCAAACCCAATCCGTTTGGGATGGACTGTTCTCGTCTCAGCCTTGTTTTCTCTCCTTCTGGGATTTTCACCGATAGAGTTCCTCCTTTTTGTTGCCTTTTTTGGGGTGGCCATAGTCGCTGTGAAAATGCCCGATCCGTCCTTTCACAAGGTAGCGCTTTTCGTCCTCGTCCCCCTCGTCATGGTTTTCCTCCTTTTCCGGCAGGAGGGCTTCTTGGGGGTTCGAGATGATTTACTCCAGAATTCCTTGGGGCGAAAAGTGGTTAGCTTCTACTACCGATATTCCCCGATATCGGCCGAACTTATCACCCCTCCCAGAGAACGAACTCAAGTCTCGATTTGGACGGAGACACCTCTAAAACAAAGCGAGAAATCATGGCTTCTCAAGAAGGGTATCTACGTCGTTTCAACCCGGGATGCGGCCGATTTTGACCTTTCCAGCGAGCTGAGTGGTCCTGAGATTCTAAAGGCCGTCGAGAAACGGACCGGTTGGGAAAATACGCAAAGGCTGAGGATAACGATCCTCTATTCCATCCTCATTGCCTCACCGTTGGCCGTTCTGCTATTCGCCTTATTCGCTGTGGACCGCCTCCTAGCGATCTCAAAGTACTCGAGGATCATTTTGATCGTTTGTGTTGCCTCTCTTTCTGCCCTTCTGATTTACAACCTTTTTTCAAAAAATGCTTCGAAGTCCGGCGAGGGTTTTCCCACTGAAAACGCCGAGGAGATCCGCAAATGGGTGATCTCTGAGAACAAGACACGGAATCTTAAGCTAAGAGAGACCTTCATCGCGCACCTGGGCAGTACCAACCCGGCAGTTCGTTTGTGGGCAGCGACCGCCCTGGCCCATCTCCCATCCAAAGAAAACGTAGAGATACTGGCTACCGTGGCGCGCCAGGACCCCGTCACCATTGTCCGGTGCAAGGCCATATTTGCTCTTTCCTTTCAGGGAGACAGAAAGGTAGTCCCGTTTCTCGAATCCCGACTCAAGGGAAAAGAGGATTGGTACGTCAAACATTACCTCCTTCGGGCGCTCAGGAGATTTGGATGGAGCGGATAAAAGAGAGCGCATTGCTTGCCACCGCAGCTGCGCTGGTTGCCCTAGAGCTTGCAGTCGCTTTTTTGCAGCGCCTCGCCTTGGTGAGAGGCTTCAGTCCCCTTACCTGGATAGCTGCGGTCCGGTGTGCAGATATTATTCTGTTCTTTACGCTCTTCAGAATCCTATCCGTTCCTTTCTCGACGGCAGGCCTGAGGAGATTCGTGAGGGGTTCCCTCATGGGTATGGGAGTCTCTCTCGTCCTCGGATCGGGTTTCTTTTTGCTTCTCTATGTCGTCCAGGTGCTCTGGGGAGTGGATCTACGGGCTTTTGTCAACCCAGGGTTGAAGGTTCGGGGGGTTGTTCCCTTGGCGGTGCTCTGTCTCCTCGGGCCTTTTGTCGAAGAGATCTTTTTTCGCGGGCTCTGCTATACCCTGATCAGGGTTCACTGCGGGGTCTGGTTATCTGTAGTTCTTTCGGCTCTCATTTTCGCTGCCAGCCACCTTCTCGGCGCCGGAACCGTCGCTGTGGTTCTTGTCCCTTTGATGGGTGGAGTCATATTCGCCCTCCTATACGAGTATACAGACAGTCTCTTCGCCCCTTTTGTCTTGCATGGCGTTGGCAACTTCATCCTATTTTCAAGAATCATTTGATTCTAACGAAAACGTGCCGTATCTAGGGGACGTTGGTAGGAATTGAAGGTTATATTGACATGCTTTAAGCGAACGCGTCGCAGCGTGCCTGAAGGCTGAGACGTGCAAAGTTAGGCCTGTCCGGTGTATCACAGGAGGGACGTGATGGGCTACACGATAAAGAGCCAGGATATCTTTCGTGACGAAGAGGACCGGAAAGTCATGTTGTAGTGAAGAAGGAAAGAACCATTAACCTTCAAAACCTACCTACGTCCCCTAACCCCTTTCATTCTCGTTCAGAATTCTTTCATCAACATTCCATTGATCTCTTCAGGGAAAGCCATGCAAATCGGCTCATTGTAGAGGTTTCTGATAGCTCCAACGTCAGTTGCCCCTAAGGCCTGGTTGAAAAAGGTTCGTGGAGAGAAGAGCAAGTGAACCCGAGCATGGTCATCCCCCTTGGCGCCAGTGAAAAAGTTCATATTGAAACTATAGATTCCCATCTTGTCATAGGCTGCCATGGCTTTGGTTAGCCCTGTGGATAGATCCACCAGGTCATCGGCAGTGAGCTCAATGGTAGACCGAACGCCATCCACCACGGCAAGAACATCTCCTGCCACCCCTATGGGGGCATAGGCCGTCAGCCATGTGGTGCGGCCGATTCTACCAAGGTAGCGTTCTCCCTTTGCCTTTTCTGTCTCTGCAAGGTCGTCCCAGTAGTTGGTTCNNCGCATGAGGTTAGGAGCAACAGAGCAGGCAAACACCTGCAAATGTGCATGTATCAGCGAGCTCCCGGACGGAGGCATATAGTTCCAGTTAATCAGATGATAGACTGACTCTGGATTGCCGGTGCTGTGAACCTTGCCAAAGAATTCCATGGCGAGACCGAAGGCCTTTGCGATGAGCTCCGGCTTGATCTCGTTCATGGGAATGAAATGACGGCTCCCCATGGTGGCCACAGCACCCAGGCTGTCGTAAGGAGCAATATTGGGAAAAAGAACCATGTCATCCGACACGAGCCTCCCTTCGGAGAGGATCTCCTCTGGAAAGAAAGGCGTCACCTGAAGAACTTTATCGGGGCAGAAAGGGCACCACTCCTCCGTTCCATCGACAAGTTTCTCGAAATCAGGTTTTTCCCACTTCAACGCCATGAAATGGCAAATTCGTGAGTTCCGTCCGGTCAGCGGGTCCTTCCGGATCTCACTCGGAATGGTCCTGCGAGACATGTTGTTCTTTGGGTCGAGTATGAGGGTTTCCTTTTTGATGACTTCGAACTCCAAACCTTTCATGGGGCCTCCTCATTTCCTGTTGGGTTAAACTCTTCTACGCTAGACTTCCCGAAAAATCAATAGGGACTTCTTCGAGGGGTCCCTCCGGTTCCAATTCGACAAAAACGTCGAAATAATGCATTTCCGTCGAATGCCCATAACCCACTGAAAGCGAATCAAAAATACGGAGTCGGACCTCTCCAACTTCGACAATTTTGTCGAAAGGAACCGGTTCAAAAGATCATGCCTCGATCAACCTAGACCAAATAATCTATTGATATCAGATGCTTAGGGGAACTTCTCATCTTTGGCACACACATTGCGTTTTTGCATTAATAAATCGAACAACTCAAACCAAACAAGGAGGTAGAACGATGAGGAAAACGAAACGCACCATTTCAACCATTGCCGTGATCACGGCACTTGTCCTCACGAGTGGCTTGGCTTTTGCCCATGGTATGTGGGGGAAGCGGGGCTACGGGTCCCCTGGATCCGCCTATGGGGACTACGTGGATCTTTCGCCGGAACAACGGGAGAAGATCCAGGCCCAGGAGAAAAAGTTCTACGAGGAAACCATTGAACTCCGCCGGGAACTCTATCAGAAGCGGCTCGAATTGCAGGGTCTTTGGGCCGACCCGAAGAGTGATGCAGAAAAGATCAAGGCAAAGCAAAGAGAGGTCAGCGCGATACAGCAAAAGCTCGAGGAGAAAGCCCTTGAATATGGACTGGCCATGCGAGAAATCGCTCCCGAAGGTTACTTCTGCGGTGGTCCGGGGGGTCATGGTCCTGGCATGGGTCACGGTTTCATGCATGGAGGGGGGGGACACATGTGGGGGCCTGGTTCCGGCCATATGAGAGGCTACGGAGGCGGTTATTGATTGTAGTGTGGTGGGAAGGCATGGGATCAGGCCCG
The DNA here is from genome assembly GCA_011773445.1 of Pseudomonadota bacterium. Taxonomy (GTDB): domain Bacteria; phylum Desulfobacterota; class BSN033; order WVXP01; family WVXP01; genus WVXP01. Next base: position 18,444 of record WVXP01000026.1, on the reverse strand, counting down.
CAAGATTCGGTCTGATCCCATGCCTATTGATTTTCTGCATGGGTTGGGGTAATCAAGGTATGTACAAGGTATGTAAGGCAAACACATGAAGTTCGGGGCTATTTTCTTCTTCTTACTGACCCTTTTCCTCCTTGTCAGTTCCCTCGGTTGGGCTCAATGGGTTCAGCCGCTCATTCCAGAGGGGAGAAGTCAGGGGGAACCTCGATCTTTACTCCCCAAAGATCTTAACCTCACAGACAAGCAGATAGAGCAGATGGGATCCACTCAGGATCAATATTTGAGGGACATGACCGCCCTGAGAAACGAACTCTTAAACAAGAGGTATGAATTGAGAAGGCTTCTTTCCGATCCCAAGTCGAAGGCATCTAAAATCAGATCGAAGCAAAAAGAGGTTTTTGCCTTAGAAAGCCAGGTCCAAGAAAGGATTCTCGATTACCAGCTCCAGATGAGAGATATCCTGACCCCCCAGCAGTTCGAACTCTGGGTCTCCAAGCATGGAATGCCTTTCGGCCATGGGATGCACCATGGGCCTGGGATGGGTCCCATGCATCACGGGTCTGGGATGGGCCCGAAGCATCAAGGATCGGGAAAGGGGAAGAAGCGTCCATAACACCCTCGGTCGACCATGAGGATGGCAAAAGAAAAGAACTCTGGCCTGTATAAGCTAACCATAGGCCCTATCCATTTCATTCTCATCTGTTGTCTCATCATCATCATTCTGGTTGTAAATAGCTTTTTCGAGCTCAACCGGACCCGGGAAAGCCTGAGAACCATTCTCGAAGATCAAGGGGCAAACCTTCTCAGCGGACTGGAGAGGGAAATCCAGAATTCGGTCTCTGTCATCGAGGTGATGGAGGGAGTTCCGGGAGCGCATCTTCTTAACATTTCCTCCTCGAGGAACTTTTTTGCCCTCGAAGACGATATCGTGGATTATCTCTTGGAAGTTGCGACATCGGTCGACCAGAACGATGCGATTCGGACCCTTTCCCCACCGGAATTGGGAAAGACGGCGCAGGCCAACGGACTCAAAAAAATCCAAATCCTCAGAGAACCCTCCCAGTCTCAAATCGCTGAAGAGAGCCTCTACTATTACCTTCCACTCTTAGAAGGGACTCGAAACATGGTGATCATTCCCTTTAAGAAATTCCTGCCGGACGAGGGAGACCTCTTCTCGGTCGCTATACGAAGAACAAACGGGGAGGGAGTCGTCGCCGTGAGTATCGATGACTCGCAGATGAGAAATCTCAGGCGCAGATTCGCCATCCAGAATGTTCTCGAAACCATGGGTTTCGCAGAAGGGGTCCTATACTTATCCGTTTTCGACCGTTTCCTCTCCCCTGTTGCACAGATCAAAAGTGAGGGAATCGGAGAAATTCCAGGATCGCCTCTCCTCTCTTCTGTTCAGGAGGCAAGCCAATTCGAATCCCGGCTCCAGTTCATATCCGGAAAGCAGAGGATATTCGAGGTAGCAAAGATCCTCCACCTCGATGAAAGCCCTTATGGAATTATCCAGGTTGGCCTATCCACCGGAGAGATTCAAAGGATTCTTTCTCTCTCGAGAAGGAATGTCGTCTTCTCAGTAGCAGTTCTCCTGGCCTTGAGTATGGCAGGGGTAGCCCTAATCTATGTCAATCAAACCCGACACCTCAGAAAACTGAGAGAGATGGAAGACAGGGCGCAAGTTGCCGAAAGACACCTGGCTATCGGAAAACTCGGGGCGGGACTCGCTCACGAAATCCGCAATCCTTTAAATGCCATTGCGATGGCCATTCAGCGACTGCAAAGGGAATTCCTTCCTCGAGAGCAAGACCAGGAAGAGGAATATGACCGTTTCTTGGGGGTCATTCGCGAGGAGATCAACAGACTCAACCAGATCGTCGATCAATTTGTTCTCTTTTCCAGCCCTTATAAGCTGACCCTCGCCTCCCTGTCTCTTACCGAGATTCTCGACAGCATTTCCGTTCTTTTCGCCGAGGAGTTCAAAACGCGATCGATTATGATGAAATATGAGTTTGACCCGAAACTGCCACCCTTGGAAATGGACAAGGGGAAGATGACCCAGGCCCTTATCAACATCGTGACCAACAGCGTTCATGCCATGGAGGCAGGGGGGAGCATCCTCATGAAGGCGGTCCTAGACCGATACGACTGGGTGAGGCTCACGATCGCTGATTCGGGAAGCGGCATCGCCAAGGAGGAAATCGAGAAAGTCTTCGACTATTCTTATACGACGCGAGAAAAGGGTCTGGGTTTGGGTCTTCCCATTGCGCGTAAGATCATCGAGGAACACGGGGGGAAGATCCATATTGAAAGCCAAATAGGAAAAGGGACCGTCGTTTCTATCCTCCTCCCTGTCAGGGCACCATGACGGTTTATGTCAACCATTGATCAGGTGTTTTATGCTTACCAAAGACATGAAATTGCTCATCGTTGAGGACGAGAAATCCCAACGGGAGATGCTCGAAGGGTTTCTCATTCAGCAGGGTTTTTCGGTTTCATCGGTCGAAAGTGGAAAAAGGGCCCTGGAGGCTGTTCGACAGGAGCCTTTCGATCTTGTGTTCCTGGACTACAAAATGCCTCAAATGAATGGACTCCAAACCCTTCAAGAGTTAAGAAAGATCAACCCTGAGCTGACGGTCGTGATGATGACCGCCTATGGAACGATCGAGACAGCGGTCCAATCGATGAAAACGGGCGCGGCAGACTACCTTACGAAGCCCATCGACCTGGATGAGCTCCTCCTTCTCATCGATAGAGCGTCTCAGAGAATTCTTCTCCAGCGTGAAAACCTTGAACTGAAAGAAAGACTCCGGGAGAAGTATCATTTCGATCAAATCGTTTACGCCAGTGGAAAAATAGAAGAGGTTTTAAACCTGACGGGAAGGGCCGCCAATAGCGAGGCTACGGTTCTCATCCGCGGTGAGAGCGGGACGGGAAAGGAACTCATCGCCAATGCGATCCATTACGCGAGCCCCAGAGCGAGCAGACCGTTTATCAAGGTCAATTGTACCGCTTTGCCAGAAAACCTTCTGGAGAGCGAACTTTTCGGTCATGAACGGGGTGCTTTTACCGGAGCCGTCCAAAGACGAATCGGCCGATTCGAGCAAGCCCATACGGGAAGCATCTTCTTGGACGAGATTGGAGACCTTTCACCGTCCCTTCAGATGAAACTACTCAGGGTACTCCAGGAGAAGGAGTTTGAGCGGGTCGGAAGCAATCAGACTCTAAAAACCGATGTCAGGGTCATTGCAGCGACCAACAGAAACTTGGAGGAGGCCCTCCAAAAGAAGATCTTCCGGGACGACCTGTACTACCGACTCAACGTTGTGACCATCTTCCTGCCTCCCTTACGGGAAAGGCGCGAAGACATCCCTCCATTGATTGACCACTTCCTGAGGAAATACAGTGAAAAGAATCGCAGGACCATCCCGAGAATCTCGAAAGAGGCAAGAGACCTATTGCTGCAGTATGACTACCCTGGAAACGTCCGAGAACTGGAGAACATCATCGAGAGAAGTCTTGTCGTGAGCCGAGGCGATACCATCACGGTCCAAGACCTTCCTTTTCAGATTCGCGAGGAATTACAAGAGGCCAAACTCCATCAAGACGCGGAGGGAGAGTCTCTCAATGCCATGCTCTCAAACATCGAAAGGGATCTCATTTTGAAGGCCCTCGAAAAGCACGGAGGCGTTCAGACCAAAGCAGCCCAGAGTCTCGGGCTTAGCGAACGCGTCCTCCGGTACAAAATGCATAAATACGGCTTATCAGGGACATGATCCCAACCAAGATCGAGACCAGAAATCGCGCGGCTGAGCAGACACGAATCGCAACAGCTCGGAGGTAACAGGAAAGGGCACGCCTCTATCCCGTCGCTTCCCACGCTTCGAAGGGGGCTTCACATTTCTCGCTCGTTGATTTAACCTTGTAGAATAAAAAGCTCAATCGAGAAGGACAAAGTCATGCTGAATGACAGGACGGTCTATCTCAACGGGAAGTTCATCGAGTGGGAAAATGCCACGGTCCACATCATGTCCCATAGTCTAGCCCGCGGATCAGCGATCTTTGAGGTCATGAGTTTCCATGAGACAGACAAGGGGACGGCAGTATTTCGGCTCGATGAGCATGTTTCCCGCCTTTTCAGGACAGCGGAACTTCTCTCCATGGACCTTCCCCTCTCAAAGAAGGCCATCCAGGAAGCGGTCCTCGCAACCGTAAAGACCAATCATTTGAACACGGGAATTGTGAAACTTGTCTGCTACTATCACGAAATTGCCTTTGATATCCTCTCTACTCAAGAGAAGCTCGACATCTGCATTGTAGCTATCGACCCCGCACTCGATCTCGGGGGGCTTTCCCTCTCACGATCAGAAGACGTTTCGGCCTGCATCTGTAAATGGAGAAAACTCCATCCAGAAACTGTGCCAATCGAAGCCAAGGTTGCAGCAAACTACCTCAATGGAATGATGGCAGGACAGGAAGCTATCCAAAGGGGTTTCGACGTGGGCATCATGGTTGACACGGAGGGCTTCATTGCTGAGGGAAGCATTCAATCCGTATTTTTCGTGGAGGACCGGGTACTGACGACGCCCGCCCTCGGAACGGTTCTCCAAGGGGTGACCCGGAAGTCCATCCTTGAAGCAGCGAGTCACGTCAAGCTCAAAACCGCCGAGAAGCGGGTGAAACCCGAAGCCCTCATGGATGCCGATGAGATTCTGATCTGCTCTTCTCCCGAGAAAATCGTACCCGTCAAAAGATTCGATAGTAGGGTTATTCCACAGGTACCCGGGCCGGTTACGAAGAAACTCGCCGCCCTATTTGAAGAGATATGTTCTGGTCGGAATTCGCGATTCAAAAAATGGCTCTTTCCCATAAGATAGGGCCAAATGTCTTTCTATCATTCTGTGCAGATCACTCGGCGACTGAACAATCGGGCCCTGGGGCCAAAGGAGCGTTCTCCTATCGATATCTCTCTGCCAGTTCCTGGAACTTTGCACCCAATTCTTTTGCCCGCTCTTCGGTTTCTTCAAGCCTCATGACCTTACAGTCATAGCCCAGCACCTCCTTCATGATCGCAACAGCCTGGTCGGTAAAATAAGTGGTCCCGTCTCCATCGACGCGATCAATACCATCGTATCGCTGTGCCTCCTCGTTGATGCCAACGGCCGCTTCAAGGGAAAAATCTGCTGGGAGAACGACCTCTCCACCTTCACCGTTCACTCGGACAGGGTATCCTCCTGGCAGCCCTGAAGGACCTGGGGCGTGCATGAAGTCACCCGTATCATCGGCCATGGCCAAGATGATCCCTACCGCTGAAGAAGCCGTGAGGATCTGCCCGTCACGGCCGCCAGTCCGGCGGAATCGGGTCGGTAGATCCTGGAACACCTGCTTCATGTCCAGATCCTTTGTCACATCTCGGTCATCGACCACGGCCCTCAAATAACACGGTGCTCCTCCGGTAGTCCCGAAACGAGGCAAATAGTGACTCACATAGTGTTGCGCGACAAAAAAGACCGTCACATCTCTCATAGACCTACCCAGTCTGTAAGCAATCGAACTCCTGATAGCAGGGATTGTATTGGCAACATTGCCAATCCCGATTGTGGGTGCCAGGCCAACCCTGTCAAGGACGGGATGAACTCCGTCCGGGAAGGCTGCGTTGATCACTGGGATGTCCAAACCCGTCTCCTTCACCGCTTGCATGAGCTTATAGACTAGCGTAAGTTGCAAGGGGAGCCAGGGACCGAACCGCGCCTCGTCCAAACGCTCAAATACATCCTTCGGTAGTGTACTGATGACCCACCAGGATTGAAGGGTGACCGCACTGAAGATAATGTCTGGCTTAAATTTGCCTATTCTGTCAGCCGTCTCATCCAAGTTGTTGAGATCGATTTTCGTGAATTCCACCTCTGGATAGTGACCTAACTGCGATGCACCAAAGACGGCGATGTTTGTTTTTCGATATCCCCAATCTTCGTTGACATCGGCGGTCACGATCCGACGGCTCCCTGGAACTCGCACCAGTAGCTCCAGAACATGTCCTCCTAAATCACCCATCCCGATCATCATGATCGACGATTTTGCCATTTATCTCTCCTTTCCTCGTCTCTTTAGCGGTTTATTCTGACAGTAGATCCAACATGAAATCTCTGTAAGATCCTAAGAAATCACCCCAACTGCCTGCTGGCAGATGACATCCTGGGGGGAGAGCTTCTGAACGACGAAGGGCAACTTTTCCCAGAAACATCTCCATGAAACCGGAGAAATCAAATCGAATCCAGGAGTTTTTCGATATTCTCCAGCCGCGCCACTCTCTCATATCGCGCTAACTTTTCCTCGTGAGCCCGCATGAGTTCGGGTTTCGTCCGACCTTCCTTCAGATCACAGAGCTTGCCTGCTCCCCAGAGGATCCAGTGGAGTGAAACCAGAGGTTCTCTGACCCGCACCTTCTCGAAAAGAAGATCCGCTCTTTTCCCCGCAAGGCTGGCATAAGTTTCGAGGAACCTCTGTCTGTTCTCCGGCGTCAGGATATTCTGAGAAAACCAGAGCTGGGCAGGCTCAGAGAACAAACAAGCAATATCGTAGCTGCAATCGTCCACCCGAGGTTTTTCCCAGTCGATCAGCCGCAGTCCCTCGGGTGTCTTGATGAAATTGTCACAGACAACGTCCGTGTGATTGAGACTGTCTCCGTCGAATAGCTCTTCATAATCTCTCAGAAGTGCCTCGGCTCTGTTCAAAACCTCTCTTGCCAGGCCGATCGTTCCCTTCTCTGATGTCCCTTTTCGCTCATAGCCGATCAGGTCGTTACGGGCCAACTGATAAGTATGGATCAACGGGCGCCTCCAGGCTATGAAGGGCATATTCCCAGGCTTAAGAGAATGAAGCCTCGCCAACAACTCCGCCAAATCCGGAATCTCTCCCCTTTGGAGGGTCACGTGCGGGCCTTCCAGGTAATCCTCGATCAGGATTCCAAACTCGAAGTGATTTCTGGTGTTGTCAAAATGATAGGCTTTTGGAGCAACACGATGATTCTCCAAAAACTTCAGTACAATGAATTCATACTCGATCTGGTTGGGTAGCCCACTCTGTTGTTCAATATTGATACGAAAGATAAACTCCCTCTGGTTCACCTTTATGTGGAAATTCAGGTTGTAGGTGCCTGGTCTCATCCCCAGGATTTCGACCGAATCGATGCTCCGGAAATTGAGCACTCCAGGTGGCAGATCTCTCAGATATCGTTCAATTTTCTGTTCTGCAATGGACAACGGGCCTCCTTTTCCCTCCTTAAAGCAAGGCTCATTCACGATATCCACTCCTTTATTTCTTCCAAAACCTGGGAGAGATATCGATACCTGTTCCCCCACGATGGGCGCTACTTGACTTGCAACCCCTATTATGCTAACTCGACCGTATCCTGTATATATACCTTTGAGACAGTATGTCAATCGATTCAGGGATGAGAGAAACAGTTCAAAACACTGCCTCCCAACGAAATGGGTGGGTGTAACGCTCTGTTGATATACCACTGAAGGTACAACATGAAAGGAGGTTCGGCGTGAGGAAAATTCTCCTCTGTATGACCGCCATCGCCATGCTATGCCCATCCCCTTTCGATAAAGCAGTGGCCGCTGAAATAGAATTGAAAGCTGTCTCATCTCTACCAAAGAATCATCCTCTTGCCGTGATGACAGTGGAGTGGGTCAAACGGATCAACGAATACGCGTTGGGGGAATTGCGTGTCGAATACCTTGGAGGGCCGGAAGTCATTTCTCGCCAGAAGCAGTTTCAAGCGCTGAGAACGGGCACCGTCCAGGTGGCTTTCAGCGAGGCGACCGACTATGGATCGATTCTGCCCGAGACGGCCGCATTCACCCTATCCAGGCTCACCCCCTGGGAGGAGAGAAGGCCCGGAGGGTTTTACGATTTTATGGTGGAGCGCCACAAAAAGATCAATGCCGTATACCTGGGACGATGGCTGCACGGTCCGTATTACCTCTGGCTCAAAGATCCCGTGAAGACACCAAAAGATCTAAAGGGGCGGAAGATCCGGACGATGGCCCTTTATGAGCGTTTCATGAGAGCCCTTGAGACGATCCCTATGCCCGTAGCACTCATTGAAACTCAAGCAGCTTTGGAACGCAGTACCGTCGAAGGGACTGTCTGGACAATCATGGGTGTCAGACAACTCCGCTGGGCCGAGGTCTGCAAATCAGTCATTGATCATCCATTCTACGGTCAGAACCGCACCATCCTGATCAATCTTGATACCTGGAACAGCTTTCCCCAGTCTCTGCAGGAGAAGGTTCGGAACATCACAGCCTGGTTCGAGCCTTACATGGTTGGGTATTTTGATCGTGCGATTGCCACAGAGTGGGAGGAGATGAAAAAGATGGGAGTGGAAAAGATTCGCTTTTCCCCCTCAGACGCCAGGTCCTATGTCGATATAGCCTATGAAGTGGAATGGAAGGCACTCCAGGAAAAAGTCCCGGACCTCGCACCTTTATTGAGAAAATTGGCCGAGTATTAGCAAGGGATAATGCCGGCCAAATCGAATCTTACGGCATTTCGAATTTATGCCTTGGATGTCTCACCGTCAGAACGGGGCATGGGGCCTTCCGGATGACCTTGCTCGTCACACTTCCGAGAAGCGCGTATTTGAGAAAAGTCCTGCCGTGGGTTCCCATGACAATGAGGTCGGCGGACTTCTTGCGGGCTTCAGCGACAATCTCCTGAAAAGGCATGCCAGCCCCCACTTCTCGGACGACCTCGAGCTCGTCGCACTCCTTCTCCATGAACCGACCGATAGAATTCTCGGCTTCCGCTTTCACCTCTTTTTCCAGGAATTCTCTGTCTGGGCCTGTGGTCGCCGTCCAGGCCACATGAAGCACGTGGAGCTGTGCTTCGTATTCCTTGGCGAGTGCGCAGGCGTAGCGCGCAGCATAGGCAGAGGGTTCAGAGAAATCCGTCGGCATGAGAATGTTTTTCAACCCCACAACGCGCCTCGCTCCGATAGAGCACTCCACGAATCCATGTTCGGGTCGTCTCACGGTAAGAACTGGAATCGGCGCTGTCCGAACAATCCGTTCGGCAACACTACCAAAAAAGACGCGCTGCGGGCCGCTCAGCCCGTGGGTGCCGAGAACAATCAGCTCAGCCCCGTAGTCTTTTGCAGCCTCGATGATCTCATAGGCTGGTGTCCCCTCCACAATACGCGACTCAACCTCAATGTCCGCCAAATCTTCTAGTTTTATCAGGCCTTCTAAGTAGTTTTGCTTGTTAGCCTTCAGTTTCACCGTAAGATCCTGACCTCCCTCGATGGCTCGAAAAGGGGCCATCAAGTCAGATTCCAAGACATGGAGCAGAAGGACCCTTGCTTTATATCGCTCCGCAAGGGCACCTGCATAGCACAGGGCCTCTTTCGAAGATTCTGAAAAATCCGTTGGAACGAGTATTTTCTCTAATCTGATCATTTATTCGTTCCCCTCCCTCTAGCGATATCCTGAGCTTATAAGCTAGGTACTTTCTCTCGAAGACTGAAAAAGGTAGCTCTGAGCGCGAATCAAGATTTTTTCGCTCGCTATTCTCGGCGAGGCATAACGGCAACCCCACCCTCGGCGGGATTTGATCCGCCACAGGCGGAAAGTTTTGGATTTGCGGTGCAGCTGAGTCTTAGAATCGTCGAAAAAAGATTCTAAGCAGCGAGGGCGACTTTTCAGCCTCTTTCCAATAATTATCCCACGCCCAACAGCAAAAGACCATGTCGGCAGAAACTATCCCCGAATGGCAAGGGTTGCTTCCATATCGACCTCGAGAGTTTCCGGATGGATCACCACCCCGTAATCATCGCGTGCCTTCTCGACAGAAATGATTCCGTTTCTTACCTCCTCCCGAATCTTCTCGATCGGGCGTTTGTAAGGATCCCCATACCCGCCACCACCCCCTGCCTCTTGGTAGTAGATGGTTCCTGGGGGGACGTTTTCAACCAGATCCTTCGTGGTACACTGGTAGAGCTTACCCTCTGGATAGTGAAGCTCGATCTTGTTCAGTGTGCCTTGCTTCCCGCCATGAACTCCCAAAGGAGCCTCCACATCGCCTTCGCCGAAGGTCACCACTTTCGTATTCTCCCCGCCGATCTCAAAGACCGTCACCACACCGAGACCACCTCGCCACTGACCAGCCCCAGCAGAGTCCCTCCAGTACTCGTGCTGTCGGAGTAGATGGGGGGTTTGTTGCTCGAACATCTCATAGTCCTGGTCCAGGACACCTCCGGAAGCGTCGATCATACCGATATGATCATAGCCATCTGTACCCTGAATCGCCCCTGAACCGCCCTTGAGCCCCATGAACCCGATATCCACGTAAGGAGCGTTTTTCCTCGGGTCGTTTCCCGTGGTCAGGCTACAGAGGAGGGCATTCCACTCCGCGGTCACACGTGCAGGGATCACTGGGCTAAGGGCCCTCATGATCGCGTTGGCATTGATCGGGCATAAATGGTTCCCGTAGGTCGTCGCCGCTGGATAGGCAGCGTTGAGAATGGTCCCCTCCGGGATAACAATGTCCAAAGGACGAACCATTCCATCGTTATGAGGGATGTCAGGGTTAACCATCTGGAGGAAAGTGAGAAGCGTAGCCGAGGCACTCGACGTGTATGTCCCGTTCACAAATCCAGAAGTCTGTGGATCCGTATCCGTGTAATCGAACGTGACATGGTCGTCCTCCACGGTGATCTTAACCCGGATCGTGTATTTCGAGCCAGGGGTCCTTCCATCGTAGAAGCCCGTTGCCTCGCCGGCGTAAACCCCATTCGGAATGCTTCGGATCTCAGCCCGCATCATCTTCTCGGTCGAATCGAATAG
>WVXP01000026.1:0-7566 GCA_011773445.1 Pseudomonadota bacterium | reverse complement strand
ATATCCTCCTCAACAATCTTCAGACGGATGTTAGCGAAAACGAGTCCCCAGACATCCTTCCTTAGCTTCCCCTTTTCATAGACTTTGACAGGTGGGATCCTGAGGCTTTCCTGGAAAACCTCGATGGCCTGGGGATTGTATCCACCCTGAACCGCTCCCCCAACGTCGGCCTGGTGGCCTTTGCAAGCTGACCAGGCCACAAGTTCATCTTTGAAGAAGATAGGCTTATAGACAGCAACATCGTTATTCTGATTACCCATAGAGAAGACGTCATTGTGAAAAATCACATCACCCGGATAAATCTCCTCGCCGAAGTAGTTGACAATATATTCGCACACGGGGCCAAGAGAAAAGGCAAGGATGGGGAGATTCTCAGTCTGCTCAAGCATTTTGCCCTTGGCGTCGTATAGCCCTGTCACGAAATCCTTTGCCTCGCAAAGGATCGGGGATCGCGTTGTTCGGGTGAGGGCGATGCTCATCTCCTCAGTAATAGACTTGAACCGTCTCTGAAACACCGAAACGAGAATTTTGTCGATCTTGACGTCTCTCATGGGACGATCCTCCCGATGAATTCGGCCTCTCTCTCCTTAAGGTACATTGTATAGCTACCATAACGGTCGCAGATAACACTGTATTCAGGTGTGACGAAAGTCGTGGTGTTGACCTGCTCGATGATGGCCGGTCCCTCAATCTTGTTTCCGTAACGAAGATTATGGCCGTCGAAGACATCCACTTCTTTGAATTCTCTTTTCAGGGGAAGGTAAACATCTCGCTTATTCTTCAGAGCGCTAGAAGGATCCGACCCATCGTATTTCTCCTCAATGAATTTTGGCTTTTCCGATCTTCCGATGCAGACCAACCGCATGTTAATGAGCTCAATGGGCGTCCCTTCCTCTTCCAAGGAGTAGCCGAAAAGTCGGTCGTGTTCGGGATGGAATTTCTTGGCCATCGAAACGATACTACCCTTCTCGATCTCCTCTTTTGTAATCGTCACATTCACTTCATGGTATTGTTTGATGTATCGCATATCCAGCGAATAAACATACTCCACCCGGTCTGGAGGAATGTGTTCTGACTTTAGGAGCATTGCGCCCTCTTTTTTAATCTCATGAAAAAGATCCTTGAACCTCTTCAAGTCCATATCGTCCAAATTGGCCACATATGTTCGAACAAAATTGTGTTGAAGGTCAGACATCAGCATCCCGGCTGCACAAAAGATCGATGATTCCTTGGGAATGATCATAATCGGGATTTCGAGTTCCAAGGCAATCATACAGGCATGATTTGGACCTGCTCCTCCGGCAATAACCATGGGAAAATCCCGAGGATCATGGCCACGTTTGACAGAAACTTCCCGCACACCGGCAGCCATGTTGACGTTGATGACTTCATACATGCCTGCAGCCGCCTCAAGATGATCCATTTTCAGCTTCCTGGCAACGTGCTCTTCGATGGCCTTTTCTGCCCTCTTCTTATTGAGATGCATCTTTCCCCCGGCAAAGTAATCCGGGTCGAGGTAACCGAGGACCAGATCGGCATCGGTACATGTGGGAAGTTCCCCTCCGAGGTCGTAGCAAGCGGGACCGGGTTTGGCCCCTGCACTTTGAGGTCCCATCCGTAATAGGCCCCCTTCGTCGATCCAACCGATGCTTCCCCCTCCCGCTCCAATCGTGACAATGTTGAGCATTGGAAGGGCGAGGCGGAGACGGTTGATCTCGCCCTCAGTCGTCACTACGGGAGTCCGATTCTTGATCAGGGAGGTGTCAAAACTCGTCCCCCCCATATCAACCGTAATACAATCCTCGTATCCCTGAATGGACGTGTATGAAATCCCTGCGACAGGACCCCCGGCAGGACCGGAGAGAAGCGTGACCGCGGCGGTTTCGATCGCGTTCTCTGGCGAAATCACACCACCATTGGACTGCATTATAAGAAGAACCCCTTTGAAAGACACGTCATGCAGCTTTTTGAGGAGATTCTTCAAATAGCTCCGTAATATGGGCCCCACGTAGGAGTTCAGGACTGTCGTACTGATCCGGTCATAGAATCTAATCGAGGGTAGAAGGGTGCTTGAATTCGTCAAATAGGCATCGGGTATCCTTCGGGTAACAATCTCGGCAGCCTTCCGCTCATGGTCGGCATTGGCAAAGGAGTTCATGAAACAGATCGCGATGGCCTCAACCTCTTCCTGTTCAAACAGATCAAGAGCTGCCTCGATATCGGACTCCTTGAGGGGGGTTAATTCGCCCCCCTGATAGTCCAGACGTTCTTCTATGGAAATTCTCATAAAGCGAGGCACCAGGGGGGTCACGTTCTTATAGTGGTTGTTGTACTGCTCTTCCCGAATCCCTCTTCTCATTTCCAAGGCATCTCGGACGCCCTTGGTCGTGAGTAGCCCTGTTTTGGCTCCCCGACATGTCAGAACGGCGTTGGTTGTCACTGTTGTTCCATGCACGATGGTATCCACGTCCTTGATGAAATCCTCCAGCGCGACCCTTTTGCTCTTTGCCATCTCACTGAGACCATTCATCAATCCGATAGACGGATCATCAGGAGTCGATAGGACCTTGAAGATCTCTGAGGTTCCGTTTTCGTGGGCGAGTAGAAAATCCGTGAATGTGCCGCCGACATCGATTCCAACTTTGTATTTCATCTCTGGTCTCCTCGTGGGTGCCTTAGCAATCTACTGAACAGGTCGCAAGAATCCATGGCGGAGAATCTCAGCAACGCCAAACCCTAGGGCGATCGGAATTCAGGGGAGATCTCTCTCAAAGACGACTTCTTGATTTTTCCACTCTCGGTTTTGGGGAGGACCTTCACGAACTGACAGTGTTTCGGTATCTTAAACCGAGCCACCTTCCCCTCGCAATACTGGAGAGCCTCCTCCTCGGTCATTGACGATCCTTCCTTCAGGACAATGAAGACCTTACCAACCTGGCCCCATTTTTCGTCGGGTACGCCGACCACGGCCACCTCGAAAACCCTCGGATGGGCAGAATAGATCTTTTCAATCTCCGCTGGATAAACATTCTCGCCACCACTGATATACATATGTTTCTTCCGATCAACAATGTAGAAACAGCCGTCCTCATCCATCTTGGCGAGATCCCCGGTGTGGAGCCACCCATTCCGTATGGTTTTCTCTGTCAGCTCCGGGCTGTTCCAATAACCCTTCATGAGGATCGGACCTCGAGCGATGATCTCACCGACCTCGCCCATCCTGACGTCTCTCCCTAGGGAATCGACCAACCGGATCTCCCCGTGAGGGACCGGTTTGCCAACGGTTCCTGTCTTATTCATCGCATCTTCTTCCGTCGTCCAGAGTAGAATGGAGGTCTCCGTCTGACCAAAAATCTGCCGAAGACGGATCCCATGCTCTCGATATTCCTCGACGAGAGAAGGCGGGACCCTTTCTCCTCCGACATAGCATGTTTCGAGAGAACTGAGATCATAACGACTTATGGTTTCCCTCTGAAGAATGAAATTATACATGGTCGTGATGGCCAGGAATTTATTCACACGGTAACCTTCGATATCTTCCAAAATTTGTCGCGCATTGAACCGCCTGTGAAGGACCACAGTTCCTCCTTGGTAGTACGTAGGGCTCGCCGTTATCACGAGACCGGCTGAATGAAACAGGGGAACGACGATCAGCATGACGTCAGTCGGTTTCAGTTCAAAAAAGATATCTGCATTGAGGCAGTTATAGAAGGTCTTTTGATGGGGAAGGACCGCGCCTTTGGGCAGCCCGGTCGTTCCCGAAGTGTACATAATCAGGTGTGGGTCTTCTCCAGTCACTTCCCATGGAAAATCAGGAGTCTCGGGTGTGTTCTGTGCGATGACTCGCTCATAATCAAGAGACCAGCCAGGAATCTCAACGCCCACGCCCATATAGCGCCCTTCTTTTACAGGAATCTTTTGACAGAGCCACTTGACGGTCTCAACAAATTCTCCGTCGAAGATGAGTGTTTCAGCACTAGCGTTGCAAAGCAGATACTCCAACTCAGGTGGCGCCAATCGATAATTGAGCGGTACCGCAATGGCTCCGATCCTGGAAATTGCGAAATAGGCTTCAAGATACTGGTTACAATTATAAAGGAGGAGAGCAATACGGTCCCCTTTTTTCACACCCATTCCCAACAGTGCATTAGAGAGTTGGTGGATACGATCACTCAGTTGACGGTATGTGAAAGAACCCCCCTCAAAAATGAGGGCCTTCTTCTTAGGCTGGATTGTGCTCCATTTTTGGATCCACTGACCCACATTGATCATTGGATACGCCTTCTTCACAAGCATTCGGCCAATAGCCGTCAGCGATTCGTTGCCCCCGTGAATTCCACCACTGGCTTGGTCCTTCGAGTAAAACCTTTGACACAAAACCAAAAAACACCCATGGGATGAACACGACCTCCGAGAGACGCGTCATGAGAACCCTGAGGTTTTTTGCATAGCACCGGAAAAAGGAGCTGTAAGGGCGAATGCCCTGATACGTGGTCCTTACTTTTTTGTTCCGAGATCAGGATTCATAAATTCAGGACATGGGTCGAGGCATGTCGCTTGTTATTGAATCTCGTGAACTATTTCAAAAAGCGAGCTACTGACAGCCAGCAACGAACGGCTTCGGAGCGAGCTTCTGATTCGCGACGAGGGGCCCTTTCCGGTATTTCAGAGATTCTCTTTAGAATATAGTCGGTTCTTTGAACTCTCCAAAAACCTCTCTGAAGACACCCGCCATTTCTCCAACGGTCGCGTAGGATTTGCAGCATTCTAAGAGGTAAGGCATGACATTCGTTCTCTCCTTGCTCGCTTTTTCCAGATCCTTGAGGCTTCTTGTCACCTCTTTGTTACCACGCCTTCTCCTAACTTCCTTGAGACCCCGTAGCTGTTCCTCGGCGGATTCCCACCGATATTCGTGGAGCTCAACATCTTCCTCTTCTCCATCCGTGTAAATATTGACGCCCACTTTAAGCAACTCGCCATTTTGAACGCCTTTCTCAAATTCGTAGGCCTGGCGCGCCACCTCTCTCTGAACATAGCCAGACGAGACAGCCTTGATCATCCCGCCCAGGTCGTCGATCCGTTTTATCTCTTCTCGGATCTTCTCTTCCATCTGCTTTGTCAGGGTCTCAATAAAGTAAGATCCAGCCAGGGGATCGACCGTATCCCGAAGGCCAATTTCGTCCATCAGCATCTGGAGTGTCCGCAGTGAGAGCAGTGCGGCCCGTGGGGTCGGGATGGTGTACGCCTCATCAAAGGAGCAGAGAGCTGTTGTCTGAGCGCCACCTAGAGCTGCAGCCAAGGCGTAGTAGGCGCCTCGGATGATGTTGTTTTCGGGCTGTTTTTTCGCCAGACCGTATCCTCCGCCCCCAAAGAGACCCCGAAAGAAGAGCACCCTTTGGTCCTTCTTGCCAGCTCCATAACGTTCTCGAAGATTACTGGCCCACAGCTTACGGGCGGCGCGGAATTTCGCTACTTGCTCCCAGAGATTCCCAAAGATATTGATGTTAAAAGAAAACCGCCCGACAAAATCGTCTACATCGTGTCCCCTCCTCAGGACTTCATCGATATAAGCGTTGGCAATCTGGATGGCATAGGCGATTTCCTGAACCGGTGTCGCTCCAGACTCGCGGATGTGGTAGCCGCAGACGCTGACTGGATTCGTCCGAGGCATTTCCTTCATGGAGTATTCAATGGTGTCCCCAATGAGACGGACAGCGGGTTCAACCGGAAATATCCAAGCTCCACGGCCGATCATCTCTTTAAGAATGTCATTCTGGGGAGTCGCGCTGATTTCTGCCCTCTTAAAACCGTACTTCTCGGCAACTGCCTGATACATGGCTAGCATAATCGAGGCAACAGCGTTGATGGTCAAACCGCTTCCAATTCTGTTGAGGGGGATATCCTTGAACGCAATCTCGAAGTCTTGAAGGGAATCGACGGCCATTCCCACCCGTCCGACCTCACCTTCGGCCATAGGGTCATCGGAATCGTAGCCCATCTGCGTAGGGAGGTCAAAGGCCACATTCAGGCCGGTCTGTCCATGGGAGATGAGAAATTTGAATCTGTCGTTGGTTTCCTTCGGGGTCCCAAAGCCTGAATACTGTCTCGTTGTCCAGGCCCTTGAACGATAACCCAAAGGATGAATCCCTCGCGTAAAGGGGTACTGACCGGGATCCGGCGTGTCCTTCTCGTAGTCGAAGCCCATCTCCTCAAGGTCTTTCGGTGTGTAAACCGGCTTGACATGGATACCAGACTGCAAAATCACTTCCTCGATTTGGTCCTTCTCATTCTTGATGTATTTGGCAACACCCATGCCGCACCTCCAAACTATCCAGCTGTCAGCTATCAGCCCTGCTTCAAACCTATGGCCTTCAAACTAGCAGTTCAGGCCCTGCGCCTTATGCCTTGAGGCCTGACTCTTTGGCCCTACGCCTTGTACTCTCTGTCCCTTGCGCCTCTCGGCTTACGTCTTTAGTCTATCACTGATTCTTCCGCCTTTAGCATTCAACCCTGTCTCTCTTCTTTATGCCTTCCTCACATGCTCCTGAATCCATCGAATCGACTCTTCAAAAGGGGTTCCCCCCGGAAAGACACCTTCAATCCCGAGTTCTCTCAACTTGGGAACGTCTCGTTTGGGGATCACACCCCCAACGACGATAAGTACATCGTCCATCTTTTTCTCTTTCATTTTGTCAACCAGCTTCTGACAGATCGGGAGATGAGCTCCGGACATGATGCTGAGACCGATGACATCGACGTCTTCCTGAATAGCTGCGTTGATGATTTGATCTACTGATTGATGAAGACCACTATAGATAACCTCCATTCCTGCATCCCTTAAGGCAAAAGCCATCACCTTAGCCCCACGGTCATGGCCGTCGAGTCCAGGCTTTGCCACCAAAATTCGGATCTTCCTACCCTTCACCGTTTTCCTCCATCTTCTTCCCGACCGCGATCGTTTATGCTATGGGCACTCCAGCTGCTTTTGCCCATCGTCCTCTTTCGATGGGCAAAGAGAAAATCACTCCCCTAGGCCTTCCCGGAGCCTCTCAATGCTCAGGACCTATACAGAATATCGTGGAATTCCTATTTCCTGTCAAGGAGATTCTCCCTTGGAGTTTTCTGAGTTTTCAAAGCAGGAAGTTCGTAACCTTCCGATGTTTTACGACAGTTTTGAATCTTTTGCTTGAACCCTCATATCCCTTCGCTCCCTCCTTCTCGCCGTTGGCGGACAGGTGGGGACGGGCTGTTGCCCAAATCCCTTTAGACCACTTGTGTCGAATTCATTTCCAGGGTATCTCACCAGAAAGTGGGAAAGGAAGCTCTGGACCAAAAGTCGGTGCTCGTGGTCCGTCGTCCGTGGTTCGTTGTTTAAAGACTAAGATTTGCGCATCCACGGGTATTCAAGTAACGGGCCCAGGGAATTTGATTTTCAATCGAATGACGTGAATGGATCGTTACAACTGACCACTGACAACCGACAACTGATAGCACCCAGAAAAGCTTTTGAGCAGCGAAGAGCGCTCCTTTTCCACTTTCATCAGACAAAAGCCGAGAAAAGGGATT
>WVXP01000270.1:52744-66219 GCA_011773445.1 Pseudomonadota bacterium | reverse complement strand
CCCCGACAGTTCACGGACGATGAGGCCTATCAGATGGTCGAACACTTCATCAATGGGGGTTGAGACGAGGGGCTGCCAATACAGATTTGAAATGGTTGCTGATCTGAAGGGGGACTAAACACAGCGGAAGATTTTTTTGTTGACAAAAGGGTTACTCCTCTGGTATGCAGTTTTATCCCAAGAAGGAATCTCAGAGAATCGCGATGATTGATGAAAACGGTCTTTATTGGTGGTGGGGAAAAAGAGGGAGGGGTTTGCCCGATGTAGGCGAATGACCAATAGACTGAATCGATGATTGAGGCCGTGGGCAAATCCCTTGCTCACGGCCTTTCCTTTGGCAATAAAAAGCCGTGAGCTATTCAGAAGAGTTCACGGCTTTTTTATTTCTTAAAGATTCTAGCCCATCTGAAAGGAGGAGGATGATGATCAAAGAAGCCATTAGCAGAGTGGTCTCAAAAGGAGATCTGACGGAAGGAGAAATGGGACAGGTGATGAAGGAGATTACGACGAGGAGTGCATGTCCTGAGCAAATCGCCTCATTGATTACAGCATTAAGGATGAAGGGGGAGACGCCTGAAGAGATAACGGGAGCGGCAAGGGTAATCAAGGATAAAGCGTCAGTGATCAACATTGGGGATGAAGTTGTATCTGTGGATCGAGAGGAAATCACAGTCGAAAGAGAGACAATCCTCAGTACTGCAAAGCGATCAGTTAAGGGAACAAATATATTCAATATCTCAACGGCAACGGCCTTGGTTTTGGCCGGAGGTGGCCTAAAGATTGCCAAATATGGAAGAAAGTCTGGTTCCCCTCTTTGTGGATCCGCAGATGTCGTTGAGGCACTGGGGATCAACCTTGATATGACAGTCACTCAACTGGAAAGGTGTATCCAAGAAGTGGGTATCTGTTTTCTTTATGAGCCTTTGGTGCAGAGTGGCCTCGAACATATCATTGCCATCCGGAAGAAGATCGGCCTTCGGACTATCTTCAATCTTCTGGATCCCCTTATCAATCCTGCAGGAGCACGGATACAGGTACTCGGTATCTACGAGCCGGGCTTGACGGAGACAATGGCAACAGTTCTGAAAAATCTCGGGATCGAGCGGGGCCTTGTTGTCCACGGGGAAGATACTCTGGATGAAATCAGCATCACTGGAAAGACCAAGGTCACGGAGTTTAAGGATGGGGAAATAAAGAGCTATATCATCAAGCCTGAGGATCTTGGGATAAAAAGACGAAGACTGGTCGAGATCAAAGGCGGGGACAGGGAGCGAAATGCCGGGATCATCAGGGAAATTCTGGCAGGGGGTCGTGGAGCACGACGAGATGTCACCGTTTTGAACGCAGCGGCCGTCTTTGTAATAGCCGGAAGGGCTAGGGATTTCAATGAAGGTGTCGAGCTGGCCAATCAATCGATCGATTCAGGGGAGGCCTTCAATAAATTAGAGATTTTGATCGAGTTCACCAATGTGGAGCACAGCTACTTGAGAAAGGCATATGACGTTGAAATGGAACACGATCGAGGAGGCCACTTTCAGGGGCTTTGATAAGAGGGCCGTCATGGGCCCGGACAGAATCGACCTGGAAGACATGCCCGAAAGGATGAGAAAACGACCTATTTTCGCTTGGAGAGCCTCTGAACGAGTATTTTTGCCTAAGTGCATTTCACATATTTTTTCAAATAAGGGTATTGACATCTTGTTTTCCCTGTAGTAAGTAGTATCTCACTCTAGTCAATGGGTGTCATGGTGATGACCTTTGGGAAAGCTTTTTACCTGTTTTTTTATTACTTTGCCGCCATGGTCTGCCCATTCGGCTGGGGCTAGAAACATCAGCAGGTAAATCCAGAAGCCGTGGGCAGATCGATGTTGCCCACGGCATTTTTGTTTGACGGCCGTGGGATATTTCCCCACGGCTTTTCTTTTGGAGGGAGTAGCGATGTTGGTGATTATGGAGGAAAAAGCGACCCCTGAAGAAGTTGAAGAAGTGATGGAGCGAATCCGCGCCCTCGACTATGAATGCCATCGAATCGAGGATGAAAAAGGAGTGGTTATCGGCGCGATAGGAAACGGGAGGGGGAGGCATCGTCTCCAGGTCGTTGAGTGTCTTTCAGGCGTGGAACGAGTCGTTCCCATATCTTCTCCCTATAAGTTAGCCAGCAGAGAGACAAAAAAAGTAAAGAGTTATTTGAAAGTCAATGATATCGAGATAGGGAATGGACGGGTCGTGGTCATGGCTGGCCCCTGTGCCGTGGAGAGCGAAGAGCAACTGATGGAAACGGCTGGAGCGGTAAGCGAGGCGGGTGCCTCTATTCTGCGAGGAGGTGCTTTTAAGCCGAGGACTTCCCCTTACAGCTTTCAAGGACTCGGTGAAGAGGGACTGAAGCTTTTGGCCAAAGCCCGCGAGAGGTTTCGACTTTCGGTGGTGACCGAAGTGACGAATCCCCAGGATGTGGATCTGGTGGCCAGCTATGCCGATATTCTCCAGATCGGTGCTCGGAACGCCCAGAATTTTTCTCTCCTAAAAGAAGTGGGCTGCGTTGGTAAACCCGTGCTCTTCAAACGAGGCATGATGACAAGTGTCGAAGAGTTTCTCATGTCGGCTGAGTATATCTTGTCTGAGGGAAATGGGAAGGTGATACTTTGCGAGCGGGGAATCCGGACTTTTGAGACGTCCACACGGAACACGTTGGACATCAGCGCTGTTCCTGTTCTCAAAGAAAAAACCCACTTGCCGGTCATCGTTGATCCAAGCCACGCGGCTGGAGACTGGAAATATGTTTCTTCCCTCTCCATGGCGGCGGTTGCGGCGGGGGCCGATGGCCTTCTTATCGAAGTCCACCCGTGGCCCGAAAGGGCGCTCTCCGATGGCAGCCAATCATTGAAACCGGATCGATTCCGGAAGCTGATGAATGATCTTCGTCAACTCGCCAGACTCATGGGGAAGGATGCTTAACCGGATGGAAAAGATTGATCTGATTCTCAAGAGAGAAGAAAAGTTGTCTGAGATTTTCATTGGGTTCGGACTCATTCAATTCCTCGTGGATGATCTGAAGGAGAGACCCCTCGGAAATCGGCTAGGGATAATCACGGACACCAGGGTAGAGAATTTGGTGGGGTATCGTCTGCACCAACAACTGACCCGTGCCGGGATTAGAGCCGACGTGATCGTCATCAAGCCAGGAGAGGCATCCAAACGATGGGAAACGGTTAGCAGGGTCTTTGGAGAGCTGTTCGAGAAAGGATTTGACAGGAAATCGGGCCTTATAGCTCTGGGAGGAGGGGTGGTGGGGGATGTCACAGGTTTTGTGGCCTCCCTCTATATGCGTTCCATTCCTTGCGCGCAGGTACCCACAACGCTTCTCGCTCAGGTGGACAGCAGTCTTGGAGGAAAAAATGGAATTGACCTTTCTCATGGGAAAAATCTTTTGGGAACTATCTACCAACCCCGCCGCGTCTATGTTGACCCGTCAATCCTCGAAAGCCTTTCTGAAGATGAATTTCGGAATGGCCTGGCAGAAGTTGTTAAATCCGCCGTCGTAAGGAGCCGTGAATTGTTTCAGCTTCTGGAAGACTGTCATGACGCTATTTCCGAGCGTCAACCAAAGGTTTTGGAGGAGATGGTTTCCAGGTGTTGTCGGATTAAAAGTCATGTGGTCATGGCGGACGAGAACGACACGGGCTTCCGACGAATCCTCAACTTTGGTCACACAGTCGGACACGCGGTCGAAGCCTACACGAACTACCGTGTTCCTCACGGTGTGGCTGTGTCCATCGGAATGGCGGTGGAAACCATCCTCTCAACCAGGATGGGGGCACTTTCTCACGAGGACAACAAAAGGATCATCAACCTGTTGAGACGATATGATCTCCCCACCCGGATTCCCAGGGGTTACGATACAGAGAAGATACTCGGCCTGATGGTTTCGGACAAAAAAGCTGAAGATGGGCGAATCGCTATCGTCCTCCCTACGACCATCGGAGATGCGGTTGTCAGAAAGGCTGTTCCGGACGAATCAATTCGGGAGGCGTTCAGGGAGGTACAGGCGTGATCGCCATACCCATCGCGGCTTCGACAAAGCACGACGCACTGCGTGACTTGGAAAGAGCGGAAAAGATGGCCGACTGTATTGAAATCCGGTTGGATTTGCTGCCTCGGGAAGCGTGGGTTCCGTTGCTCAGAAGGAAAAGGAAACCTTCCATTGTAGCCCTTCGGCCAGAGCGGCAAGGCGGGTCTTTTCAGGGAGAGGAGATCTCGCGCACCCATTTGCTAGAAGAAGCGTTGGGCTACGATCCTGACTTCATCGATGTGGAGTGGGACACACCGCCTCATTTGATTGGATCTCTCCTGAGAAAAAAGGGGGCAAGCACAAGAGTCATTGTTTCCTATCATAACTTTGCGGAAACCCCTCACGACTTGAGGACTATCCTAAAAAAGATGGCTTCGTGGGATGGAAATATCCTCAAAGTCGTGACCCTGGCCAACGATTTTGTCGATAATGTGAGGATTCTCAGGCTCCTGGAAGGGCGAGCAGAAAAGACGATCGCCTTTTGCATGGGATCCTTCGGACTACCGAGCCGGATTCTCACCCTTCGGGCGGGCGGGTATTTGACCTTTGGGGCCCTCGAAGAGGGGAAAGAGTCAGCACCAGGTCAGATCCCCGCAAGAGATTTGAAAGGAATCTATCGGGCCCATCAGATCCATCGGGGGACCCGTGTATTCGGTGTGATTGGAAATCCTGTCTCCCATTCTGTTTCGCCGAATATTCATAACGCGGCTTTTGCGGCGGTGGGCTACGACGCTGTCTATGTACCTTTTCAAGTTCGGGATTTCGGAAATCTGATCCATGATCTTGCGTCCATCGGGGTTGAGGGATTCAGCGTGACGATCCCCCACAAAGAGCGGATCATCCCTGTTCTGGGCAATGTGGACGAGAAATCGAGGAGGATGGGGGCGGTGAATACCGTGTATCGGCAAAGCGGAGAATGGTTCGGGACAAATACCGACGTGTACGGTGCCTGGAAGGCACTACAGGCGGCGTGCCGTGATCTTCAAGAAAAACGATGGACTATCCTGGGGGCTGGTGGTGTGGCAAGAGCCATCGCCGCCGGTGCTGAGATGTATGGACAGCCGAAATCCTTGACTGTCCTCGGTCGGACCCGGAAGAGGCTGGACCATTTCCTCGCAGATTTTCGGAAAATCTCCTCTTGTCCAATTGGAGGAGTAGTTATTGGGGAAGCCGATTTCGGGAAGATTCTGGAAGAAACAGACATTCTCGTCAATGGCACTCCAGTTGGAATGGTTCCTGAGGTTGATGAAAATTTGATTCCCTCGGATTTGTTGCGGCCCCGGCATCTTGTATTCGACACCATTTACAACCCCATGGAAACCAGACTTCTGAGGGAAGCCAGAAAGCAGGGATGTCGAACCGTTTCGGGATTTCAAATGTTTCTGCATCAGGGGGCGGCCCAGTTCGAACGCTGGACTGGAAAGAATGCTCCTCTGGCGCTGATGGAGCAGACAGCCCGAGGATGTTTGCAAGGTGAAGAAACGGACAATTAGACCCCTTTCCAGGCTTAATGTTGAAATCACCGTTCCCGGCTCAAAGAGCTATACGGCCCGGGCCCTTGTGATCGGCGCCTTGGCTTGCAGGGAAACTCTGTTGAAAAACCACCTTCGGAGCGCGGATACCGCCCACATGCTCCAGGGCCTTGAGGCCCTCGGAGCGAAGTTCCTAGAGACACCGCAGGGTCTTCTCATCCGGGGTATGGGAGGTAAGCTTTTTGTACCCACAGAACCGATCTCTCTCGGCGGGGCCGGAACGGCAGTTCGCTTTTTGACAACGGCTGCCAGCCTCTGCGGGAGGCGGGTGGTGATCGACGGAAGTCAGCGAATGCGCGAGCGTCCGATTCAAGATCTCCTCGACGCCCTAAGGCCCTTAGGGATCGTCGCGCGATCACTGAATCGAAACGGCTGTCCTCCAGTTGTGATTGAAGGGGGGCAATTCGAGGGCGGCAAAACAAAGCTTCGAGGGAGTAAGAGTAGCCAGTTTCTCTCCTCCATCCTCCTTGCCAGTCCCTATGCCAGGGAAGGGGTCGAGGTGGAAGTGACGGAAAGCTTGGTATCCCAGTCCTATGTGGATCTTACCATGGCAATCATGAGAGATTTTGGCGCACAGGTGACTCATGAGAATTACCGGATCTTCCGTGTGCTGCCCGGTTCTTATTTGGGGAGGGAATACATGATTGAGGGCGATTTTTCAAGTGCGTCCTATTTCTTTGCAGCCGCTGCTGTAACCGGGGGCCGAGTCCGGGTGAGAGGGATTAATCCCTGTACCAAACAGGGAGACAGGGGATTGCTGGACGTTCTGGAGGCCATGGGGTGTCGGGTCAGTTACGGTGACAGCTCTGTGGAGGTTACTGGAGGTTCTCTCCGTGGTGTCGATGTTGATATGAAGACGATGCCCGATTCAGTCCAGACCCTTGCCGTCGTGGCAGCCTTCGCCGAGGGCACAACACACGTATCGGGAATTGAGCACCTGCAGTATAAGGAAACTGACCGGCTTGCTTCTCTTAAACAGGAGCTTGAAAAACTGGGAATCCAGGCGACCGTAGGCGACAATTGTCTGACAGTCCGGGGAGGCCGTCCTCATGGAGCAGAAATCGAGACTTACATGGACCACCGGATGGCCATGGCTTTTGCGGTTGCCGGGTTACGAGTACCGGAGATCGTCATTCGAGATTCGGAATGCGTCAACAAATCATTCCCCGCTTTCTGGGCTCTTCTGGAGGAGTTAGAGTGAATCTGGTTCTCATCGGTTTCATGGGAGTAGGAAAGACGAGCATTGGCAAGGAATTGGCCGGAAGGCTGAAATGGTCCTTCATCGATACGGATTCACTCATAGAGGAGAGCTATTCCATGTCTGTTGCGACGATTTTTGCGAAACATGGAGAGGCTTCGTTCAGAGAGACAGAGAGGAAGGTGGTGGAAGGGATTGCCAAACGGCAGCGATGCGTCATTGCCACCGGAGGTGGGGTTGTGCTTGATCGACAAAACGTTGATTGTCTCAAGAGGCGGGGGCTCTTGATTCATCTGACCTTATCCCTTGAGGCTATCTTTCATCGAATCGGCCATCAGAACGAAAGACCGCTCCTTAAGACGCAAGATCCTTGGAAGACACTGGAGACACTTTTTCGATTCAGGGAGCAGCTTTACCGTACCCATAGTGACTTTACGATTGATCGGGACGGCCTCGGCGTCAATGAAACGGTTGAAAGGATATTGACCCTGGTGAGTTCCCATGGACTAATTAGTGGTCACTGAAAAATGGCCGTGGAGCGAACATCACGAAGTTTCTGGGGCGACCCGTCTTGGGGACCGGAGCGTCCCCGAAGGGGCGAGCTCCTACTGTCTGATCCGCCGAAGGCGGAGATTTTAGGAGGTCGAACGCAGGGAGCCTTAGAACGGGTCAGAAACTTCGTTCAAGGAGCGGAAAGGGTTTTTCAGTGGCAACTAATTAATGCAAGACAGGCAGGCCACGAGACCGGTGGAGATTGAAGCATGGCAAACAGTTTTGGTGACCGATTCAAAATCCTTACTTTTGGTGAGAGCCATGGTAAGGCCGTTGGTGTCGTCATCGATGGGGTTAAGCCTGGTTTGGAGTTTGACATTGAAACCATCCAGACGGAGCTTGATCGGAGAAGGCCGGGGCAGAGTGAACTGGTGACGCCCAGGGCAGAAGAGGACCAAGTGGAGGTCCTCTCCGGTGTCTTCCAGGGCAAGACACTCGGCACGCCCATCTGCCTGCTCATTCCCAACAGGCACCAGGATTCAGAGGCCTATGACGCTCTGAGAGAAGTGTTTCGCCCTGGCCACGCGGGATATGCCGTCCTGAAAAAATACGGCATCAGGGATCACCGGGGAGGGGGACGGTTATCCGGCAGGGAGACAGCCGCCCGGGTAGCTGCCGGTGCACTGGCCAAAAGAGAGCTGGCAAAGGAAAAGATCCAGATTATCGCCTATACCAAAGAGGTAGATGGTATCACAGCCCAAGCCGTCGATCTTGAAGAGATCGAGAAGAATCCCCTCCGGTGCCCTGACAAAGATGCTGCGAAAAGGATGGAGGAAAGGGTTCTTTTTTACAAATCCCAGGGGGACTCCATCGGTGGCATCGTGGAAGTCTTGGCCCGGAATGTCCCGCCTGGTCTTGGCGACCCAGTGTTCAAGAAACTCGATGCAGAGATCGCCGGTGCGCTCATGTCGATCGGTGCAGTAAAGGCCGTGGAGATCGGTGAAGGGTTTCAGGTAGCCCGCATGCGGGGATCTGAAAACAACGATCAAATGAACCGACACGGATTCAAGACGAATCATGCGGGGGGCATTCTCGGAGGAATTTCGACTGGTCAGGAGATTTGGATCAAAATTGCCGTCAAGCCGACGTCTTCAATCGGAAAGAGACAAAAGACACTGGATATTTTCGGCAGAGAAAAAGAGGTTTCCATTCGGGGAAGACACGATCCATGTATCTGTCCCCGGATTATCCCGGTTGCCGAGGCAATGGTGGCACTCGTCCTATATGATGCACTTCTCCGCCAGAGGGAACTGGAAGAAAGGACAGACACGCTGGAACGGCTTCGTGGAGAGATCGATGGGGTGGATTACCAATTGATCGAGCTTCTGGCAAGAAGGAATGAGGTTTCTAGTGAAATCGGTGAATACAAGCGGAGAATGGAACGCAAAATCAGGGATGGGAAACGAGAAGCAGAACTGATGGAAAAGAGAATGGAATGGGCCACGGACCTGGGAGTGGACTGCGAATTGATCAGAGCCCTCTTTTATCAAGTCATGAAAGCTTCGAGAGAGATTCAAAAGAGATGAAAGAGACTATGGGAATTGTGGGTTTTGGCCGGTTTGGTCGCCTGGCTGCGAGTCACCTCCGGGGCCATTTTGACCTGATAGTCCATGACAGCGAGGACTGCGCGGATGCCGCTAGAAGACTCGGAGTTCTAACAGGTCCTTTGCGGGATGTTGCTCGATGTTCCACTGTGCTCCTCTGTGTTCCTATTTCTGAGATGGAGTCGGTCCTGAAAGAAATTGCCCCTCATCTCATCGAAAGGGCCCTTGTTCTCGATACCTGCTCGGTTAAGGAATATCCGGTTTCTCTGATGAAAGCCATTTTGCCAGGCACCGTTGATATCGTTGGAACTCACCCCCTTTTTGGGCCGGACAGTGCGGCTCATGGACTTCAGGGGAAAAAGATCGTTCTCTGTCCCGTTCGGGTACAAAACCTCAAGCGAGTCGTGCTTTTTCTAAAGCGGTTGAAGCTCCGTGTAATGGTTTGCTCCTCAGAGGCTCATGACCGGGGAATGGCATCCACCCAGGCCATTGTGCAATTTCTGGGAAGGGCTTTTCTCGAAATTGGACTGAGGCATAAATTCATGGCTACTCCCGGATATGACCAACTCATAGGCATTCTCGAGGTGGTGCAACACGACACGTTGCAGCTATTCCATGATCTCCAAAGCTTCAACCGATTCGCTGGTGGAATGAGACAGAGACTCATCGAGTCTCTCACGATGATCGACCAAGAGCTTGGAGAAATACGTCCAGGTATTCTTCAAGAGTCGGAGGAAATAGAGAATGAAAGTCGCATTTCAGGGAGAGCGGGGCGCATACAGTGAAATGGCTTGCTATGACTTTTTCGGATCGGAGTTGGTGGCCCTTCCTCTTCACACGCTGGATAATGTTTTTCAAGCGGTCAGTGATGGGTCGGCCGAGATGGGGATTGTCCCCATTGAAAACACCTATGCGGGTACTGTAACGAAAACCTATGATCTCCTGCTGGCCCATGATCTTTTCATTGTTGGAGAGACCCATCAACGGATCGTTCATTGCCTTCTGGCCAATCCGGGGACAAGCCTTGAGCGGATCAGTCGGGTCTACTCCCATCCTCAGGCGATAGAGCAGTGTGAAAGCTTTCTAATAGAGCTGGGTGTGGAACCTTTACCATTCAGAGATACAGCGGGAGCTGCCAGATTTATAAAAGAGAGGGGTTATGCTGAAGAAGCGGCTATCGCGCACGAGGCATGTGCCCAAATATACGGCCTCGAATTGCTGAAAAAGTCGATCGAAACCAATGCCGAAAATGCAACACGGTTCGTGGTCGTCTCCAGGAAACATCTAAAGGCCACCGAAGATGTCAAGACCTCTCTCGTCTTCGTCACAAAACACATCCCAGCGGCTCTGTATAAGTGCCTGGGCGGTTTCGCTACCAATGGGGTTAACCTTACCAAAATCGAGTCGAGGCCCCATAAGACGGAAAAGTCTAGGTATCTGTTTTATCTGGACCTGGAGGGCCATCCAGAAGACCCCAATGTTAAGGAGGCGATAGAGGAACTCCGTTTCTTTGCCTCTTTTGTGAAGATGCTCGGCGCCTACCCGAAGGAAACGTCACAATAGGAGCCCAGAAAGCCTGGTTTTCCCTCTTGAAACCTTTCCTTTGACCAAAGTAGAGGCTCATTTTTCAAACGAGCTCATATCTTATCATGAAATCAGACTGTCCTCGCTCTTGAATAATCTCATTCCCGATGGTATGGGATTGTAGTGATAGACGGATATGCATTCTATGCCACGATGATTCGCTCGCTGAGAGTGGAACTGATTCTGCTCTCGGCTTTTCTCTTTTTTGTGGGCCTCTTCTCAGCCCCTTTGGTTGTGGAGAGAAAAATTGAACCCCTTTTGTTCTATCCCCGGTGGATGTGGCATCGGATCCAGCGCTGGGTTAAGTCCGATGATCCTTTCATCAAGATGGTCCTCGCAATCTGTTTTCTCAACGCCACCTCCCTGCTGGTTAACATCCTATCGGGCCTGTTGGCTGTTTTTCCCTTTCTCTTTGGGTTTCTGGTAGGGCTCCACATCGGTGTGATCGTTATCGAGGAGACCGGCAAGTGGAGTCTCATCGGTATCCTCATCAACCCTGTCGCCTTTCTGGAACTTCCTACCACGTGGATAAGCCTCTCGATTGGAATGGAATTGGGATTGTTTTTGCTCAACAGACTATCTCTTGTCGAAGCCCTTCCCCTGTTACGTCGAGGTCTACTCATATATGGAGCCCTCATCCTCCCTCTGCTTCTGGTAGCCGCTCTTTTGGAGGTTTTCCTTATTAAATGGGGTTTGAAACTTGCTGAGAAAAGGAAGGATGAGGAGCATCCTGACAGTGTCGACGAAACAATCGTTGAGCGATGAGTTTTGCTTGCATTAAGTTCGGTCCAACGCTAGAATCGCTGTGGGTTAAAAGAAATAACAAAAGAAAGCGGGATCGTATCTTCCTCGTCCCTCAAGGGAAAGGCCGATAAGATCAGACCTTTTTTGGGAGAAAGACCAGTGCGGATGCATCGACTGATTTCGATCACCCTTTTCGCAGTCGCCTTGCTTTTTGCGCTCTGTGAAAGGGCAGAGGACCTTTGGGCCGCAGAGCTCTCGCGACCGGAGCACAGAATCCTCATTATTGCCCATCGAGGCGGTGCAGGTCTTGCCCCTGAGAACACGCTTGCGGCCTTTTCAGGGGCTTTTGCACTCGACGTGGACGGCGTTGAAATGGACGTCCGTCTCACCGCCGATGGCGAGGCCGCGCTGTACCATGACGCTCAGCTCAAACCCGAGA
The DNA here is from genome assembly GCA_011773445.1 of Pseudomonadota bacterium. Lineage (GTDB taxonomy): Bacteria > Desulfobacterota > BSN033 > WVXP01 > WVXP01 > WVXP01. The sequence goes on along the minus strand of WVXP01000270.1, from coordinate 54,557 downwards.
TCACGCGCACGGCGGATGGTAAATGGCTCAAAGAGAAAGGACCGGCGATCAAGGACCTGACATTAAGAGAGCTGAAGTCCTTTGATGTGGGTCGAGTGAAACCTCGAACGAAATATGCCCGGCGTTATCCCAAGCAAAGGGCCTCGGACGGCGAGCGAGTACCGACCTTACACGAAGTTGTCACCCTAGCACATGAGATGGTTAAAAACACGGTGCAATTTTGGATCGAGATCAAGACGTCGCCCCTCGAGCCAGATCTGACACCGCCTCCTGAAGCGGTCGTCGATGCGGTTATTGGAATTGTCCGGAAGGCGGACATTATCGACCGTTCTTTACTACTTTCCTTTGATTGGCGCTCCCTCGTACACGCTCAGAGAGTTGCGCCTGAAATTGCTACGGCCTATGTTTCATCCCAATCGGAGAGGTTTGATACGATCCAGGCTGGAAAGGCGGGTGCTTCCCCGTGGACGGCCGGCTTTGACATCGATGAATTCGGTGGCTCCGTGCCGAGAGCCATTCATGCAGCTGGCGGTCAATACTGGTCGCCCAGCTATAGACAACTTGACCGAAAAAAGCTCGAGGAAGCCCACAGCCTTGGCCTGAGGGTCATCGTTTGGACGCCGAACAAGAAAGAAGATATGAGAAGACTGATTGACATGGGGGTCGATGGAATAACGACTGACCGCCCGGATTTGCTAAAGAAGTTGCTCAGTCGAGCCAGCCAGACATAAGGGGCTCGCTTCCAGAGCTACGTCGGTTTGTAAACGGAGAGATTTACCTAGGTGATTTTTATGGATTTCCTTGATGTTCTCAAAGAGAGACCGGTGATTGCAGCCCTGAGGGAGGTTGAAAGTCCACCCCTGGGCAAGCTCTCAAATATCGGCGTCCTATTTGTTTTGGGAGGAGACATATTTGACGTTCCTCGTATCGTTGACCAGGCCAGGCGGTTTGGTCAACTGGTTTTCATCGATATCGATCTGGTCAAGGGGGTTGGCAAGGATAGTTCAGGGGTTCGGTATCTTGCCACGGAGGGCAAGGTAAATGGGATCATCACGACCAAGGGTAACCTCATCGCAGGTGCGAGACGAGATGGTCTATCCACAATTCAGCGGATTTTTGCCTTAGACTCCGAATCCCTGGCAGGTGGGTTGAATGTGGTCTCAAAATCCAAACCCGATGCCGTCGAGATCCTTCCCGGTTTGATTGTTCCTAAGATCATGACAAAAATCCGTTCGAAGACCTCTATCCCCATCATCGCAGGCGGTTTGATCACGGAAAAGGAGGAGGTCGAGGAGATTCTCGCCTCAGGGGCCGTGGGCGTATCGACAACAAGCCACGATCTCCTTCAATTCCACTAGTGTCCGGTCGTTTAACGATGCCGGGCAGGACCAGAGCAGTTTCACTTGCCAGATTACGAAGCACTCTCGTCCGCTCTTCCCCTTTCACGGGGCTCGCTCGAGCCCACAGGTGATGTCAGTTGTCCGTTGTCAGTTGAACAACACATCCAAATCGTCATAAAAAATATGATATGCCTTATGCCAGGTCCCGATATCCTTCTCCAATGAATGATGCTATATCCGAGCAACGGACTACGGACAACAGGCGACGGATAGCGAACGATTCACCAGATTTGATCTACAAGAAGGTTTTAACCAACTCGGAAAGGATCTTCACTTCGGCAAGAGATCGTCTCCCAGGAGGAAGCCAAGAAAAACAATCTGGAGTTTCCTCAGAAACCAGGTATGTAGCGATGCAAGTAGTCGGAACTTAATTCTGTTTTCGAATTACGCAAGTGCCCGACTCCCTTTTCGCT
>WVXP01000270.1:48716-52668 GCA_011773445.1 Pseudomonadota bacterium | reverse complement strand
GTCTGGACCACTTGCCTCTCGAATACATCAGAAAAGTCAGGAAACTCCTAAAAACAATTTCTTGACAAAGCCACCCAGGTATTATTAAATAAATTTAAGGACAGAGAGAAAAGAGAAAGTCCTGATAGGGAGTGTGCTGACTTATTTTGGCCACGGCTATCAGGATTTTTTTTGCTCAATCAGGGGATTTCGTATGAAGGCCGAGGCGGATGTCATTGTCATTGGAGGAGGTTCAACAGGCACAGGGATAGTCCGAGATCTTGCCCTACGCGGAGTGAATCCCCTCCTCGTTGAAAAAAACGACCTTGCCGCTGGTGCGACAGGGGCGTGTCAGGGATTGCTTCACAGCGGCGGTCGTTATGTCGTGTCTGATCGACAGTCTGCGCGCGAATGCTATTCGGAGAATCGCATTCTTCGGAAGATCGCCCCGAGCTGCGTGGAGGAAACGGATGGCTTGTTCGTATCTCTTCCTGATGACGGCCTGGAATACCAACAGCAATTTGTCAGGGCGTGTGAGGCGATTGGAATTCCTTTTGACGTGCTCTCTCCAGAAAAAGCAATTGCTCTGGAGCCCAATCTATCCCGTGGAGTTATTGGAGCCGTGAGAGTGCCAGATGCGTCCATCAATCCATTCACGCTCGTGTTCGAAAACGCGAAGGCAGCGGCAAATCTAGGTGGGACGATCATGCCCCACACCCGGGTGACCGAGCTCATTGTCCAAGGGGAAAGGGTGAAGGGTGTTCGCGCCATCCGTCCCCAAACAGGGGAAATCCTTGAAGTCTACTCCGAATTTGTCATCAATGCCGCAGGGGCCTGGGCTGGCGAGGTTGTCCAAACTGTCGGGCTTTCTATCCCGCTCCTTTACGCAAAGGGAAGTATTCTCATTACGAGTCGAAGGCCGACAGAAAGAGTGGTCAACCGGTGTCGGCCACCCTCCGATGGTGACATCGTCGTTCCCAATGAAACGACCGGTCTGATCGGGACCACATCGATTCAGGTAGAAGGCCTTGATCACCTCACCATTGAGCCACGTGAAGTGGAGCTTCTGTTGGACGAGACAGCACAGATGGTTCCCGGACTGAGCTCGGCAAGAATCATTAGAGCATTTGCCGGAGTGCGCCCGCTATTTCAGCAGTTCGAAGTGAAGGATGACCGACAGGTAGGCCGCGGGTTTGTCGTTATTGATCATGACCAGCGAGATGGCCTCATGGGCCTCGCGAGTATTGTGGGTGGGAAGATGGCCACCTACCGATTAATGGCGGAAAAGGTCGTTGACCTGGTCTGCGAGAAATTGGGCATAACAGCCGAGTGCACAACCGACCGAGAACCTCTACCGAGTTCTCAGAAACGAGGCTTCATAAGCCTCGCAGAACGCCTCAAAAAGATCGACCCAGGAAAAAGGAGAGACCCTGAAAAGGATTCGATCATCTGTGAGTGTGAGCTTGTTACCAGGCGGGAGATCGAGGAAGCCATAATGGTCGAGGGTGCCTCAGATCTGAACGATATTCGTATTCAGACCCGCATGGGGACCGGTCCGTGTCAGGGGGCGTTCTGTGTTTACAAAGCCCTCGGCATTCTGGCAGAGATGGGAAAGCTCGACGGTTCACTCAATAGCGAAATGCTCAAGAATTTCTTGGAGCGGCGTTGGCGGGGCATCCACCCCATTGTGGCAGGTGATCAACTCAAAGAGGAGCAATTGACCCAAGAGATCTACGCAGGGGTTTTCAACCTCGATAAGGAGGGGCTCGAGGCCAAGGATAACGTATGAAGTACGATGTAATTGTCATTGGCGCTGGGCTTTCAGGGCTCATGGCGGCCAAGGAAGCTGCTGACAACGGTATGAAGACAATGATCCTGGGAAAAGGTATGGGACTGATGCATGTGCTGTCTGGAGGGATAGACCTCCTTGGGTATTATCCAGGGGAGGACATGACGACTCAGAATGGGATTCATCCGGCCCTGATCAAGTTGATCCAGAATGAACCGGACCACCCCTATGCTAGGGTTGGTATGGAGGATATCAAGGGAGCCCTCCGTTCTTTCTCTGAGGTGTTTGGTCCCGAGGCATATCACTATACGGGAACGCCTGGAAGAAACACGACGCTCCCCACGGGTGTTGGTACGCTAAGGCCCTCATATCTGGTTCCCTCGACCATGATTGGAGGAAAGGATATCCTCTCTCGTCCCACACTTCTGATTGGTTTCCACGGATTTGGAAGTTTCTACTCGGTCTATGCTGCAAAGAACCTCATGAGACTGGGAAATCGGCGCGGGGATATCAGGCTGAGAAGTGAGGATATCGAAGTCTCGGACATCGCAGGGAGAAGCATTTTCAAAGCGGCTTCTCTGGCTAGCCAACTTGATGAGGAGAGTTTCCGGGAAAGGGTCGCAGCAAGGATCAGAATGGCCCTAAATGGAGAGGATTTGGTTGGATTTCCTGCCGTTTTGGGGCTCCGGGAGGCCGCAAATGTGAAAATGGACCTGGAGGCTCGGATTGGTGCACAGGTTTTTGAGCTTTCCGTTCTTCCGCCTTCGATTCCAGGAATGAGATTGTTCGAGATTTTCAAAAGAAGGCTACAAGCCGGAGGTGTGCGGATGATCCTCGGGTTTGAGGTGATTTCGGCCATGCGGAAAAACAGATACTGCCATTGTGTTGTGCTCAAAACGCCCTCAGGGGAGAGGAGATACGAGGCAGACTCATTTGTTCTTGCGACGGGCGGATTATTTGGGGGTGGCCTCAGGGCAGAGAGAGATCGGATCGTTGAGCCCATATTCCAGCTACCCGTGGCACAGCCAAAAAGCAGGAAGGCATGGTTTCACGATGAATTGTTCGGACCCAGAAGCCATCCGATCAATCGGGCTGGGATCAGGACGGATACGAGACTCAATCCGATCGATGAGAACAGGAGGGTTATCCTTCAGAATCTATTTGTTGCAGGATCCATACTGGGACATCATGACCCGACAAGGGAGAAGTCCGGCACCGGCGTGATGATAGCCACGGGTTTCAAAGCTGTCCGGAACCTCTTGGAGAAATGAGAGAAAATCCCATCATCGTGGACAAAAGCGATCAGTGCATCAAGTGTGGGATATGTACCGAGTACTGCCCTGTTGCCCGAGTGACAGGAGACTTTCTGGGACCCAAACAGGCAGGCCCCGATGCTCAGCGGTTTCGTCGGCCCAAAGATCTCTCAACCGATCATTGGGTGGGCCTATGCATCGGTTGCGGGAATTGCGATCTGATTTGCCCAACAGGTGTTAATGTTTCTGAACTCAACCTCCTGGCCAAGGCCAAAGCCATAGATGAAAGGGGTTTCAGTCTGGGGAACTGGCTCCTTGGGCGTACGCACCTATTCGGCGCCGTGGCCGTGTCTCTTGCCTCTATCACAAACCGGGCTTTGAGAAGCCGTGTCCTCCGATGGCTTTCGGACCGTGGCTTGAAGATAGAGGGGAGAAGACCTTTCCCAAGTTACGAAAAGAGGACCTTTCGGGAGTGGTTCAGGAGCCATCAATCTCGTGGTGATCGGAAAGTTGCATATTTTTACGGATGCTATACCAACACCAATGAAGTCGATGTCGGAATCGCTGTTGTTGAGGTTCTGGAAAAGAACGGGTGTGAAGTCATCATTCCGAAACAAGACTGCTGCGGTATGCCGGCGTTTGGGCAGGGTGATTTTGATGCAGCGAGAAATCTCGGCGTAAAGAACGTGCGGTCTCTCTCCAAAATAGCAGAGGCCGGATACGATATCGTTATCAGTTCCTCAACATGTGGACATATGATTCGCTGCGAGTATCCGGAATTCTTCGAAATTGACGGGGCAGATCGGGTTGCCATGAGGATCTATGATATCTGTGAATATCTTGTCCACCTTCACGAGAACGGTGAATTGAATACCGACTTTAAACCCATTCAGGCGCGGCATCCCTATCATGTGCCCTGCCATCTTAAGTC
>WVXP01000270.1:47328-48708 GCA_011773445.1 Pseudomonadota bacterium | reverse complement strand
GGAGGACATTGATGCAGGTTGCTGCGGTCTGGGAGGGACCTATGGCTTCAAAAAGGAGACTTATGATGTGTCCGTCGCGATCGGGCAGAATCTGGCAAGGACCCTAAGAGAATTCGGGGCACCTGTGGTGGTTTCTGATTGTGAGGGATGTCGGATGCAGATCAAACATCTCACCGGACTGGAGGCACTCCATCCTGTTCAGCTACTGAGAGACGCCTATGGAAGTAATGAGTGCAAAAAGTCGGTTTGAAATCTCATGAAGGGAATGCTATAAAGAAAATCGCCCGTTTTCGCTCGCGATTTAAATGCCGAAGGAGAAACCCTAGGAAGTCGCAAAATCACCACAGAGACCCGGAGACATTAGAGAGTGGGCTTTTTGTTTGTCGGTATCTCCCGACAGAAAAGAATCTCAGCCCCTGCGGGGCGGTACTATGTGTCGAAGGGGAAGAAGGAAAGGCGGGACATAAGAAGCCTTCCTCCTCCGGAAAGAGCATTGGGTTTTTCCAATGCCGGTGTCTCCCGGTATTGGAAAAGCTGACGTTCTCAGCGTCCTCTGCGCCTCTGTGGTAAATCTTGCCCGGGGAGGAATTCTATGCTCAAGAAACTGGCCAAAAAGCTCTTTGGAGAAGGCCCCTCTGAGTCGCGAGAGGGGTTCTTTCTCCATGTTCGTTGTAGCAATTGTGGAGAAGTGTTTAACCTTTTCATCAATAAATCGACGGATCTCGCACAGAACTTCGTTGAGGGTGGCGGGGTGACCTATTTTCTAAACAAGGAGATCATCGGAGGACGTTGCAAGAATTTGATTCAAGTCAGAATGAAATTCGACGGGGCCAGAAACGTCATGAGCAGAGAGATTGAGAACGGAGAGTTTATCGATGAAAAGGAGCCCGGCCGCGAAGGTTGAGGTATGGACCGAAGCGGCAAAAAAGGCCATCGATGAACTGAAAGGATGGCCCAAAGGGACGGTTCAGGTGTTTCATCACAATGACACGGATGGCCTCTGTTGCGGGGCGATATTAACAANNACGGGGTCAGACGATTCTGCCTTGAGAAGCCTTATCCAGCAGTCCTTGAGAGAGTCTATGAACAGGACGGAAAGATTCTCGTTTTTGCAGACTTTGCAGGGAGAATTGCGCCGATCCTCTCCGATCTTAACCGGAGTCGGAATCTCACGCTGATCCTGGATCACCATGTAGCCCAGGAGTCAACCGATCCGCAGGTTTTTAACCTCGATCCCGATCTCTTCGGCCTAAAAGGAGACCGGGATATTTCCGCGTCGACGACTTGTTATCTTTTTGCCCGGAACCTTAATCCGGTTAATCAGGATATGGCGCACATTGCTTCTTTGGGGGCTGTGGGGGACGAGTTTTTTGTGGACGA
>WVXP01000270.1:26468-47281 GCA_011773445.1 Pseudomonadota bacterium | reverse complement strand
CCGGAAATAGGTGTCAGGGTCTGTCTCGAAGGGACTTCAGCCGAGTCGGACAGAAGGGTGAATGAGCTGAAGAGCACACAGACCATGGCCTTTGATGGTGAGATCTCCAGGCTGAAGGCGGGTGCCCTGCAGCCTTCGGCGCACATCCAGTGGTTTCATGTAGAGAATCGGTTCTCCCCAATGGGTGTGAAAATGATCGGTGCCTTTTGTGATTTCATCAAGAACACGGATTTTGTCGATCCAAGGAAATACATCGCAGGGTTTCAGATTATTCCCAATGAAATCCCAGGCTTCGGCGTTATCGAGTTTAATGAGGTGAAAATCTCCATGAGGGTTTCGGCCCTCTTGGAGGGTGAGATCCGGGCAGGAAGGGCCGTGGGCCTCGATACGCTGCTTCCCATGGCTACAGACAGAGTCGGTGGATTTTCTGATGCGTGCCACAGTTTGACCGCTGCCACAACCGTGACTATCGGCAAGGAAGCAAAACTCATCGCGGAGATGGAAAACATTCTTGCCGGCAGACGTGTCTAGCGCTCGTGCTCTCATTTCCTGAGTGAGGAATAGACGCCAAGCGGCTCATCTGATATCAACAGGCTGTGACCTCAATGAGCCTTGACGGGCCGTTGCCCAAATCACTTTTCTCGGCTTATGGTCTGACGAAGGCGGAAAAGGAGCGCTCTTCGCTGCTCAGAAATCTTTTTTCGACAATTCTAAAGTCCGGCTCCACTGCAAATCCAAAACTCGCCCTCCGGGCTCAAGCAGTTGGATTTGAGGACGTTGCGCCTCGCCAAGAATTGTTAGCGAGAAAACCTTGATTCGCGCTCAGAGCTTCCTCTCCCACTTTCTGGCGAAATGCTCTTGAAAAGTCGCTACCAAATTGTTCCAAATATGGATTTGGGCAGGAGTTCGTTGACAACTGACCACTGACGACCGACAACGGACACCAAAAAAACTTTTGAGCACCGAAGAACGAATCCTTTGGATATCATAAAGAATCTGTAGACTTGTGTATGGAGGGTGATCCTATGGGGAGAGGAACAGGGTTTGGCAAAACGATATTGATCGGAGACCAATTTGTCCTGGAGGGGGTGCCGGCGATTGTGTCATCGCTTTCCTATGAAACCATGGCCACCGTTGAGAGGTTTGACGGAGACGGATGGGTCCTAGAGGACAATCGCGTCGAAGTGCCTGGGTACAAAGAGAGCAAGAAAGAGCAACAGATCGAGTCGATCAACCGGATTCTCGAGGTGATGAAGATTGATGCCAAGGAGGATCCCATCAAGATCATCTTTGAGGGAAGTCTCCTGGCCGGAAGTGGCGTTGGTGCAAGCGCCGCCAGTTGTGTGTCTCTGGCGAGAGCATTGAATGAGGAGTTTAACCTGGGCTTTTCAACTGACGAGATCAACCAGGTCGCTTGGGAGGGAGAGTTCGCCTATCATGGCATCCCAAGCGGTGTCGATAACACGGCCTCCTGCTACGGGGGACTCATGCTGTATCAGTTGAAGGACAACCAGAAGATTATCGAAAAGATCGACGTTAGAGAGCCGATTGAAATCGTTTTGGGAAACAGCGGCGTCTCGGCAAACACCGCAGCCCTTGATGGACTCGTGCAGGAGGAAAAACGGCGGGATCCGGGAGTCTTTTCAGCGAGACTCAGAACCATTACCGAGCAGGCTCTTGAGGTGAAGAAGGGCCTCGAGGCATACGATCTCCAAAAAGTTGGCAGAATCATGATCGAGAACCATAAGATCTTGATCAATATGGGGCTTTCCCACGATAAACTCATCTATCTATGTGACTTGGCCCTCCAAAATGGAGCTATCGGTGCCAAGCTCACAGGAGGCGGGATGGGAGGCTATATGGTGGCGATGACGCCAGGACGCGACCTCCAGGAAAAGGTCGCATCAGCCATTGAGAATGAGGGATTCGCAGTCATTCGTGCCACTGTCGGTGGAAGTTGATCAATGATGATCATGGAGGCACAAAAGGACTACTCCTTTTTCCAAAAGGGCGCGAAACGTCTCGAGAGAGCCATGAAAGGGGTGCCAGACCGAGTCCCAGTCTACGCACAGATGCATGAATTCGTGATGAAGGAACTCGGTGTCAACGGGAAAGAATTCTATACCACGCCCGAAATTCTTGTGTCCGGCACCTTGGAAATCTGTGAAAAATACGGCATCGATGTGGCCTTTCTCGATTACGACGTCTATAACATTGAGGCCGAGGCCCTTGGACAAAGGATCATCTACAGTGACAGTGGCATGCCAGATGTTGACCGTTCCCGACCTCTGATTCGAGATCGAGACGATCTCAAGAAGATCAAAACCCCTGATTTCGATTCAGATGGACGTCTGCCGACCGTTGTTGAAATCTACTCCATATACAAGAAGCTCACGGGTATTGACGCTGCTATGGAATTTTCGGCTCCCTTCAGCTTGGCTGCAAATATTCGGGGCATTGAGCAGCTTCTCGGGGACCTTTATGACGATCCCGAATTTGCCAAAAGCCTGTTTGATCGGTTGACCGAGGAGATACTCGCCCCATGGATTCAACACCTAAAGAAGACCTTTCCCGATGCAAAAAGCATCGCCGGAAATGACGCCACAGCCTCTCTTCCAATCGTGAGTCCAGATATCCTCAGAGAATGGGTCATCCCCTATATTCTGAGACTTCGAGAGTTGTGTGGTCCCGCGGTCCACGTACCAAACTGGGTGGGTGAAAGATATCTCAAGAATCCCCAGGAAATGTTCGACCTCAAGCTGACGGTATGTCCAGGATTCTTGCAGGGACAGGATCCTGATGTGGAGGTACTCGGTCCTGCTGTCTATAGGGAATACGCTGAAAAGCGCGGTGTGCCCCTTATCCTTGGCATCGGGGCAAGCTTCTTGGCCCTGAGTCAGCCTGAGGACGTAGAGAAGAGGGTGAAAAACTATATCGAGGTCGGAGGGAAGAACGGCCGATTTGCCTTATACCTCTGCAACCTCGGGGCGACAACCCCTCCGGAGAACGTGAGGGCCGCGGTTAATGCTATCGGCAAGTACGGTACTTATGAGTAAATCCTTGACAATTCTGCATGGGTGGCTTTTTCTCACTCATTCTCTGCCCACAACTGAGCGATTGAGTGGTAAGCCTCACCACACCACTTCTCTTTCGGAACCGTTCCCGGCCAGACTACCTCGAGGTTGAGGCAGGGGAGGTCTGGCCTTTTCTTCAAAGTTTGAATGATGGGCTTCCAATTAATTGCCCCCTGGCCAGGAAGGAGATGCTCGTCCGCTCTTCCATGATTATCATGGAGGTGCGTCATAATCAGGCGGTCTAAATAGCGCTCAAGGATGTCCATTTCACCGGTCACATTGGCGTGCCCTGAATCAAAGCAGAATCCGAGGTCTTCGGGCGGATAGATTCGAAAAAGATGGTCGAAGAGACGCACGCAATGACGGGCCTCGATGTTTTCAATGGCAAGTCGAACACCAAATCTCTGAGCCTCGGGAAGGAGAAGCTCAATGAGCTTTTCCGATTGATCCCGCTCGGAGTCGAAAAGATGATCGCAATGGGCCAAGGGGAGATGGACGACGATACTATCCCCTCCAAGCCACGAGATGAAGCGGATCCGGTTGGCGTTGAGTTCATGCCACTGATGTGCTGTAAAAGGGCGGTCCCTGTCGATTCGAGAGACGCCGTGAACGTTTTGGATTCGTATGCCGCACCTCTCCGCCATTTGGGCGACGTGGCCGGCATAGGCTTCGGTGTAGAACATATTAGAGGTCCAGTGCTCGGACCAGTGGATATAGGTGAATCCTGCACTGGAGAAGTGCTCCAAACGTTCGTCAATGGGTTTGTTGAGATCGTAAGCGTCAGTCGTCATCGAAAATTCCATGACCATAATATACTTTCCTGCCGTACGTGATGGAACCCTTATCCACCTTAGAGAATGAGATCGTCCCCAGGAATTTTCGTCGGTTTTTGGGCTTACGCCTCACTTAATCAAACAGATAAACAAACTTGAGAAACTCAATGGCGCATGGGATAAGCGGTTTTGTGACTTTTTCCTCGACTTTTCGTGCTGGTCATGCTAAAAAAACCGCAGGGGTGATGGCTAGCTTATCGTTTTTTTCCTTTCATTCAATTTGTAACATCTGGATAGCCGTTCTAAGATTGAAATGAATCAAGCGCTCTGAGCTTGGCGGGTCCAGTTGCTTCGTTCCGCGAGCGAAGGTCGGCTATCTTCAAAACAATGAGAAACCAGTGAAAGGAGGTGAGAGGAATTTTCGCTAAGAATGGGGCAAATCATTGTAGCCAACGGCGAAGCAACAGTTACTACATAAGATCAAGGAGGGAAACTCATGAAGAAAAGGTCGAGAGGTATTCTAGTTTGCTTTGTACTTGTGGGTTTGCTTGGTATCGCCGTACCTGCCTTTGCGGCGGAAACCCTTTCGCTTATCACTTGGGAAGGCTATGTCACTGACAAGATGATTGCTGATTTTGAGAAAGAGACGGGAATCAAGGTGGAGGTGACTTACATCGCCAACAACGACGAGCTGATCAGCAAGTTGCGGGCCACCGGTGGGGAAGGATACGATGTCGCTCAGCCCTCAGTTGACAATACGCCTGAGGCCCAGAGAAACTTCGGCATCTACCAACCCCTTGATTTATCGAAGATAAAGACCATGGATAATATCATCCCCTCACTCGCAAAGGCTGTCATCGAAATGACCACCATAGACGGGAAGGTGTACTCCATTCCCTATACCTGGGGTACGTCAGGGGTCATCGTTAACACGAACAAGATCAAGAAGGACTCGTATTCCTACATGGACATCTACGATGAGAAGTGGTGTGGGCGAGCAACGACTCGGTTCCGTTGGCCGACTTTTGCGGGAGCCGGATATGGTCTCGGTTGGGATGTTTTCAGGAATTTCAAAAGCGAATTCCTCTTCAAGAACATGATGGACAATATCACGGATTTTCTGATCTCCAAGAAGAAGTGCATCAAGACCTACTGGACGACCCGGCAAGAAAATATCGACCTGATGGCCAAAGAAGAGACCTGGATCTCCCAGGGTTGGGATGGCACAGGCTGGTTTTTGGGCAAGAAATACCCCCATATCAAGTTCTTCGCACCTGAAGAAGGGGCCCTCGGCTGGATCGATACATCCTGCATTTCGGCCGGGGCGGAAAACATTGAAGGTGCATACAAATGGATTAACTTCGTCATGACTCCCGAAAGGGCCGGCCACCTCATCGAACAGGGGGGTTTTCTGTCGGCCGTAAAAGGCGCGACCGGTTACCTCCCTGCGGATCAGAAAAAGCTCATCGAAGAGAGCTTTCCACCTGAGGCTATCGACAACATCAACTGGTATCCGGCTATTCCTGATTACGTGAATACAATCAGGGCTGAAGCCGAGGAAAAGTTGAAGGCGGCAAGGTAAATTACAATTGTTTGGGATCTGGTCACTGAGGTCAAGGCCTCGGTGACCAGATTTTTTGTTTGAATTCCTATGATTAGAGTAGTGATCAATGGCGACCAGTGAAATAGATGTGCAGGTAGAAAATCTGACAAAGAAGTTTGGCGATTTCACCGCCGTGGACAAGGTTTCCTTTTCTGTTCCGAGAGGGTCCTTCTTTTCGCTCCTCGGGCCTAGTGGATGCGGTAAAACCACCATTCTCCGGATGATATCTGGCTTTGAAACCCCGACCTACGGCGACGTCTACATCGGCGGAGAAAGAGTGAACGAGATTCCTCCCAACCGTCGGAGAACCAACTTGGTTTTTCAGAATCTTGCCCTTTTCCCATTGAAATCGGTCTTCGAGAATGTCGCATTCGGTCTCAGGCGTCGTAATGTGCCGAGAGGCGAGATTCGGGAACGGGTGCAGAAGATGCTGGAGCGAGTGGGGCTTCCCGGGTTTGAAAACAAGGCGATTCACCAGCTATCAGGGGGCCAGAAACAGCGTGTGGCCATTGCGCGGTGCCTGGTTCTGGAGCCGACGGTGTTGCTACTGGATGAGCCCTTGGGAGCCCTGGATCTGAAGCTCCGGGAACACATGAAACTGGAGTTGAAAAAGCTCCAGCATCGGGTTGGGACCACCTTTATCTACATCACCCACGACCAGGGGGAAGCCATGACCATGAGCGATCAGATCGCTGTCATGCTGCGGGGACGGATTGTTCAGATAGGGGCACCTGAAGGGCTTTACAATTCTCCAGCCACGTCCTTTGTGGCCGCCTTTGTTGGTGATTCGAACCGGCTTCAGGGACGGGTATTGTCGAGGCACAACAAACGGGTGAACGTTGGTGTTGGCCCTCTGGAGGTTGAAGGAGTTTCCCAACCCGGGCTCGAGGGGGAAAGCGATGCCCTCATCTTTGTGCGACCTCAGAATGTTCTGATCGGGTCCGAGGCCGATCCAATTCCTGAAGGCTACCAGGCCTTTCCAGGATTGGTGAGAGAAGGAATCTTTGAAGGGGCCGTGAGCAACTATATTGTTGAGCTTGCTGAAGGGTATCAGATCAAGGTGGTTGTTCCCCAAGCCTCCCATGTTAAGGCCTTTTCCGTAGAAGACCGTGTCCAAGTGGCCTGGTCTCCTGATGATACCTTCTGTTTTTCCACCGAGGAACTTGGCGATATCACGATGAGCGTGGGCCAGGAGTAGGCCAAATGGGAGGGATTCAAAACAACTCGAAAAAATCTTTTAAGCCTTTTCCCTGGTTCAGGGTTGTCTGCCTGATTCCCCTGTTGGTCTGGATTTTCGTCCTCCTTGTTGGCCCCCATGTCCAGCTCTTCGTGATCTCCTTCATAAAGAACCGGCATCCAGAAGAGGGGTTTTATCTGGGAAACTATATTCGGTTTTTCTCGGAACCGCTCTATTGGCGAATATTTGTACGGACCGCCATCTATGCCATTGTCACGACCTTTTTCACCCTGTCCATCTGTTACCCCGCGGCCTTCTTTCTTGCCAAGATGGCCAAGGGGAGATGGAAGCTGGGCTTGATTCTTCTCGTGGTCCTCCCTTTTTGGATCAGCGAACTGGTCCGGACTTACAGTTGGATGATCATGTTGAGAGAAACCGGCGTGATCAATTGGATAATGGTGAGCCTTGGGGTCTTCTCCAAGCCGATTGAGATGCTTTACAACGATTACGCCATTTTTGTGGGACTTTCCTATGCCTCGATGCTCTATATGCTTCTTCCCATTTACGGGGTTTTGGATGGGCTGGACGATACTCTCATCGAGGCAGCCCAGGACCTGGGTGCGAGCCGGTGGACCATTCTCTGGGAGGTCGTCTGGCCTCACAGTCTGCCGGGAGTCACTGCCGGGTGTATCATTGTTTTCATGCTGACCCTTGGAAACTACCTAACACCGACACTTATGGGTGGGAAAAACAGTCTCTATTTCACTGAGACCATTTATAATCAATTCATTGTTTCCTGGAATTGGAACCAAGGATCGGCTTTTGGCTTTCTCCTACTGCTTCTGAGTGGCCTTTTTGTGTGGCTCGGCCTGAAGTTCACCGGTCAGAAACTCACGGAGGTTGTGAGGTGAGCAAAAAACCTGGAAGTTCCACTTCCCTCAAGACTATATACATCATTTATTTCATAGCCTTTCTCCTCTTTCTCTTTGTGCCATTGATCATAAATGGGATCCTCGCCTTCAATAGCGACGAAGTTCCCTCGTTTCCGTGGCGAGGGGCAACGTTTGGCTGGTTTTATAGCTCAAGTGAAGACCAAGTGGGGGTTCTCAACGACGCCAGGATGATTCGAGCCATAGGGGCGAGCTTTAGGGTGGCAGGTATGGTTACACTTTTAAGCCTCCTTGCCGGTACTACCAGTTCGTTTCTCTTCGTTCGAGAGAACTTCTGGGGAAAGCAGGCCCTCTATTTCGCCATCATTGCGCCCCTGGTTATTCCGGGTGTGATTCTCGGCATCTCTATCCTGGTCTTTTTCAACGGAATCATTGGAGGTCTTAAGGCTACGTTTGGGCCGGATCTTGCCCGGCCGATTGTTAGGGCCTTGCGCCCGGGTTCTCTGCTTGTCATATTGGGCCAGTTCAGTTTTATCGGCACCATTGCCACTCTTGTGATAAGCGCACGACTGCGGAAATTTCCCATCGAGTTAGAGGAAGCTGCGATGGACCTGGGCTCGAGCCGGTGGGGGGCCATATTCAGCGTAACGGTGCCGTATCTTTTCCCGGCCCTTTTGAGCGCGGGGATCCTTGCCTTCCTTCTTTCGTTTGAGAACTTTGCCACGACCCTCTTTCTCATCGGCCCCAAGCCCACCCTCCCGATTTTCCTCTATTCCAGACTGCGCTTCTTCATCACCCCGGAGATCAACGCCATCAGTGTGATTCTCATGGCCGGCACGGCCCTCTTGGGCCTGCTTAGCATGACTATGAGAGGACGAGCGGAAGTCGGTTAGCGGTATAAGGCTTGGGATGTGGTTCGGTCTTCATCTTGATAATCAGCTATATTCATTAATTCCTTTGAGAAAGAATCCAGGTAGTCAGATCAGAAAAATGGCTTGCAAATTTCTCCCATCTCGATTAGTATGGGCCCACAATCTGCTGAAAACTGATTCGCAATAGCTACAAAGATAAGAGGGAAGGAGGTGAAACGTTAATCCAACCATAACAACAAAGGAGGGAAAAAGATGAAAAAGAGTCGTTGTCTGATGTGTCTCCTCGTTGGGCTATTGGTCACTGGTCTCGTTGTGGGTATGACTCCGACGGTTTCGGAGGCGGTCACAAAGATCAGCTTCTGGCACGCCATGAGTGCCAAGAGAATGCCTGCAGTCAATCGAATCGTTGAGGGTTTCAACGCCGAACACCCGGATATTCAGGTTGAACCCCAGTTTAGTGGGAAGTACAAGGAGGTGCTAGCAAAAGCCATCGCAGCGGCCAGGGGTGGTTCTCCTCCGCACATCGTTCAGGTATACGAGGTCGGTACGCAGACGATGCTCGACAGTGGGGCGATCGTCCCTGTTTTCGAAATTGCCAAAGCAGGAGAGATCGATTGGGGAGACATCATTGTCCCGATCAAAGACTACTACGCGGTCGGCGGCAAGCTTTATTCCATGCCCTTCAATTCCTCCACCTCGATTCTCTACTACAATAAAGACCTATTCAAACAGGCCGGATTGGATCCCAACAAGCCGCCAAGCACCTTTGCGGAGATGGAGGAAATTGGTGGAAAGATCGTGAAGAGCGGTGTCGCTCCGAACGCCGTCTCATTTGGTTGGCCGGACTGGCAATTCGAGCAGATGCACACCCTCCACAAACAATTCTACGCAAACAACGAAAACGGAAGGTCAGCAAGGGCCACAACGGTTTTAGGAAACCAGGAATTTGGGGTAAAGGTCGTCAGTGAGTGGACCAAGTGGGCCGAAAAGGGGGTCTTTATTTACGGAGGCCCTGAGTATTCTGCCAATAAAGCATTTCTGGCCGGGAAAATTGCCATGCTTTACCAGTCCACGTCTTCGGTGGGTTCCATTAGCAAAGCAGCCAAGTTCGAGGTTGGCACAAGCTTTCTCCCCAGACTGGAGGGATACCAAAAGGGAAATTCGGTCATTGGAGGGGCTACCCTTTGGACGATGAAGGGCCATTCTCAGAAAGAGTACGACGCCATTTGGGAGTTCTACAAATACCTGGTTCGTCCCGAAGTCTCGGCCCAATGGCACAGGGACACGGGCTATTTCCCATCGACGAACACCGCGGTCAAACTACTCATGGACCAGGGATGGTTTTCAGAAAACCCCAACCACGTAACGGCATTTCTGCAGATTCTCACGGGGATTAAAGTACCAGAGTCCCAGGGCGTCCGGTTGGGTCCTTTTGTTGCCATTCGGCAGGCCTTCAAAACAGCCCTCGAGAAATCGGTCCAGGGACAGCTGACGCCTAAGGCGGCGATGGAGGAGTACGCAGCCGAGGCGAACAAACTCCTCAAGGAATATGGCGAGCTCTATCAATAACCCTGACCTTTGGAAGAGGACCTGGGGGGCGAAGGATGCGCCCCCCAACCTTTTCTGGTAAACGATGCAGAGCAAATTTCCCAGTCGATTATTGCCCTATCTCCTTCTCTCTCCGTCTATCGTCATCGTCATTGTGTTTTTGATCATCCCCTCCCTTCAATCTCTGTATTTGAGTTTCTTCAGGGTTTCGCCATTCGGAGATCGTCTCATTTATGTGGCGATTGACAATTTCACGAACCTATTAACCCCAGATTATCTGAACAGTTTCATCGTCACTGTGGTTTTTACCGGGGCTGTTGTTGTTGTCGGACTCGTTGTTTGTCTCGCTTTAGCGTTGGCGGCGAATCAGAAAGTCGCCGGGATTGGACTCTATCGGACCGGCCTGATTTGGCCTTATGCCCTGTCTCCAGCCGTGGCCGGTACCATCTGGGCCCTTGTCTTTGACCCCTCCACAGGAGCTTTTTCCTATTTTATCTCTCTTGCTTCAGGGGCGATGCCCAATTGGCGAACCAACGGTCCTTTTGCCGTTGTGGTGATCACCTTGGCCGCCACGTGGAAGATGGTGGGCTATAACGTGATCTTTTTTCTCGCTGGCCTGCAGACGATTCCCCGGGAGCTCATTGAGGCTGCTGAGATCGACGGGGCTGGTCCTTTGAAACGCTTTTGGAATATTACCTTTCCCCTTCTCTCGCCAATGACCCTCTTCCTTCTGATCATGAACACCCTTTATGGGTTCTTCCAAGTCTTTGGCCTGATTGATGTCATGACTGAGGGAGGACCGGCACGGGCCACAGAAGTGCTCGTCTATAAGCTCTACTACGATGGATTCATCAGCTTGAAGACTGGGTACGCCTCGGCCCAGTCGATCGTTCTCTTTGCCTTTGTGGCCGGATTAACCCTGCTCCAGTTCAGATTTGCGAAGCGCTGGGTCTTTTATCAGTAGGACGAAGATGAACCGGAAACGATATTTTCACTTTTTCATACATCTTATTCTGATCGTCTCCTTTGTGATCATTGCCTTTCCGGTCTTTTATGCCTTTATTGTGAGTACCCAGACTTTCCAGGATGTCTTTGTTTATCCTCCAAAGTTTACGCCGGGTAACGACACGATTCAGAACTATGTGGCCGCATGGGAAACGGTCAAGATGGGGCGTCTTCTATTCAACAGCACCTTGATCTCGGTGGCTGTGGCTGTCGGGAAAATCGTTCTGTCCCTTATGGCAGCTTTTGCTTTCACTTACTTTGGCGATTTCAAGGGAAAAGGTCTTTTCTTTGTGATCATCTTGATCACCCATATGCTTCCCCTGCCGATCCGCATTGTTCCAACCTTTGAGTTGATGAGGAGTTTTAACTGGGTGGATACCTACTATGCCCTCACGGTTCCTTTCTTTGCCAGTGCAACAGGGGTTCTTCTCTTCCGGCAGCTTTTTCTTACAGTACCCGCCTCTCTTTGCGATGCCGCCCGCGTTGATGGTATTACCCCCATGGGTTTTTTGATGCGGATTCTCATTCCCCTGTCCAGGACAAATGTTTCTGCTCTCTTTCTTATTGAGTTTCTATATATGTGGAATCAGTATCTCTGGCCTTTGGTGGTAACCAATCGTGATGAGATGCGGGTGGTTCAGATCGGTCTCAAAATGCTTTTGGCGGGTCAGGCGCAGGCGGCGGATTGGAACATCATCATGGCAGGAACGATCATCGCCATGCTTCCTCCTTTAATTATCCTGTTTGTCATGCAAAGCAGCCTGGTCAAAGGATTCAGCATGCAGGAGGAGAAATAAGGGTACCCCACTTCTACTGCAAAGTCGTTCAAGGACAAAGGGGTTCTCATCAGAAGGACAACAAAATCCAGGGGTTTTCCCCTGTGTCAAGAAATGATAAGATTAGCAGGACAGGAGGACAATGAATGGCAGAAGTTCGGCTCTCCAATATCACCAAGCGATTTGGATCGAATGCCGTGGTCAAACAGGTGGACTTGACCGTAAAGGACAAGGAATTCCTCGTCCTCGTTGGTCCATCGGGTTGCGGAAAAACCACGACACTTCGGATGGTGGCGGGATTGGAGGAAGTGACGGAAGGAGAGATTTACATAGGGGAGCGGAAGGTCAACGATGTCCCTCCCAAAGACCGGGACATCGCCATGGTCTTTCAGAATTACGCCCTTTACCCGCATATGAACGTGTATAAGAACATGGCCTTTGGCCTCCAACTCCGAAACTTTCCAAAGTCGGAGATCGACCGGCGTGTAAAAGAAGGGGCTAAGATCCTGGGAATTCAGGAGCTTCTGTCGAGAAAACCGAGGGAGTTGTCTGGAGGCCAGAGACAAAGAGTAGCCATGGGTCGGGCCATCGTCCGGAAGCCTCACGTCTTTCTCTTCGATGAGCCCCTGAGCAACCTGGACGCCAAACTCCGGGTTCAGATGCGGGGGGAACTGGCCAGACTTCACGAGCGATTGGAGACGACCATTATCTACGTCACACACGACCAAGTCGAGGCCATGACCCTGGCTGACCGAATCGTGGTGATGGACGACGGATTCGTCATGCAGGTAGGAACCCCGCTAAACGTGTATGAAAATCCCAAGAATGAATTTGTGGCGGGATTCATTGGAAGTCCTTCGATGAACTTCCTCGAAACCAACGTGGTGGAGGATAATAAAAGGCTCTACGTCGACGGGGGAAGTTTTCGGTTGGCTATCCCTGAGAAGTTGTCAAAAAGGTATCGTCCCAGGCTCGACGATAAAGTCATTTTTGGGATCCGACCCGAGCATATCAATGACCGTTCCTTTGTCACCGATGTTCCTGGAAGAGAGAAATTGGAAGCTATAGTCGATGTTGTCGAACCCGTGGGATCTGAGGTCATTTTGATCGTCACCGTGGGCGACCATCACCTGACAGCAAAGGTCGACCCCCACACAAAGGCCTCTGTTCACAAACCCATTGATCTCAGTGTGGACATGAATAACCTCCATCTATTCGACAAGGAAACCGGGGAGGTCATTGAATAGTCCTCAGTTCCCCTCTCAGTAACCCGTTCATATCAAATCCTTTAGAGGGCATCCCAAGTTGAATTCGCTCCGATCTCCGGTGTAGGTGCAAGGGCAAACCTTGAACACCAGACGGGCTTGGGAGAGAAATGATGAAGAGAATAGCCATCATCGGTGACGGCGCTTGGGGGACCGCGCTGGCTCTGCTGCTCCGTGCAAAGGGTTTCAACATCGTGATATGGGGCAACTTCCCTGATTACATTGAGGAACAGCGGGAAAGGAGGGAGAATTTCAAATTCTTGCCTGGGGTCGAGATACCCCGCGACATAGGCTACACAGCAAATTTTACAGAGGCCGCCGAGAAAGCCGATTTGTTGATCTGCGCCGTCCCTGCTCAGTTCATTCGTGACGTCTTCCAGAGATTTGTTCCCCACTACCCGAGAGGCGTTCCGGTCGTCTCGGTTGCGAAGGGGATTGAGCAGAAAACCCTTAAGCGCTGTACTGAGGTACTGGAAGAGTTCCTCGAGGGGGCACCCCTGGCTGCACTCAGCGGCCCCTCCCATGCTGAAGAAGTAGCTCGCAACATCCCAACCGCGGTTGTCATTGCCTCCCATGATCCTCAACTCTCGCGTTTGCTCCAAGACACTTTCATGACAACCTCCTTCCGGGTGTACACGCAGGACGACGTCGTTGGGGTCGAACTTGGCGGAGCGCTCAAGAACGTGATCGCCCTGGCCGCGGGCATGTCGGACGGTCTTGGCTATGGTGATAATTCAAAAAGCGCCCTCTTGACACGAGGTCTGGTTGAGATGTCTCGGCTCGGTGTGGCGGCTGGAGCGAAGCGCCTGACTTTCTCAGGCCTCTCGGGAATTGGCGACCTCATGACGACCTCCTTTTCTCGGCACAGTAGGAACCGTGCCTTGGGCGAGAAGATCGGACAAGGATTGTCACTCCGAGAAGTCCTGGAATCGACGGAGAAAGTGGCCGAAGGCGTATGGACAACGACCTCTTCGCGTGAATTGGCTCAGAAACTAGGCGTGGAGGTCCCGATATTCGAAGAAGTTTACAAGGTCCTCTTCAAGGGAAAAGATTGCCGCCAGGCTGTCATCGATCTTATGACCCGTGGCAAGAAAGAGGAAATGGAAGATCTCGAATAGGAAAGTCGAAAAGCCCACCGGATAAGACCTTCAGTTGCTCCTATCATCAGATGTGAGGAGTGCCGCCGTTTGGTTTACGACGACCCAATTCTTCGTCCCTGTCTCAAGAACGAGCGTAATCGAACCTATTGCCTAGCCACACGAAGATCTCTTGGGTCATTCCGAGGCAGGACTTCTTTTTCTATCCTTTGATTCCCGAGGTCAGAAAATTCTTAATAAAGGTCTTCTGGGTCGCCAAAAAGAAAGCAATGATGGGTGCACAGACAAAAAGAGTCGCGGCCATCAAGAGGCTCCAGTCTGAGCCGCTCTCCTGCTGGACAAACATCCCCAGCCCGATGGTGAGGGTCCTCACACGGTCAACGTCAGTGATGATGAGGGGCCAGAAATAGTCGTTCCAGTGGGTGGCGATACTGATCATGGAGAAGGTTACGATGGTGGGGCGAGAGAGAGGGATAAGAACATGCCAGATAAATCGGAGATGGCCAGCGCCGTCCATCAGAGCTGCGTCCTCCAGTGACTTCGGCACCTGCTTAAAGGTCTGGCGAAGCATAAATGTGCCGAAGCCGCTGGCCACGAAGGGCAGGATCAAACCCGTCCGNNTAGTTGGGGATGATGATCGATTCAAGAGGAAGCATGATTTGAATGACGAAGAGGAGGAACATCACGTCCTTGCCGGGGAAATCGAGGCGCGCAAAAGCGTAAGCCGCCGGAATGACGAGGAGGAGCTGGATAACCAGGATGCCGACGCAGACGATGATGGTGTTTAGCATGTAAAGCCAGAAAGGAGCCTGGTCCATGATGTCCACGAAATTGGTCCACATGAACTTTTCTGGGATCAGGGATATGCTTTCGGTGAAAACCTCCCCGGGGCTCTTAAGGGCTGTGGAAATCAGCCAGATAAACGGCAGGATCATGATGATTGCGGCAATTTGCAGAATGAATACTTTCACAACCACTTCGTATTTCTTCTCTTCCATGAATTCCCTCGGGTTCAATCTGCCGTATAGGTAATCCGCTTTCCAAAAATTCCGAAAATGATCAGCGTTAAGCTGAGCAGTATCAATACCAGAATTGTAGTTAGGGTACTGGCCCTGCCCCAGTCAAAGAACTTGAAACCGTTTTCAAAGATATAGTAGACGATGACGTTGGAACTGTTCCCTGGACCCCCCTCGGTCATGAGGTGGATTTGATCAAAGACCCGGAAGGTCAAAATGATCGCGACAACCAGGACAAACAGGGACGTTGGGCCAACCAAAGGGAAGGTGATGCTAAAATGGCGTCGCCACCAACCCGCTCCGTCAATGTAAGCGGCTTCATAGAGTTCCCGGTTTACATTCTGAAGGCCTGCCAAATATATGAGTGTAAAAAAGCCAAGGTTTTTCCAGAAAGTCATGATGATCAAAGCCCAGAGCGATGTTTGGGAGCTTCCTAGCCATCCAAGCTTGGGCAGTCCCAATTTGGCCAAAAAAATGTTCAAGATCCCCAGGTTCGGCGAGTAGATGTAGACCCAAAGCATCGCGGCAGCAGCCATGGGGATCAGGGTGGGGTAAAAGAGGCTGTATATATAGTAAACCCGCCCTTTCATGCGCTCATCAATGAGAATGGCAAATACCAGGGCCAGAAACATGGTTGGGAAAATGCTGACCGTGACAAAAAAGAACGAATTCTTCATGACCAGCCAAAAAACGTCATGCTGCCAGAGTTTGACAAAATTTTCCAACCCGGAAAATACTGGTTTAGGAGAGAGGAGATTCCACTCGTTGAAGCTCAGCCAAGTAGACCAAATGATGGGGAGATAGGTGAATAGAAAAAGAAAGAAGAGACCCGGTATCAGAAATAGGTATGCACGATATGACTCCAGTTTTTCTCTCATGAGTTCTTGTCGTAGTTGGGATCCCTCTCTAAGGAGGGATCCCAACTATTTTTTGTCTTCATGATCCTTTGATAGCTTCTTCCATCAGCTTATGTGCATCCTCCAGGGCCTGTTCCGGGGGCTTTGTGCCCTCGAGTGCTGCATCCAGATTTGTGGTCATGGCGTTTCTGATCAACTGGTAGTTGACAGCCATCATTTTTGGATAGGCGTATTTCAGTTGATCTCTTGCCACGGTCATTTGAGGGAATTTTTCCAGAAACGCCTTCATTTCTGGCAGGTCGTAGGACTTCTTGTTGACTGCCACATACCCGGATTCGATGCTCCAGTGGGCCGCCATATCAGGACGGGTCATAAACTTTGCAAACGTCCAGGCGGCATCCTGGTTTTCTTTTGGAATGCCCTTGAAAATGTGAAAGTCCCCTCCACCGACGGGGGTGCCGTACTGTTTTCTCTTGGGCTGGAAGGCTGCCCCCCAATCAAATTTGGCGGTCTTCCGAATCTTGGCCATCCCTCCCGTTGAGTAGTACATCATAGCTGTCACGCCGCCGATGAAATCATCCGGGGTGATGTTCCAGGGGCGAAGGACTGGACAGGTCTGGAGCTCCTGCATGAGTTTAACCCAGAGCTTCAGGGCTTCGAGGTTCTCAGGCGAGTTAAAGGTCACTGTCAGGCCGTCCTCTTTGAGAAGCTGCGAACCGTTTTGCCGGGAAAAAGCCTCAAAGATCCAATCATTCCACCCGCCCGGGATGATGAGCCCATATTGTTTGGTCTGATTGCCCTCTCGTATTGTCAAGATCTTTGAGTACTCTACGAGTTCGTCCCAGTTATCTGGCGGACGGCTAGGATCTAATCCAGCTGCCTTCAATTTGTCACCTGCTGCTCGAAACATGTCCCTGTTCCAGTAAAGAATGGGTGTACTGCGCTGGAAGGGGAAACCGTAGATTTTACCGTCCCTGCCGTATGCGTTTCCGAGGAAGCCTGGGTAGAAGTCAGCCAAAAATCCTTTCCCCCCTTCCCGTTCAACATAACTGTCCAGGGGAATGAGGGCATCCATCTGAAGGAGAGAGAACAACTCGGAGATCTCGACGACGGCGACATCTGGTGGATTTCCCCCCAACACGGCGGTCTGAACCTTCTGCATCGTCTGGTTGTAGTTACCGGCATAGACTGGCTCCACATCGATGTCTGGGTTCTCGCTCTCAAACTTTTCAACCATGCCATTGATGACCTTGACCAAGGGACCTGCTACACCGACGGGGTAGAAAAACTTGAGCTTCACTTTCGCCGAGGCGGTGGAGGAAAAGAGAAAAAGAACCATCAAGGCACCGACCCAAAAAATCTTTCGTTTCATAGTACTTCCTCCTTTTTTTATTGTGTACTTCCAATCGATGAAGAAAAGATTCTTCAGTCACCTCCTTTCCTCAGGAGATACTTAGCGACAGGTGTGGAGGATCTGTGGAGAACAGATGCATTTTCTCCATATCAGCGACGAGATCCATCTCCTCGCCAAGAACGGCCCGAGTATGGGAGTCTACCTGAGCTACGATAGTTGCTTTCCCCACAACGATTTGAAGGATAACGAAAGAGCCTACCGGTTCGATCAAATCTACCCTAGCTTTTATGACATTTCGAGGGTCGTAATCCTTGATGAACTCCCGGTCGTACATGTGCTCGGGACGGATACCGAAATAACAGGTCTTCCCTTTGTGCTGAGCGTATTTCTGACCCTTTGAATCCGGGATAGGAAGGCAGAACTCTCCTCCATCTACCCAGAGAGCGCGGTCCTTGCTGATGAGCTTCACCTCCAAGAAATTCATTGCGGGGCTCCCAATGAATCCGGCAACGAACATATTATCAGGAGAATCGTACACTTTGATTGGTTCTCCCACTTGCATAATCTCACCGGCATTCATGATCACAATCTTACTTCCCATAGTCATCGCTTCGATCTGATCGTGAGTGACATAGATGATGGTTGACTGAAGGCGATGGTGGAGTTTCAGGATTTCTCCCCGCATCTGAACCCTGAGCTTGGCATCGAGGTTACTGAGAGGTTCATCGAAAAGAAAGACGGACGGTTTTCGAACAATGGCACGCCCTACGGCAACCCGCTGCCGCTGGCCACCAGACAACTCCCGAGGCTTGCGTTTCAAGAGTTCTGAAATTTCCAGAATTTCGGCGGCGTCGTGGACCCGTTTGTCGACTTCGGATTTTGGAAACCGTCTCAGTTGAAGCCCAAAAGCCATGTTTTTATAGACTGTCATATGAGGATAAAGTGCATAGTTCTGAAAGACCATGGCAATGTCTCGATCCTTTGGGTGGACATTGTTCACGACACGGCCGTCAATTTCAATTGTCCCTTCGGTAATCTTCTCCAGGCCCGCCAACATTCGCAAGCTGGTAGATTTTCCACACCCTGAGGGCCCAACGAGAACAACGAATTCTTTGTCCCCGATGCCGAGATCGAAATCCTTGACGGCCACGAAATTTCCAAAACGTTTTGTCACGTAATGGAATGACACCGTCGCCATGATACCAACTCCCAGCCTGTCACATCACATGCGATCTTAATCCTATCCAAGGCGGCCCTAAAGGCAGACAT
Source organism: Pseudomonadota bacterium (assembly GCA_011773445.1). Classification (GTDB taxonomy): domain Bacteria; phylum Desulfobacterota; class BSN033; order WVXP01; family WVXP01; genus WVXP01. The sequence continues at coordinate 28,705 of WVXP01000270.1, read as the reverse complement.
AACCTTATGTTTTATCGAGTTCTTTCTTCTCAGTTGGGACTGCTATAGTAGAATCCCTTGAAAAAGCCTTGCCTCGAGAATCCTATGAACTGGCTTGAAAGGTTCTTTCCTTATATCTGCTATGGTGTAACAGGACCTGGACACCAGGGCCCCATTTCGTAAACTGGCTGACTGATTGTGATAATACTTGGAATGACAAAAGAGGCTATCTGAACGTCTTCAAACCCAACAATCCACGGGCCTTTTCGTGATTCCACACCCCTTTCTTGGGACCTTCCAAGGTACGGTAAATACAATTACGAGTCGCTAGCGCCCCTTATCTGGTGAGTTAATCAGTCTGGATATTCTAGCGCTTGAAATCACGTCGTTCCGGCAGGCTGAAGGACAACCCCCATTGCTTGGGCATTTAAACAGGTTCATCCCGTTATACTTTTCGCCCTCTTATTTGTCAATCGTTTCTTTGACGATTTTGTCCTTCTGCTCAAGTATAATCTTGGCAATCTCGGCGAACCCTTCTCCTCCCTCCCGATTTGCTACAAAGGTTGGTAAGTGCTTCATCTGGTCAGCGAAAGGAAGGACGTTTCTCACTCCGACTGCATAGGGAAAGTACCGGAACATGGGCTCATCGTTGGGCGAGTCACCGCAGAAGAGAAACCTCGTCTTATCGGCATCCAGATCCACTCGCCATTGCTCCTGAACGAAGATTTTCGTCATAGCGAGTTTGTCGTAATTTCCGAACCATCCGTTGACATGGATGGAGGCTACCTTACAGGTCGCCCCGTGTTTTTTGAAGATCCGGCAAATTCGGTCGACGGCACCTCGATCGAGAGGTTTCACATCCTCGCAATAGTCGATGGCCAGATCACTCTCCCGATAGCGTTGATCACTCGCAATCGCCGTGCCCGGAACCGAGGCAAGTATCTCATCCCGAATGGCCTCCAGACGGTTCCGTTTTTCAGCACGAACGGGTTCAGGATCGAGGAAACGCTTCTTGAGTTTTCCTTCTGGTTCGTCATACCAGAAATAGAGGGCCCCGTTTTCTCCGACAACGCCATCCACAGGCCACATCCGGGCAATGTGATCACACCATCCCGCTGGTCGCCCCGTAATAGGAACAACCCTGAGATCCGATTCCTTGAGGGCCCACAACGCCTGATAAGCGACAGAGGGGATTTTGCCACGGGTCGTGAAAGTATCGTCAAGGTCAAAAAATATCCCTAAGAGGTTTTTCGCCGTCTCAGGGGGTAGCTTATCGATCGAAGGAATCATGATTACGTTGACTTACGCCTCACCTCTGATATCACATGTTGAAACACCTGAGAAAGTCACTCACAAACTGGTTTGCAGGGCTTCTTCGGATTTTCGATGGGGCATCGATCTGGATGATTTTTCCCTCTTGCATAATGGCGAGCCTGTCTGCCAAAGAGAATGCCTCAACCAAATTGTGGGTGACATGGAGCGTTGTGGCTCCGATCTGGATATGGTAGTCCTTCAGCTCCTTTCGAAGGGCCAGACGATGCTGGGGATCCACGTTGGACAGGGGTTCATCGAGGAGAAGTATTGTAGGCTCGATAGTCATGGCCCTTCCAATGCCAACCATCTGTTGCTGGCCTGCAGATAGCTGGTCCGGCTTTCTGGGATACAACTTTTTCTCAATACCGAGTCGGCCTGCAATCGCGTTGGCTTTTTCTTCGATCTTCTGAGGCGGCTGTCTTCGAATCTTCATGGAGAAGCTCAGGTTGCTAAAGACCTCTTTGTCAAAGACCTTCATGTGAGGCCAAAGGGCATTGTCTTGAAAGACCATGCGAACCCGTCGATCAGAGGGCTTCTCCTTGTCCACACATCGACCGTGGATAAAGATATGGCCCGCGTCAAGTTTTTCCAGACCAGCGATGAGCCGAAGCAGGGTCGTTTTGCCACATCCAGTCGGACCGACGATTGCGAGGAACTCGCGGTCCTCTGCCATGAAACTCACTTGGTCAACAGCGGGAACGGATCCGTAACGCTTGGTCACTCCGTCCAGAACAAGGCTCTTGTTGGGTGGTATGTAAGCTGAGGGATCCATGGGGACCGTAAATTTCCCTAGGGAATCGGCTAAAACATACTACAAGTGAGGAGAATGAGTTGTCAAGGAGCACTGATCTTGAATTCTCGGACCTTCTCAGACCAGCGATTCGTGCTTCATTCCTGAATAAACTCCATTTGAGTTCAAGACGAGTTCCCCCATATTTGAGGGG
>WVXP01000270.1:24541-26404 GCA_011773445.1 Pseudomonadota bacterium | reverse complement strand
GGGACACGAGGGCCCCCGCTTGAGGAATTTGGAAACATCCTACAGAAATCTCTAGCATGTCAGACATATCCCTTGGGAAAATGGGGGAACTCCTCCATGCGTTTAACCGTTGATTTAACGCAATGGGTGTGCTACAAATATAAAAATCGTAACACGACTCAGCATATTCATCTGGGAGATTCTGAAGAGTACTGAAAAAATAGCTTGAACGCAAATCAAAATTTTTTCGATAACAATTCTTAGCGAATTCGAGTTTTGTAGCCTCTCACAGAGTACACAGAGCCTCGGAGAAAAGCTGCTTTGGACTGGTGAGACCAATCCAGGGCAAAGCATTTGCCCCAGTTTTTCCTCTCCAAAAATTGGAGCAGCCATCTGATGTAACACGTTTCTCTCTCTGCGACCTCTGAGGGCTTGAGCGATTTCCCGCGGGAATCTGCGGGGGAGAGCGGGCGAGAGGATCAGTTATTCGAAAGCAGAGCGGGTTTTAACATGAAGTGGCGCGCAAGGGTCCATTTGCAGTCAAGGGAGCCTTAGAACAGTCCAAGAGAGGTTCTGAGTGGCGAAAAGATTTTTTTTCTGCGATCTCCGTTCAGACTCCTAGAGGAGAGGAGAATCTGCCGTGCATATGACAGATGCATTGCTCTCGCCTCCAGTCGGTGCTGCCTTTTGGGCCATTTCGGGCGGTACCATCGTCTATAGTGCGAGAAAGGTCAGAGAGGAAATCGGTGAGAAAAAGATCCCCCTCATGGGAGTTTTGGGAGCTTTTGTCTTCGCTGCACAGATGATCAATTTCACGATTCCCGGAACTGGCTCGAGTGGTCATCTGGGGGGAGGGATGATTTTAGCCATCCTCCTTGGGCCTCATGCTGCCTTTCTCACCCTTGCCTCGGTCCTCGTCGTTCAGGCTCTTTTTTTCGGAGATGGAGGATTGCTGGCCCTGGGCAGTAATATGTTCAATCTAGGCTTTTGGCCGTGTTTCATTGCCTATCCCCTGATCTATAGACAAATGGTGGCCCGGGATTCCTCGCCGAAGAGGATGACAGTTGCTGCATTGATGGCGGTCCTGGTGGCAATGCAGCTCGGAGCGTTAAGCCTTGTCGTGGAAACGCTTTTGTCCGGCATCAGTGAGCTTCCCTTCAAGTACTTTGTTCTCCTGATGCAACCGATTCATTTGCTTATCGGTCTTGTCGAAGGAGCCGTAACGGCAGGATTCATTGGTTTTGTGAGAAAAGCGCGACCCGAGATTCTGGACTTGAGTTCGAAATCGTGGCGGTTGGAAACGATCCCGATGCAAAGGGTACTCATCGGGGTGGTGGCTATTGCACTTCTAACGGCCGGAGTGTTCTCCTGGTTCGCGTCTGCATACCCAGATGGCCTCGAGTGGTCGATCCAGAGACTCTACGGAACCTCAGAGCTTCCTGAGCCAGAGGAAGGGATTATCCCGGTCTTGGGAGCGATTCAGGATAGAACGGCTATTCTTCCTGATTACGGCTTCAGAGAGAATGAACCTCCGAAGAGAGAGAACGCGCTGGCTGGGAAAGGTGAGGAAGAACAGACTTCGCCTGTGATTGATTCTGGGAAGACGACTGCGGGCATTGTCGGCGCTATGATGACCTTAGCTCTCTCCGTATTGCTGGGTATCGTGGTCAGGAGACGGAGAAGACCACCGGGATAGGTTTTGAGATCACTACACGAGGTAAATTCGCTTACCTCTTAACTTTTGCGTGGCCCATGGCTTCGATTGACTCCATATTCTTTGACCTTGGACGTTTGGACAGGCTCTCATATGGGGAGACCATCGTTCACAGGTTGGATTCGAGAAGCAAGCTCCTCGTGACAACGGTCTTCGTCGTGACGGTGGTT
>WVXP01000270.1:0-24529 GCA_011773445.1 Pseudomonadota bacterium | reverse complement strand
CTCCTCAACAAACTGGTGGTCCTTTCACCGTTTGCCCTTTTGATTGGAATTTTCAACCCATTACTCGACAGAGAGGTTGCGATCCAGCTTGGGCCCCTTGGCATCGCCGGGGGATGGATTTCCTTCGCATCGGTGATGCTCCGGTTTGCCCTTACTGTAGGGGCGGCTTTGATCCTCATTGCGACAACCTCCTTCCCGGGGATCTGTGGAGCCCTGGAACGCCTAAGAGTGCCCAAGCTATTTGTGATTCAACTGATGTTTCTTTATCGCTTTATTTTTGTACTGATCGAGGAAGCCATTCGAATCGTCCGGGCGAGAAACATGAGAAGCTTTGGAGAAAAGGGGCCAAGTGTCAAGCTTTTTGTAAGGCTACTCGGTAACCTCTTCCTCCGCACCATGGACCGGGCCGAAAGGGTATACTGGGCCATGTGTAACCGTGGATTTGAAGGAGAGATCCGAACATTAAGTCGCCCGAGATTCAGGAGCCGAGACGTTATCTTTCTGTGTACGTCGGTGGTTTTGTTTATCCTGTTTCGGGTCAATAATATCAGCGAACTCATTGGGATTCTGACCCTCAGGTTGTCTGGACAATAAGGACGCACGGGTGAGTCACCATATCATCGAACTTGAAGACATTCATTATAGCTACCCTGACGGAACGCCAGCCCTTAACGGCATTTCCTGTCGAATCGTCCACGGGGAATCTGTGGGTATTGTAGGGGCGAATGGTGCTGGGAAGTCGACCCTTCTTCTTCAGATCAACGGGATTCTGGTACCCACGAGAGGCAAAGTCAGGATTGGTGAGGTCGTACTATCGAAGAAAACGGTGAAGGAGCTTCGGAGGAGGATCGGATTTCTTTTTCAGAACCCTGATGATCAGCTCTTCATGCCAACGGTTTTTGAAGATGTCACCTTCGGTCCCCTCAATCTCGGTTGGACGCCAGAGAACGTTGAGCAGGCCGCTAAAAAAGCCCTGGAGCAAGTGAAATGCTCCGGGCTCAAAGATCGACCCCCCCATAAACTCTCAGAGGGACAAAAACGATCGATCTGTATCGCGTCGGTCATTGTCATGGATCCCGATATTCTGGTGATGGATGAACCCTCGTCCAATCTGGATCCACGGTCCCGCCGTCAACTCATCCAGCTCCTTGGGACCTTTCAACACACGAAAATCCTGGCGACTCATGACCTGGACATGGTCACGGAGCTATGCGAGCGGACGATCATTCTGAATGAGGGACGGGTCGCCGCCGACGGACCGACTGCTGAGCTATTTTCTAATGAAAGACTTCTTGAAGGAAACGGGCTGGAGCGGCCCCTCTCCATGCAGAGACCTCACTTGAGGGTCTCGGTATGAGTTCAGCGGAGCTGGTCGGCGGCTAGAGGTGGTCTTCTGCGCATTACGGGGTCTCTCTGTCCCCGTGATACTTCATCGGATTTATGACTCCTGACCATCCTTTTGATCTGTTCGTATCCCTCCTTTAACCTGATCCATCCGTAATTGGTTACATAGTCCGGATTGTTGTGAACGGCGCCATGAAGCATGATCAGACGATACTTCAAAAACATGGTCATGAGCTTCTCTTCGAGTGGATTCGGTGCCTTATGAAAACCGAGGAGGTCCGGGCAGCAAGGAGGTTTCTCTTTGGGTCTCGAGAGGAACCCTTCATCATAGAGGCTCTGCACAAGGCCAATGGCATCGGCCATGAGATGGTCGGCTTTTTTGATGATACTGTCGACTTCCTCCATTTTTTCAAGCACAAACAGCCTGCTGTGGCATGTATTGCATACGCCAACCATACGGTTTCTTTGCTCCTGCCACTCATCAAAGGAGAGAAGAACGATCCCTCTGGCCTTGAGCCGATCGAGGCCCTCTGTGGGATTTCCCGCAGCATCGATAAACCCAAGCCACCGAAGAATTGTTCTTCGAAATTCGGCCCACTCCAGGTCCTTTCCGCTCGCCCGAAGAGCCAGGAGACTCCATGCAGTCGTCACCCCGTGGTTACCCTTTGGCATATGACACGTTTGGCAGGTCGGGCCTCGCTTTCGTTCACTCGCCGTGACGACAACACCATGTTTTGAAGTCTGCCAAATCTCCCATTGTGGGTGGTTAACGCCCCCATGGCATGGCAGGCAGGCAGTCGGCTGACGGGCCTCTTCTTTGGAGAATGTGTGGCGGGTGTGGCAAGAGTCGCACTGTCCATCCCAGCGGCCAATGGCGTGGCAGCCGCCACATCCCTGTTCTCCCTCCACCAATTCGGTCGGGAGGGCTTCCACGTCGGGGAGGGTATAGACCGATGTCCAGGCACGAGCATGCTTTCCGTCCTGGAACTGTACGACCTCATCACCATGGCATTTTTGGCAGATGCCCCCGACAATCATGCTGATCCGAAAGGCGTCGTCAGCACTTTGGTGATCCGATCCATGGCAGTCGATGCAGGTAACCCCGGACAAGGCCATTCGGCTTTCCTGCCAGGTGGAAATGATTTTTGGATTCATTTGTGAGTGGCAATCCACACAGATCTTGTTGTCAACGACCGACTGGCTCATGGCTGGTCTGGAGGTGATGAGGTAAAGCCCCAGGATCAAGCAAATCAACCCGATGTTTTTCACCATTTTCATGCGCGCCTCCATCGTAGCGGTAGGAGGGGGTCCGGGTCTTTAGAATAATTGATAATTGAGAATTTGCCAAGCCTTTTTAGTCGCACTTTGCCGGATTGGTTAGGATTGATCTTTCGACAGTGGGTCACCAGGCGAATACCTTGAGATTTCTTTGAGTTTCCTCAGTTTCGTGGACGCTCATGCCCCTGAGGGAAGTTTGCGGTGGAAGGGTTTCAGTATTCCTCGGGCCGTTCCCAAATCCCTTTTCTCGGCTTTTGTCTGATGAAAGTGACAAAGGAGCGCTCTTCGCTGCTCAAAACCTTTTCTTGGTGCTGTCCGTTGTCGGTTGTCAGGGCTCAGTTGTAACGGTCCTTTCAGGTCATTCGATTGAAAATCAAATGCCTAGGCCCGTTACTCGAATAGCCGTGAATGCGAAAATCTCAGTCTTTATGCAACGAACAACGGACGACGTACCACGAACACCGACTTTTGGTTCAGAGCTTCCCTTCCCACTTTCTAGTGAAATACTCTGGAAATGACTGCGACACAAGTGGTCTAAAGGAATTTGGGCAACAGCTCGTCCCCACCTGACTCGCTGACGCCGGGAAGGGGGGAGGGAAGGGCTATGAGGTTCCGATCAAAAGATTTGAAATTGTCGTAAGACATCAGAAAGTTGAAATTTTTTGATCAAAAGACTCAGGAAACTCCTCACGATACATTCTTGACAAGTCCTCTGCGTCATGTTAGGTCTGATGCCAACAATGGTAACGTAGTTCAGGCATATGAACCGATAGGCGTCATGGGTAAATCTGCGGATAGGGTCTTTCAGATACTGGAGGCTATCGGATTGAGCCAGAAGGGTAAGACCCATGACGAACTCGGCTCCTTCCTTAATATCCCAAAGAGAAGCCTCTCATCGGTCTTAGGCAATCTTGTAGATCGTGAGTATTTTTCCCTGAACGAGGCAGACAGGCCATATGTTCTTGGCCCACACGTCTTGGTTCTTGCCGGTCGGTATCTCTCAAGTTCCGATATGATCCGGCCAGGTCAGCCCGTTATCAAGTAGCCGGTAGCCATTGATAATCTGCCCAGGTTGGCCTTGAACATCACCCGAATGTCAGAGATGCGAACACGAGGCACTGAGAATTTAGAAATGCAGGGCAGACTCTGCCCTAATGCATTTTGTACAAAGGTGAATGAGAAGAAATGGAATTAGACAAAAGGCCGTAGATCAGCTGCTGAGGATTACTGGGGATATTGGCTGGAGGAGCGCACGAAGAAGCAACTTCACGAAACAAGGAGGTGATAGACGGGGAAAATCTTCATCTGTGAAAAGAAATGAGAGCCGGAATCTCGTGGAAAAAATGAAAAAGCGTTAGGAGGTGTGAGATGGAAAACAGTAAGAAGAAAGGTATGACTCGTCGGAATTTTATGAAGAACGTCGGATATACGGTGGGTGCCATGGGTATCTCATCTGCGATACCCAGGTTTGTCAAGACGGCTAGGGCAGCCTCAAAAGACCACATCCTTATTGGGCGTCCCCTCCCCATTACGGGTCCGGTAGCCGCCTTTGCCGAATCCACGCCATGGCTAGATGACAAGGCCTTGGGTGATATCAACAAAGACGGAGGCATTTACATTCGAGAATACGAGAAAAAGGTGCCGGTTAAGGTCAAAATACTTGACACCGAGAGTAACCCCACGAAGGCCGCTGAACTGGCATCTAGGCTTATACTCAACGACAAGATAGACATCATGTACGTCTCCAGTACACCTGCCACCGTGAGCCCAGTATCAGGTGTTTGCGAAAGGTTCAAGATGCCGTCGGTCAGCACCATGATGCCTGTTGAGATGTTTTTGCATGGAGGGCCATTTCATTGGTGTTTTAACGCTTCCATCAGCGTAAGGGATTTTATCGCCTCCTTCTTACAGGCTTGGGATCAGATTGAGACTAACAGAGTCGTTGGTCTATGCGCTCAAAATGATTCCGATGGCATAGCATGGGCTGAGGGCGCCGGTAAAGCGCTTGGGCCGGCCGGCTATGAATTGGTCGACTTGGGCAGATTCCCTGTGGGGACCAATGACTATACCACCCAAATAAATGGCTGGAAAAAGGAGAAAGTGGAGATCCTGTTTGCAAACATGTCGCCGCCTGATTTTGCAACGCTGTGGAGGCAGAGTCATCGCATGGGATTTGTACCCAAGGCGTGCACTGCCGGCAGGGCGGGCCTTTTCTCCTCCGCCATCGAGGCAATTGGCGGCGGTTTGGGCGTAGGGGTCACATCTGAGGCGGTATGGCATCCGGCTTATCCCTTTAAGTCGTCTCTGACGGGTAAAACTGCAAAAGAGTTCAGCGAGGCTTATGAGGCAGCATCCGGTAAACAGTGGACTCAGCCCCTTGGGGGGTGTCATTCTGGTTATGAAATGGTAGCCGACGCCCTCAGGCGGGCTCAAACGTTGGACAAAGAAACCCTCCGAAAGGCCCTCGCCGATACGGATCTGGAGACCTTACAGGGTCCCACCAAATTTACCAAAGAGAATATTGCCGTCACACCTTCGGGATGCCTTCAGTGGGTCAAAGGAAAGAAGTTTGCCTTTGAAGCGGTGCTCGTGTCTAATGGAAATTACAAAAACCTACCCTTGGAGGGGAAAACGGTCTCAATACCTGAGCTATGAAAAAGGACCTGAGACTCAATCCTTGGGAGCATGCGAATCATTAAGTATCCTCGTCCGGCTGCACCTTCTTCGGGTTTTCGGGAGAGGTGTCTTTATATAGAGTAGCTGCGCGAGGGTTAAATGCTACCGTTGCCGGATATTGACTAGGTTGGCTTCTCGCGCACGAACCAGGGAGAGTACCCATTTTGGGTCACGGAATAACTGTGAATGAAGAAAGGCAGAAAAATGTATTGTGGTGGTTATACCGGGAAAATCATGCGGATCAATCTTAGAGAATCCACGGCAAGAGAAGAGGCCCTGCCACCTGATGTTGCCAGGGATTATATCGGTGGCGCAGGATTTGGAATAAAGTATCTCTTTGATGAGCTCAAGGTAGGAACAGATCCTCTGGGACCGGAGAACAAACTGATTTTTGCGTTGGGACCTTTTACAGGGACCACGATCCCATGTGCCAGCCGAATGGCAGTCACCGCGAAATCCCCCTTGACCAACGCGGTGGGTGTTGCTCTTACAGGGGGACATTTCCCGGTTGAATTGAAGCGTGCCGGCTATGATGTCTTGATCGTTGAAGGCAAGGCACCTAAGCCTACTTATGTCTCGATCAAGGATGGTAAAGTTCATTTTCGTGACGCGCGCAGCGTATGGGGCACGAAAACCACGGACTGCCAGCAAATCATCAAGAACGAGCTGAAGGATCAGAATACTCGGATTTCTTGTATCGGACCTGCCGGTGAGAACCTGAGCAAAATGGCCTGCATCATTAACGAGATGAGGACAGCTGGGCGCAAGGGACTCGGTGCGGTCATGGGCTCGAAGAACCTCAAGGCCATAGCGGTACGCGGGGCAGGCTCCGTTACAGTGGCTTCTAAAGAGAAGTTGAAGATTGCAAGAGGTCACATGATAAAAGCCATGAAGGAAAGCCCCGTCTTATATCCTGAATTCTCAAAAACCGGGACACCATCAAATGTGGATAACACCTGCGCGTTAGGCATATTCCCCGCCAAGAACTGGTCTGCCACAGGTGAGTTTACCCCTGTAGAACAGATTGGTGTGGAGGCACTAGAGACCCGAAACGTTGGAAGAGAGTTCTGCTCCGGATGTCCTGTTGGATGTAGCCAATTGAATCTGGCACGCACAGAGCCTTACGCAGGAGCCCTTTCCGAAGGTCCGGAATTCGAAACCCTGTACGCCTTCGGTGGGCAGACGGGTGTCGACAACATGGATGCGATTATTGCTGCTGATCGCTTATCTGATGAATTGGGTCTGGATACGATATCAAGTGGCGTTGCTATCGGTTTTGCGATGGAGTTGTTTGAGAAGGGTATTCTGGGGCTGGCCGACACAGGAGGCCTAGAGCTGACTTTCGGCAATCACGAGGCGATGTTAGCGTTGCTTCGTCTGATGGCCTTCCGGGAGGGGATTGGGGACCTGCTTACCGATGGCGTTAAGATTGCTGCAGAGAAAATAGGCAAGGGAGCTGATAAATACGCACTCCATGTAAAGGGTCTTGAGTTGCCCGGTTATGACGTTCGGGGTGCCAAGGCCCATGGATTGAGTTATGCCACGGCATTTACCGGCGCGGACCACAACAGAGGCTATGCATTTCAAGAGATTTTCGGCATTCCTGTTCCCAACGCAGTGGATAGGTTTGCCGTTGAGGGCAAAGGCAAGCTTACTAAGTGGAACCAGGATGTACGGACCGCTACTGCTGACTGTGCCACGATGTGCGTCTTTATCCTGGACATGGCGGTTTCCCATTTCGCTACCCAAAATACGGCGGCTTTGATGGAGGCTGTCACGGGATTTTCTTACACAGCTGCGGAGATCGAGGAAGTCGGTGAGCGGATAAATAATCTGGCCAGGGCCTTCAATGTGCGGGAAGGTTTTACACGAAAAGACGATACGTTGCCAGAAAGAGTGCTGACTGAACCCCTCAAGTCTGGCGCCTCCAAGGGGCACTTCATCAGCAAAGATGACCTCAAAAAGATGCTGGATGAATATTATACGGTTCGAGACTGGAATCTCAACACAGGTGTTCCTTCAAGAGAAAAGCTTGTGGAACTCGGACTTGCCTATGTGGCAGACGAGCTGGGGTGCTAGATAGTTCGATCTGGTAGTGGGTAGGGTCAAGATTCGCGCGATCTCAATATGAAAGGCAATCGCTGGGCAGGGATAGTCCGAGGTTTGCACAAGAGCGGCGGAGTCACTTTTTCCAGGAAAGTCCACACCGAGGAGGAGGGGAACTCATGGAAAGCCACAAAGGGTCAATTCCCCCAGCGGGACAGGAAGCAAAAGGATCTGTAAGCCCTGGAAAGTTCACCACGATACATGCAAAACCGGAATCAATTGAAATAGATTTGCACAGAACGGCTGTGATTGTGGTTGACATGCAGAATGCATTCCTGAGTCAGGGTGGCATGTTTGACACCTTTGGCTGGGACGTATCTGCAGCTAGAGGTATAATCGGCAACGTTAGAAAGATTGTTGATACGGCACGAGAAACAGGCTGCAAGATTGTATTTCTAAAAATGAGTTACGATCCCGATTACTCTAATAGTGGCGGCTCTGAATCTCCAAATTGGTATAAGGAATTGGGTCTAGTGATGATGAGAGGTAATCCCGAATATTGGGGAAAGTTTGTTACAAAAGGGTCTTGGGACGAAGCGATTTGTGAAGAGTTAGAAATACGCCCTGGAGATATAAAGATTAGGAAACAACGATATAGCGGCTTCGTTGGAACAAATCTCGATGGTGTATTGAGAACGTATAATATAAAGTATTGTATCTATACAGGCGTGGCAACGAATGTCTGTGTTGAATCAACACTGAGGCACGGGTATTTCTTGGATTATTGGCCGATTATTGTATCAGACGCTGTTAACAATGTGGGGCCGCCAATAACTCAGGAAGCAACCCTCTGGAATGTTGAAGCCCTTTTTGGGTGGGTTATCACAACCGATGAATTTTTGAAGGCTGTTTCGGGAAATGGTGATTTCTGACATTGCGGGTCAACTTTTCCATCTGGAGTCGAGAGGAGCCGAAGTCTAGTCTCTCACAAAATTTGTGTGTGAGAAGCTAAAGGTCAATTTTGTGGTGAGGCGTGTCGGGAAAGGACACCCCCTTTAAGGAATAAAGCCGCAATGCGTGATTGACAGAGAAGGGAGGAAAACCATGAACCTCGAAGATGCCAATCGACTTTTGGAACCCGGATATTTGCCAACAGAGACAGGCTACATGCGTCTGCCGAATGGGGACGTGTTCGTGGCCGTTCTGACCCGAATGCCCCGTTGTGCTGGGAAAATGGTTGACTGGTGGTTTGGATATGTTGGAGACACGCAAAAATACAAAACCTGGCATCCCAAGGACCACCTCATAGGAGACTGGGATGAGCACTGGAAACCCGGTCATTATGTTGGTGCTAGCCATCTTGTGCATGAATATATTGGTGACGAGATTGTCAAATTGAGGATCACCTTTCGGGAACCCTCTGATTTTTTTGATACATCGAAATTTGAGGAAGCTGGGGTCGGCGCCGCCGTCTGTGGCAACGTCGGGTTACTTGAAGAGGATGTTCAACTTGGCCACTTGATTCACTTTGTCCGGGATACCGATTTCGGATGCGAAATGCGAAGCCGATTCTGGCTTTTCAAAGCCGAGGAGGGGCTTGGTAGGGCACTCATGCAACATTGCATCGAGGAAATGGGTAATCTTGCCGATCTACTGCCTGACCTGTACGCGAAAGAGACAACCACCCAATAGCTCTTGGGGCAAAACTCCGAGATGGCCATGGTCAATCTGTTGCTTTCCGTGTTCTCGCAATGATCAAAGTCAAGATTCACACCGTCTCAGTATTAAAGAGAATCGTTGGCCAAGGAGAGCTCGAGGTATCCCTGCCAAAGGGAAGCACTCTGAAGGCGCTACTTTCCTGGATGGTTACGACCTGGGGAGAAAAAATCTCCTCCTATTTGTTTGATCCGGGTAGTGCTAGCCCTATCCCGCACATCCGATTAGTGATTAACGGTCAGGACATAGGATTCCTCAAGGGTATGGACACGGTACTTCAGGATGGAGATGTGATTCTCATAATTCCGCCGGTAGCCGGAGGGAAGTGTTCTCGAGCATAAGTCACCCGAGAGCTTTGAAATCAGGAAAACTTGGATGCAGTCTCTGCCCACGCTCAGTGATGTTTCGTTTAAAAAGGGAAAGGCCGAGATGGTAATCGACGTCCGTTGTCACCGCATGTCAGAGTCGGTTGGCAAGATCATGGAGAAGAGAAAGTATGATGGTGGAAGAAATGAAAAAGATTGATTTTGAAGCCCATTTTGTCACGGAAGAATGGGTGGCGAAGATGTTTGAAAATAAGGGATATCCAAAATACGTAAGGGCTAAGAAAACGAACACATGTCAAATTCTCTGGGGTGGTGATGCGGTGGAGCCCATTGGGGATATCCTTCTCAGGAAGTTGCTTGACTCAGGGGAGGGAAGATTGAAGGCCATGGATGAGACCGGAGTGGACGTGCAGGTGCTCTCTCTAACCATTCCGGGTGTTGAACTGTTAGACCCATCAGTGGGGACCGCTTTGGCCAGGAAGACGAATGATGCTCTCTTTGAAGTAATCAAGAAACACCCTGACCGGTTTTTTGGATTTGCTGCCCTCGCGCCTCAAAGTCCGGAAGAGGCTGCTGAAGAACTCGAAAGGGCCGTAAAGGAGCTCGGCCTCAAGGGCTGGAAGACGCATTCGAATTACGGGGATACATATTTGGATGATAAGAAGTATTGGTCCATACTTGAGCGGGCCGAAAAACTTGATGTTCCAGTATACCTTCACCCTTCTTTTCCATCTATCCCCCAACTCAGAACCTCTTACGGATGGGCTCTATCTGGTGCGCCTTTCGGATTCGGCGTTGAGACAGCCATATGTATGATGCGTCTGATTCTCAGTGGTGTATTCGACCATTATCCACGATTAAAATTCATCCTTGGGCACCTCGGAGAGGGCTTACCTTTCCTTCTTGCGCGAATTGACTATCCGTACGTGATACCATGGTTCGACCCTGATGCCAGACCTAAGCTTGAGAGAAAGCCAAGTGAATATATCAAAAACAATGTGTTTATAACGACGAGTGGGAACTACTTCCTGCCAGCCTTTATGTGTACCTATGACGCCATGGGGATAGACCGGATCCTTCTCGGCACAGACTACCCCTATGAGGATCCGAAAGAATGTATTCAATTTGTCGAAGGATTACCCTTATCTGAGGAAGATAAGAACAAGATTTATTATCAGAACGCAAGGCAGATAGACGTCGGGACATAACTTAGGCATCCACTTTTGTGACGCCACACATCTTTCCCGTAGCCGCGAGTCGCGGATCGCACAGCCTCTGACCTCCTCTTGCGCGAGCCTCTGATTTTCAAAACTTCCTCTCAGAGTGTCTGCACAGGCGACCCCTTAGGGGTTAGTGAGGACGTTGGCAGCGTTACCCAGGTCTTGTTAAGGGTTTCCATAGTATCATCAAATCTTTCCAGGGGGAAATGATGGGCCTGATCTTGATCGTTCCGTTGCTTATTAGAGGAATGACTTCTTAGCGAGAGTGAAAGATATTGGAAGTTACTGCCTGAGATCTGGCGAAGATACTAGCTGCCTGAACCTGAGATACTATTTGAAAAGGGTGAGGGACAAGATCCATTCTTCAGGGAAAAATCAGTTTGACATAGTTGTGGAAAAAATATAGTAAGAATATCACGTTATGATAATGAGTCTTGTTATATGAGACCTCCCGCTCAAAAAGTCAACTCCATAGATAAGGCCCTCACCATCCTCTTGTCTTTTTCCCCTTACAATCAGGAAATGGGTACCATCGAAATTAGTCAGAAGCTGGGTTTTCACAAGGCTACCGTCTCTCGAATCCTCCGAACTCTAACCCGGCACGGTTTTGTCATCCGGAACTCCCAGACAAAGAAATTTGTCCTTGGCCCATCAGTCACGGATCTCGCACGGGCTGTTAAGCAGTCTCTAAAAACGAATCTGGTTCAGATCGCAAAGCCATTTATTGATGATCTTCGGGACACACTTAAAGAGACGGTCGTTTTGGAGGTGCTTGCAGGCGAGAGTACGTTTATGGCCTATATTGCTGAGGGGCCTCGGTTGGTCCGTCTAGCCGGAAGCATCGGTGACAGACTCCCGATCCATGCAGCCGCCGGAGCCAAAGCCATTCTGGCTTTTTCTCCTCCAGAGCTACGGAATAGTCTTCTTGATGTCAAACTACACCGTTTTACCAACCGTACCATCACAGATCCTTTGATGCTCCGTGGTCAATTGAAAGAGATAAAAATTCAGGGTGTCGCCTTCGATCATGAAGAAATCGACGACGGCACCAGCGCTCTCGGTGCACCCATCTTTAATCACGAGGAAATACCCGTAGCTGCTGTGGTAGTGGCTGGGCCGTCTCAGAGAATCACTTGGAAAAGTGATACTGGGATGGTTTCTGCATTGAAGGAGACAACGGCGAAGATTTCGGCTCAGCTTCACTACAAGAAGGCACCTCCAGTGGTGAAGCTGTAAAGAAGACCAAATACAATCTGACTGATCCGCCTTAGGTTCCTCTTACTCTGAGAGAAGTGCACCAGCACTTTGAAATGGGGGTACTGCATGTCGGACATACTCATTGCAAATAATCTGCAAAAGAAGTTTGGCAATCTTGTGGCCGTTCATGACTTGTCCTTCGAAGTGAAGGAGGGAGAGATTCTGGGTATGATGGGACCGAACGGCGCTGGTAAGACTACAGTATTTAATCTCCTCACGGGAATTCTCAAACCAGATAGAGGCACAATCACTCTCAAGGGAGAAGATATAACTCACGAATCCCCCTCCAAGAGGTGTCGGCAGGGAATCGGCCGGACCTACCAAATCCCCCGGCCTTTTGACAAGATGACCGTCTTTGAGAATCTCCTGGTTGCTGCTGTACACGGCGGGGGATTAAGCGAGAAGAAAGGGCGGAGTGCAATTCAGGGTATTCTGGATTCGATTGGGCTTTTTTCAGTGAGAGACAGGTTGGCAGGGGGATTGGGCCTACTTGACCGGAAGCGTCTAGAATTGGGAAGGGCACTGGCGACGCAGCCGAGCCTGATTTTACTTGATGAAGTGGCGAGTGGTTTGACCGAAGGGGAGACAGAAGAGGTTCTGAAGATTGTAAAGAAGATACAGAGAAGAGGCATTACCATCGTCTGGATTGAACATATTCTAGCGATGATGTCTGAAGGGGTAGATCGTCTATTGGTGATATCCGAGGGCCGTTGGCTGAATTGCGGGAATCCAGAGAAGGTCATGAGCTCGGAGGAAGTCCTCGAATGTTACCTGGGAGTGGAGCTGAATAGTGGGTAATCAGGCCGCGCTGCAGATCACAGATTTAGATGTCCACTACAAGGATTTCCAGGCACTATGGAATGTTTCTCTGGAGGTCAAAGAGAAGAAGATTGTTTCGATTATTGGTGCAAACGGGGCTGGCAAATCCACCCTCTTAAATACCATTTCGGGACTCCTTACTCCTTCTCAGGGGACCATCAAATTTCTTGGGGAGAGAATCGACGGTCTGCCTCCCCATGAGACAGTGCCCAGAGGGATAACCCTGGTTCCAGAAGGGAGACGGATATTTCCCAGGCTGACGGTTTATGAGAATCTCGTCATGGGCTCCTACACGCCAAGAACGAGGCCCAAAAGAGATGAGGCTATGAGCAAACTGTATGAGCTGTTTCCGGTGCTCAAGGCACGTCACAGTCAAATGGGAAACACCCTGAGCGGGGGCGAACAGCAAATGCTGGCTCTTGGCCGAGCCATGATGTCTGATCCAAAACTTATCCTCTGTGACGAAATTTCCCTCGGGCTAGCACCGGTCGTCATCAAAAGTATCTACAGACGATTGGAGCAGATCAACCGAGATGGTATTACCATCGTACTGGTGGAGCAGGACGTCAAGCGCAGCCTCCGGGCAGCTTATTGGGCCTATATCATGCTGGAGGGGAAAATGGTTCTTGAAGGGGAGCCCTCATCCCTCTCCGAGGAAGAGGTCAAGAAGGCTTATTTTGGTATTTAGCTTATTCGACTTAAGGTTAGGTCACAAGGCCCAAGGAGGAAATGATAGGCGATAGATCTTATGACATGGGTGGGGATCTTGGAGCTTTCTATGAAGGGTCTTTTGCAGCCTCTCTTGAATGGCGTGTTACTGGGCGGTCTTTACGCCGTCATCGCCATTGGAATGTCCACTATATTTGGGATCGTTAAGCTGGTGAACCTTGCCCATGGCGATCTGATGATTCTCAGTGGATACCTGAGCTTGGTCTTGGTCACCTGGCTGGATGTCAGCCCATTGGTTACCTTATTCTTGATCGTCCCAATCATGTTTTTCGTGGGCTTTTTTATTCAAGGGTTTCTGCTGAATCGTGTTTTGGGGAAAGAGATGGAGCCTCCCCTGCTGGTCGCTTTCGGATTGTCGGTCATCATGCAGAGCTTTTTACTCCTAATCTTTACACCGGACGCGCGCAGCCTGATGACGGATTTGGCCGTCAAGACAATTCCGGTGGGAGCGACACTGAACTTACCGGTTCTCTACTTAGTGGATTTCTTGATAGGCGTCGGGGTCATTTTGGCTGTTTATCTATTTTTTAGGAAAACTTACATGGGTCGGGCCATACGGGCTGCATCAGACGACGAGGAAGGTGCCCGATTAATGGGGGTCGATACAAGGAAGATTTATGCCTACGCCATGGGCATAGCCATGATGACGGCTGCTGTGGCGGGTGTCCTGGTGGGGATGACATTCACCTTTTACCCGCATACCGGCCCTCAATATCTGATCATCGCCTTTGGCGTAGTGATCATTGGCGGTTTGGGCAGTATGAAAGGTTGTCTCGCTGGTGGTCTCATTCTCGCCCTGGCCCAGCTTCTAGGTGCTCATTTCGCAGGTCCGGGCTACCAACTGCTCTTTGGTTATGGGGTTTTGCTGGCAGTTCTGGGGATGAGACCGCAGGGTTTGTTCGGGAAGATCTAAGGGCAATGGAGCATAGAACCCTCAAGTACAGATGGCATATTGTGGGGCTGCTTTTTGCAGCATTTGCCACGGTTCCTATCTGGGGTTCGGACTATGTCGTTCTCTTTTGTCTTCTCTATTTTCTCTATTTAGCTATGTCTCAGATGTGGAATCTCTTGGCTGGTTATTCCGGCCTGTTATCCCTCGGGCAGCAGGCATTTATCGGTTTCAGCGGATACACCGTTGCCGTGTTGACCAATTATCATGGTGTGTATATCTGGCTGAGTGTTTTTATTGGAGGGGTGTTCTCTGCTTTGCTTGCACTTTTTATGTCTCTTTTCATCTTCAGGATGCGAGGCATCTACTTTGCCATCGGCACGTGGATTTTTGCCGAGATGCTTTTGCTTGGGTTTAGCAACTGGAAATATGTCAAGTATGGAACGGGATTGTTTATCAGACCCGCTTATCCGCCCTCCATGACGATGATCTATTACGCTGCATTTATGACAGGTGCTGTAGCTCTGGCAGTCGTCTATACAATTCTGCGTTCGAGGGTAGGCCTGGGACTTATGGCCATGCGAGATGATGAGGAGGTATCTGAGACAATGGGGGTTGAAATTTTCCGGTCAAAACTGTTCTGTTTCTTAGTGGCAGCCTTCATCACCGGCCTCACGGCTGGAGTTCTCTATGTCTTTCAAATCTTCATTCAACCATACAAGGCCTTTGCCATAGACTGGACCGTCGTCCTTGTCTTTATTGTTATCATCGGTGGAATCGGGACCATTGAAGGACCGGTTGTGGGCACTTTCATATATGTCCTTCTTTCACAATGGTTAGCCGAGTATGCTCATATAAGCTTGCTCCTATTGGGTACAATCGCCATCACGATTATTCTGGTAGCTCCTAAGGGGATTATGGGAACACTTCAGGAGAGAACCGGTTTTGCCATCCTCTCGCCCCGTCGAGTATAGGGAGGCCAAATCATAGTCAATTAACGCCACACTATTGTAAAAGGAGGGAGGAAATGAACATGGGTAGGAAGAAGCTTAATAGGAGTAGGCAAAGAGGTATCAACAGACGCGAGTTTATGAAAAAGAGCGCGATGGCGGTGGGAACCGCTATGACATCAGGTCTGGTGCTCCCAAAGGTGGTGAAGCCGGCGAGGGCAACCAGCCGCGACTACATCTTAATCGGTCGGCCCAATCCCACCACCGGCCCGATTGCTTCTTTTGGAGAGCCGACGCCGTGGGTGGACGATCGGGCTGTGGCCGAGATTAACAGAGACGGGGGCATCTACCTCAAAGAAATGGGGAAGAAAGTGCCCATCAAAGTCAAGATATTGGACACGGAGAGCAACCCCACCAAGGCTGGAGAGATTGCTTCCAGACTCATCGTAAAGGACAAAGTGGACCTAATGGTCTTTTACCACACGCCAGACACGGTGAATCCGGTCTCGAGCATCTGTGAACGATATAGGGTTCCAGGCATCTCCTTGGATTCACCCCTGGAACCCTGGTTGGAGGGTGGACCCTACCACTGGGTTTATCATGCATTCTGGTCTGTGGAGAAAGATATTGTTCCCGTCTACACAGGCATGTGGGAGGAGGTTAAGACGAACAAAGTCGTTGGCATTTTGATGGCTAACGACCCTGACGGTGTCGCGTGGTCAGCAGTTTTCAAGAAGGTGGGAGGGGCTATGGGCTATAGCTTTGTTGATTTGGGAAGGTTCCCTTATTTTAACAAAGATTTCAGTGCCTTTATCAGCGCTTGGAAAAAAGAGAATGTGGAGATTCTACTCGGAAATACGATTCCACCGGATTTCGCAACAGCCTGGAGACAGTGCCAGAGGCTGGGATTCAGGCCCAAGGTCGCTACCATAGGTAAGGCGATTCTCTTCCCCTCGGCCGTTGGGGCCCTCGGCGGTGATCTGCCCAATGGACTTACCACAGAAATCTGGTGGAGTCCTCATCATCCCTTCAAGAGTTCTCTGACGGGAGAAAGTGCGAAAGAGCTTTGTGATGATTGGACAAAAGATACGGGGAAGGAATGGACTCAGCCGATCGGGTATAAGCATGCCGGCTATGAGATTGCTGCCGATGTCTTGAGAAGGGCGGGCAGCATCGATAAGGAGACGCTCAGAAGGGCCATAGCCGATACGTCCATGAGTACCATCGTGGGACCCATCACTTATAACAGCGAGAATTACAGCCGTACACCACTGGTCGGTGGTCAATGGGTCAAAGGAACCAAGTTCCCTTGGGAACTTAAGATTGTTTACAACAAGGAGCATCCTTATATCCCCTTAACGGGCACGATGGTTTCCATGGCCTAAGAGCGTTGAGGCAACGAAAATGATTGCCTTTCGGGGCAATCATTCTTCCGTGTGCTGGTGCAGTTGACCATTTCTATAGGAAAGAGAATTTAGCCACCCTAAAAGTGGGACTGAGATCTGCTGATTTATCTTCTCCTGGGGCCAGAGGGTGAGCACGCCGTCTTGAGGTTTGAAACGACGCCCCATCGGACAAAAGTAACTGTCAGCGGATGACCGGCGCTTCTGCCGGGCCTATCTTAATGAAAAGGAGGTTTTGAATAATGGGTAAAGTAAGACTCGTAGATTTAAGTCAACCTTTTGGTGATAAATGCCCCCTGTGGCCCTATTTTGCCGATGTGAAGATTGAGCGCATCCATTATCATGCCAAGTCTGGTGTTCTTTCCCAGGTCATTACGACCACAATGCACTGCACGACCCATGCGGATTCACCGGCACATGTGTTCGAGGGAGGGATGTTTACGGACGAGATTCCCCTAGAGAAGTATTACGGCACCGGCGTGGTTGTGGACATCCCGAAGGGTAAATGGGAAGTGATTACCCCAGAGGACCTGGAGCAGGCAAGGCCTAAAATTGAAAAGGACGATATCGTCATCGTTCATACGGGTTGGTACAAGAAGTACTCGGACAGTGTGGACTACTTTTGCTATTCGCCAGGGCTCTATAAAGAGGCGGGCCAATGGTTTGTAGAAAAGGGCGTGAAGGCTGTGGGTGTTGACCAACAGGCGTTGGATCATCCCCTCGGTACTGCGATAGCCCCCCATGGTCCAGGTCCCCTAAGGCCGGATATATGTGAGGAATATAAAAGAGAAACAGGGCGTGAGGTTAAAGAAGATTTCCCCTATTGGGAGCCCTGTCATAACCTGTTGCTGCGTAACGGGATCATGGGGTGGGAAAATGTTGGCGGCGAACTGGATCAAGTGGTCGGCATGCGTGTGACCATCGCAGGCTTTCCCATTCGATGGGAGAAGGGTGATGGATCAATCGTCAGGTTGGTGGCCATCGTGGATGAAGGAGATCAATAGCTCGTTTTATATTTTGTATGGAGGCCAAAAAACCATGAAAAAAGTAGAATTAAAGGATGTGAAAGCCTATGAAGCACCTGGGCATTTCGGCATGACTGCAATGAGGCTTCACGGGAAAGAGGAGACCGGAGCCCAGAACTTCTGGATGGGGCTATCCCATTTTCTACCCGGGGGCGGTGCTGAGTGGGCTTATGAGGATTCTCCCTTAGAGAAGGTCTATTTCGTGCTTGAGGGTGAGATCACCGTTAAGAGCAAAACAAGAGAGTATGTTCTTCGCAAGTGGGATTCCCTCTATCTGGGCCCCAATGAGGGAAGGGAGGTTATCAATAACACAAATAAACCAACAAGTATGTTGGTCGTCATAAACTATCCGGACTAAATCGGCCTATCACTCGAATCCCGTTGTTGGAATTGAGTGCTCTGCTGGATGCACGAAAGAGGGTTCGTGTTCTGGGAAGCGTCCCTGGGCATCATGCGGGACAGCATAAGGGGTTCCTCTCCGAGCCGACCTGACGACCTAATGTCGTCGAACTAGATCCTTATTTTTGTAAAACCTAAATATCAAAAAATAGGCTATGAGGAATGTTATCCATGAGAAAAGTAATCATTACAGCCGCCCTTACGGGCAATATCCACACACCGTCCATGTCACCCTATTTGCCACTAACCCCTCAGCAACTTATTGATGAGGCTGTAAGATGTGAGGAGGCAGGTGTGACCATTGTGCATGTCCACGCGAGGGATCCAGAAGAGGGCAAACCGACTACGAAGGTTGAAATTTATAGGGAGATCTTGAGTGGCATAAAGGCTAAGACAAATCTGATTGTGACCGTAACGACCGGTGGAACAGCCACGATGACGCCAGAGGAGAGAATCGCTGTGGTTAGGGAATTGAAACCTGAGATGGCCACGTTTAATGCGGGGTCCATGAATTTTGCCTTATATCCGGTCTTAGGTAAATACAAGGAGTTTAAGTACGATTGGGAAAAGGAGTTCCTGGCATCAACAGAAGGGTTTATTTTCCCAAACACATTTACCTCACTTAAGGTATTCTGCCATACCATGAACGAGGTCCAGACCCAGCCGGAACTGGAAATTTACGATGTGGGGCATATCACAAACCTGGCCCAGGTTATGAGAGAAGGCTACCTCAAAGAGCCCATCTATCTGCAATTTGTTCTGGGGATTTTGGGAGGTATTCCGGCAACCGTAGACAACCTCGTCTTTTTGACCAATACGGCAAAACAGACTTTTGGCGAATTCCAATGGTCAGTTTGTGCGGCGGGCAGGCATTCATTCCCTTTGGGTGTCGTCAATATGATTCAGGGTGGCAATATGAGAGTAGGTTTGGAAGACAATCTCTATTTAGGAAAGGGCGAATTGGCTAAGAGCAACGCGGAGCAGGTGGAAAAGGCGGTCCGCTTTGCCCGTGAACTGGGACTTGAAGTGGCCTCACCAGATGACGCAAGGGAAATGCTGGACCTAAAAGGCCTGGACAAGTGTAATTTTTAGCCTGATCAGACAAGTGGGCTGTGATTCGCAAAAATTACTCGCCCCCCCAAAATCTTCTCCTCGTCTCCGGCTCGTACGGCCTACGGCTCGGGGTGGGGGTGGAGCCTGCCTCGTGTTCGATGGGGGGGGTGGAAAAGCGAGGTTATGATATGAAAAAAAAGGATATTCAGAGTCTTTTTGACTTAACAGGAAAAGTAGCCCTTATCACAGGAGCTACTGGAGGTTTTGGTCGAGTTGTTTCAATGGGGCTAGCAATGGCCGGTGTGAAAGTCATGGCCACTGGCCGCAGCGAGGAGACACTCGAACCCCTAGTGGAGGAGATAGAGAAAGCGGGAGGCATCTCGGCTTTCTCGGCAGGTTCCCCAATTGATCATGAAGATGTGAAGCGTGTCGTCAAAGACACAGTCGCCAAATTCAGTGGCATTGACATTCTGGTCACTGCGGCCGGCGTGAACAAACCCGGTTCCATTATTGAACAACCCCTTCGAGAATGGGAGATGATCATAGATGCGAATGTAAAGGGAACCTGGTTGTATTGTAAAGAGGTGGGGAAGGTGATGATTGATCAGGGAAGAGGTGGAAAGGTCATTCTGGTATCATCTACGAGGGGGATGCTGGGCATGGCCAATTATACCGCCTATAGTCCCTCAAAGGGAGCGGTCTCCCTCATGGCTAAATCGCTCGCCTGCGAGTGGGGTTCCCACAGAATCAACGTCAATGCGATCGCTCCGACTGTTTTTCGTACGGCCTTGACGCAATGGATGTTTGATGATGATGCATTCTATAAGAATTTCTTGAGACGGATTCCGATCGGGAGGCTGGGTGAGCCGGAAGATTTTTTGGGGACCGTAATATTTCTGTCCTCGAAGGCATCCGACTTTATGACCGGGGCTATTCTTTACGTGGATGGCGGTTATACAGCAGGTTAGGAGGATTTATGCCGCACATTAAAAATATTGCTGTGATTGGTGCCGGTCTCATGGGTCACGGAATCGCCCAGGTCTTTGCCATGTATGGGTATTCAGTGATGCTCATGGACCTCAAAAAAGAGATCCTCTCTAAGGCTGTCGAAAGAATCCGGTCTAATCTGACACTAATGGCTGAAAGAGGGATTGGTAGTCGGAATGACATTGGGCCTGCTATGGCAAAGATCAAGACCACGGTAAACTTGAATGAGGCCGCCTCCGGCGCTCATTTTGTCGTTGAAGCTGTTTTAGAAGATCTAGGGCTCAAGCAAAAGATTCTTAAGGATCTGGATTCAATCAGTTCTCCAGAAACGATCCTTGCGACCAACACTTCGGTGATCAGTATTACAGAAATCGCTGAGAAATCGAAGGGCAGAGAAAGGATTTTGGGGACCCATTTCTGGAATCCGCCCTATCTCATACCCCTTGTCGAAGTGGTCAGGGGGCAAGATACCTCCGATGCAGCGATGGATGCAACTTTTCAGCTTCTAAACCATGTGGGGAAACACCCTGTTCGGGTCAACAAGGATGTTCCCGGGTTTGTGGGAAACAGGCTTCAGCATGCCCTTTGGAGAGAGGCCATCTCTATTGTGGAGCATGGGATCGCAGATCCGGCTACAGTAGACGAGTGTGTCAAGTTTGGATTCGGACTAAGACTGCCTATATTGGGTCCCTTGGAAAATGCGGACATGGTAGGCACTGACCTGACCCTGGCCATTCACGACTACCTCTTAAAGTATCTTGAGAGCTCCCCGGAAGCATCGCCACTCCTGAAAAAGAAGGTCGAGAAGGGAGATCTCGGCTTTAAGTCAGGACAGGGGTTTCAGGAATGGACACCGGAGAAGGCCCAGAGATCACGTGCCCGGCTTCAGGAATATCTTCTGAAAGTCACACAGATCTGATTCTCGATCTTCTTTGGTTAGGGCCTTCTGCGTTCCGCTCCCCTTCGCCTTGTGGAATACGAAGCCTATTCCTCTGGGTGAGGCGAAAACAGAGGACAAAATCTATGGTTATGTCAGAGAGCGGAAAGACATCCGGCGAATCAAAGATCTGTTTTGCGATAATTCCGTTGCGGTAAATCTTACCGGTTAACAGAATACTTCACTGTAAGGGTCAAAGAAACCAGAAGGTATAGAATTGGGGCTCAATCAAGCGACCATAAGAACCGACGTCAAATTTGTCACGACGACATGCAAGAGCTGTCATGGAGGTTGCGGGGTCATCGCTACTGTTGAAAAGGGTAAGCTTACCAAAATAGAAGGTAACCCAGAGTCACCTACGTGGGGCACCATGTGCGCAAAGGGCCTCTCGGGTATTCAGGAGGTTTATAACCCCGATAGGATTATGCACCCAATGAAGAGGAAAGGCAAAAGGGGCGGCGGGAAGTGGGAAAGAATCAGCTGGGAACAAGCGCTTGATATTGTTGCGGTCAGAATGAAGGAAAGTATCGAAAAGCACGGTACACGCTCCGTTGCTGTTCTTCAGGGGACAGGCCGAGGCTACAACAGGTATACCTTCCGGTTTGCCAGATCCCTTGGCATTCCAAATATCGGCCTACCCGCTGACTTCTGCTACGGTCCGAGATTGGCAGCCTTTGGTATGACGGTAGGTGGTAGACTCTATTGTGACTATCACGGGTGGGGCGGTGAATTCCCCAAGACACAAATATCCTGGGGTAAACAGCTTGAAATCACTAATGCCGATGGTGAAATGGCCGTCTGGTTTCTAAATTCCCTTGAGGAGGCAGAGCACTTAATTCTTATTGACCCTAGGGCCACCCGTCTTGCTGGAAGAGCTGACCTGTGGCTGAAGGTTAGACCTGGCACTGATGCCGCTTTAGCCCTTGGTATGTTGCATGTCATCATTAATGAGGGATTGTATGATACGGACTTTGTCAAAAACTGGACTTATGGCTTCGACAGGCTGAGGGAGAGGGTGCGACAATACCCGCCGGATAAAGTGGCTGAAATAACCTGGATCCCAAAGGGTAAGATCATAGAAGCTGCCAGAATATTTGGCAAACAGAGGCCAGGTTGCATACAGATAGGAGAATCCTTGGAAGCGGGGAATAATTCCACCCAGACTTTGAGGGCTATAGTGTGTCTCATGGCGGTGACTGGAAATATTGAGAGACCGGGCAGCATGATCAACTGGGTGACGCCGGATACGGGTCCCATGGAAGATTTTGCCATGGAAGTCCCGGCCCCCGAGGAACTTGCAATAGGGGCCGAGGAATTCCGCCTTTTAGCTTCTCCCCCATTCGCCATGTGCCACGTGCATACGCTTTTTAAACAGTTAAGAGAAGGGACTTCCCCGATTCGACTCATGCACCTGGAGGGGACCAATCCTCTCGTAACCTATCCCAATAGCAGAGAGGTGAAAGAGGGGCTATTGAAGGTCGATTTTCTCTCTGTTGCGGACCTTTATATGTCACCTAGTGCTGAGTACGCTGATGTCATATTACCAGCGGCCCACTGGCTGGAGACAGATGATATTTTGGACATGCACCCTCGCTTCATGATTGGATGCATACAGAAAGTAGTGGACCCAGTAGGTGAAGCCTGGCCAGATAACAAAATCTTCAATGAATTAGGGAAGAGAATCGCCCCTAAGTGGTGGTTCGACAGCGTGGAAGAGATGCTGGATTACCAGCTTCGAAAGGCCGATATAACCTGGAAAGGATTTACCAAAATGGGTTTCCTTGGCAAGATGGGGAAAGACCAACCGTATTACAAATATAAGACAGACTATTGGAGGGACGGAGGCGGCTTTCTTACCAACACGGGAAAAGTAGAACTTTACTCCACTGTAATGGCAGAACTCGGTTACGACCCGTTGCCTTACTACAGGGAGCCCAATGAAAGTCCGTATTCTACACCAGAACTTGCTAAGGAATACCCCCTGATCTTGTCTACGGGGGGGCGGCTTCCTTACTATTTCCATTCCCAATACCGGCAGGTCCCCTATTTGCGAGAAAGACAGCCCTACCCCCTCGTACAGATCCACCCGGAAACCGCTGATAAGCTGGGGATAAAAGACGGGGACTGGGTCTGGATAGAGACGCCTAGAGGAAAAATAAGGCAGGTGGCAAAACTCTTCGAGGGAATGGACCCGCGAGTGGTCATGACACAGGCGTCCTGGTGGTATCCCGAAGAGACAGGGCCAGATCACTGCGTATGGAGAAGTAATACTAACGTGCTAACAAGTAATGACCCTCCCTATGACCCATCAATGGGATCAACAACATTCAGAGCGCTACTTTGCAGAGTTTCTAAAGTCGAGGATGAATGAATCGAACCATTTTCATTGATAAGAATAAATGCATTGGTTGCTACGCATGTATTGTGGCCTGCAAAGTGGAGCACAATTTAGCACCCTACCCAACGAAGCCACCCCTTGCAAAACCCGAAGGTCCAGAGCTAATCCGAGTACATCAGGTCGGACCTCATCTAAGGGGGGGTGATGTCCACCAATACTTCCTTCCGATACCATGTTTGCACTGTGATGATGCGCCCTGCATTCATGTCTGCCCTTTCTCGGCCATTTACAAGGATGTCGATACTGGAACAACTCTGGTTAACGAAGATGAATGTATCGGCTGCAAGTTTTGCCTTTGGGTGTGCCCTTACGGGGCTCCACAATTCTATGAAGGGAAGCTAAAACTGTGCGACCTGTGCATTCATAGGTTTCAGGGGGGAAAACAGACTGCTTGTGAGGCCGCTTGTCCAGCAAGGGCGATACATGTAGGTTCGGCTGAGGAGATCTCTGACATGGTGGGAATGGAAGCCGCGGAACGAGCTGGAAAAGCTAGGAGGAAAAAGCGAGAGGATGGATAATGCCCAAAGTTCCCCAGTCTCTTTTGGATTTAAATTTCCGGTTAAGGCTTGGCATAGCTCTCCCGTGCCAGTAGAATCCAATGGCAATCAAACTGCACGGGAATGATGTTTTCACTCAATCTGATTGGATTCGGAAAGGATAATTGACCCCCTGGGAGATCCAAAAGAGAGATTGACGATTTGCATTTCTACCACCAAGCTTTTACCGACATAGATGGCAGCTCGCACAATGATGCCTGACTCCAAAACCGATCATCTGGTGATGTGGAACGATGTGGGATTCCCCGAAGGATATGTAAGATGATTCACTGACATTTCTCCGAGCCAAAGTTATTCCTATACTTTTATCTCCCCGGCAGATATTGTAATATAAAAGCATCTTCGGCGGAGACCACAAACGATGTGAGGCTATCCAATGGTTAGGTGAAAAGTCAGGAAACTTCGGATAGCTTTTGCTTGAATTTCTGGAGACGGGCGGTTAGAATTAATGTCTGTCAATCCTCGGTAGCTCAATCGGCAGAGCGGGTGGCTGTTAACCACTAGGTTGCAGGTTCGAGTC
>WVXP01000009.1:6777-8599 GCA_011773445.1 Pseudomonadota bacterium | reverse complement strand
AGTTGAACGAAAGCTCCAGATCATAGGGCATCGCTACAGCCTCTCCTTGATCTCTGCGAGAAGGTATTACTCGTCCGGGAATCGCGCTGGGATCTTCGCGGTACAGTTAACCAGTTCTTTGGCTGCCTGCACATATCGGACGATGTATGGCAGATCGCCTTTGAGCTTCAGTTTGCCCTGCATCATCCCCTTGATGGGTTCGAGTTCCCCTTTGGCAACCTGCTTCCACCGATCGTATGAGCCTGTAATGACAAACTGGGCTTTTTCCCCTTCTTCCTTGGAGACGAGCCGCATATCCCGACAGTCTCCATGCCATAGGTCCATGTAAAGATGGAGGTCCGCTTCGATCCCCACTTGAGGATCTGCTTGGACGACCAGGGTCATGTCGCCCTCCCATGTCTTGGCAGCCTCTTTGTAGGATGGATTATTCTGGACCTCTCCTTTGAAGCGTTGAACCCATTCTTCGCTCAGAAACGTGATTTCTGTCATGATCGCCCTCCTCCCTGATCCATTTTCATGGATAGAGTTTTTCGGCTAGAGCTTCCAACCCCACCTCTTCGAGCTTTTTCTTTGATGGGAACCCCTTGTTGTTGAGGTCCCGGATCTCCTTGTAGTCCTTTTTCATCTTCTTGAGATCTGGAACAGAACCTGCCGCCGCCCCATCTTGAACAGGGGTGAGGATCCGCTTCGGAAGAGCATCGTCTTCGTCGGTGATCCCCATCAGATTGATGAGGCCCCGCTTGAGAAGCCACATGCGCGCTCCGCAGGCCAAGAGATCGTCCATCGTGAGGGTCCATCCTGTGGTCGCATTCAGGGCAAGCAGGAGGTCCTTTGGCGCGGTCACATAGTTAACAAAGTGACACTGGCACAATGCATTCATCAATATCCCATAGTTCTCACAGATCGAGACCATCTCGGCCTTGCCTTCGCTCGTCTGTGCTTGATAATCCTCCTGGAGCCCAAGTTCGGTGAAGTTTATCATCCCCTGTTCCACTGGCATGACGACGTGTTGCATGTGGCAGGCCCCTCGGTTGGAATAGGCATAGGCAAGACCCATTCCGTGGAATCCTCTCGGGTCATGAACGGGCGCCTCGAGCCCCTTGACATGGACGGCAAGCTCATGGGCATTACCGCCGATCCTCTCTGCTGCCTGCCGAGTTCCATCTGCCAGGAGGTCTCCGATTCCTTGCCGTTGGGCGATCTTTTCGAGAAGAGCCAAGACAGCGTCCATATTACCCCACGTAAGCTCCAGACCGTCGGTGTCCTGCACGCTGAGCAAACCTCTCTCATAAGCCTCCATCGCGAATGCGATCGTCGATCCGCAGCTGATGGTATCCATCCCGTATCGATTACACACCTCATTGGCTTTGGCTACGGCCGCGAGATTATCATTGAGTATGAGCGTTCCAAAGGCCGCACAAGTCTCATACTCTGGCCCTGGTCCTTCATCGATCCGATACGGCCCCTCATCCACCTTGACCACCCGCTTACAGGCAATCGGACAGAAAGAGCATGTATGGGTCCGAACCAGGTAGTTCTGAGTCAGAGCGGGTCCGCCGAGTTTTGCAGAAAGGTCCCAGTTCTGTCCTACAGTCCAGTTCTTGATGGGCACGTCCCCAGTCATCATCCCGAGGTCCATAGTAGCATCGGTCCCAAGCTCGTGAAGAGACCTGGCCAGCATGGACTCCTTGGAACTCTTGATCACGGACTTGAAGGCCTGGCTGTAGGCCTGTGAGTCCTGGACGGCGATCTTCTTGGTTCCCCGAACGGCGATGGCCTTGAGTTTTTTCGAGCCCATCAGGGCCCCCATGCCGGTGCGGCC
>WVXP01000009.1:4371-6686 GCA_011773445.1 Pseudomonadota bacterium | reverse complement strand
GTGAGAGGCGATTTGCCGCAAAAAGTAAAGCGGGACGATCCAGGAAAGTTCGTGCCAGTCAAGGGCCCGGTCATGACCATGAGAGGATTCTCAGGACAAAACGGTTCGACACCCGGGTCAAAACGATCGAAAAATAGAGCGGCTCCTAGGCCACTTCCTCCAATAAATCTGTGAAGGAGTTCTTCAGGCACGCTGAAATGTTCATTTGAGCCGCTCGTAAGATCGACCCGGAGGAATTTACCTGCATAGCCACCCATGGCACTGCTCCTTCCTGTTTCACTTCGAGACGATGGTGTAGACCGGAATCATAAGGCAACAAAGAGGCTTAGAGCGCAAGTCTTGACTCTTCGCCGTACTTCTCTCAGGGGGCCAAAGACAGAAAGAGATCGAACTCAGACGGCGGTAGCCTACCAAAATCCGGGGCAAAATACAAACCTTCCACGCATTTGGATTCCGCAGATGTCGTTCAGGCATAAGAGGCCCCCGAAAGGGCCACCGTGAGAGCACCGGAGCGAAGGGGCAAGGAGATCTCCTTCCAATGATATCAAATCATATGGCAAATGGATCAGTTGCAGAAACCTGTCTTTGCGAGAATGACAAAACCTCTCATGCACGCAGGATGCTCATTGTTTGACTTTTCCAGTCCTCGTGGATAGATTTGGGAGGTTCTTAAGGGCGTACTCGTTATGAAAAGAAGAGTGTCATACAAGGAAGCAGGGGTCGACATTGATGCGGGCGATGCTTTTGTGCTGAGAATCAAGGGTTTGGTGGAATCGACGTTTCGTGCTGAGGTTCATGGAGAATTGGGCGGTTTTTCGGGAGCCGTGTCTCTTCCCCTCGAAGGCATGAAGAGACCCCTCCTCGTCTCTTCCACGGATGGCGTCGGCACAAAATTGAAGATCGCCTTCAAAATGGATCGACATGACACGGTGGGGATTGACCTCGTAGCCATGTGTGTTAACGACTTAGTGGTCACCGGGGCAAGACCGCTTTTTTTTCTCGATTATCTTTCCATGGGGAAGCTCGATTCGGACAAAGCCTTTCAGATCGTCCAGGGTATCGCCAAGGGATGTCAGGAAGCAGAGTGCTCACTGATTGGCGGGGAGACCGCGGAAATGCCAGGCTTCTATGGGGAGGGAGAGTACGATCTTGCTGGGTTTGCGGTTGGGCTCGTCGATGAGGACAGAGCCATCGATTCCTCGCGAGTGAAATCAGGGGACCGTATCATCGGCATCGCCTCCAACGGCCTTCACAGCAACGGCTTCTCCCTCGTCAGGCGGGTTGTATTCGACCTGCTCAAGCTAGGGGTAGACGACTGGGTAGACGAACTGGAAAATTATCTCGGAGAAGAACTCTTGAAACCCACCAGGATCTACGTCAGGCCAATCATGGATCTTGCCCGGGGTTTTCCCATTTCTGCCATCGCCCATATCACTGGAGGTGGCATATCCGGGAACCTTTCAAGAGTCATCCCACCGGGACTGGGTGGAATCGTCGATAAGGGGAGTTGGGAGGTTCCCATGATCTTTCGGTTTCTCGAGAAGCGGGGGAAGATTGCCGAGGAAGAGATGTGGAGAACTTTTAACAATGGGATTGGAATGGCTCTGATTGTGAGACCCGCCGATGCAGATGCCATCATGAAAAGGGCCCAGGAACTGGGAGAGCAGTCTTTTCTCATAGGGAAGATCGTTCAAGGCGAGGTCGTGGAGATCAGGTGAGTTGAAACAGACCTCTGATTTTGGTATTGTAAATTCTCTGATCAATCTATGAAAGCCATGGGGAAGCTGCAATGTCCAGAGTGTGCGAAATCTGTGGGAAAGGACCGGTAAGAGGCAACAACGTCAGCCATGCCAACAATAGAACCCGGAGAGTCTGGTATCCCAACCTTCAGAGAGTCAGGACCCAGAAGGATGGAAGGGTTGTGAAATTGCGAGTCTGCACCCGCTGCATCCGATCGGGTTTTGTGGAAAAGGCACCAATCGGTGCGACTCCCTCCTAAATTCTTAGCCGCTTCACCTGTAAGACGCCTTTGACCTTTTCGAGAGATCGCGTAATCTGCTGGAGATGTTTGAGGTCTCGGATCTCGATCTGAAATGTGCCGATGGCCCGATCGTCCTGGGTGATGACCTGGGCATTGACGATGTTTGCCTTGTGAGAGGTCAAGGAACTGCTGATATCGGCAAGGAGACCCTTTCTGTCGGATGAGACGACCCGGATTCTAACTGGGTGGGAGTAGTCTTTGCCGAGATCCCATTCGACATCAACTCTTCTCTCTGAATCATCACTGAGAACGCTACCGCAGTCGGCGGCGTGTA
>WVXP01000009.1:3101-4321 GCA_011773445.1 Pseudomonadota bacterium | reverse complement strand
GCATCATGAGGCTTCTTGGTGACCCGCTTGATGAGACGGGCAAGACGGGTTTCCTCTCGCGCTTTCTCTTTCTCAAGTTTCTCTGAGGGAACGAGCCGTCCGATGACCTGGTTGGCAGAAATCTTCCCGTAACCTACAGCTGCCAAAAGGTCATCCACCTCATGAAAGCTGAAGTCGCTGGCGACCCTGGCCATTTCACCAGATTTGAGAAGCTTACTGAAATTCAGGTCGAACTTCCTGAAGTCCTTTTCACAAATGGTTCTCCCAAGCGCGATGCTCTGCTCCCTCTGCTCTGTCTTGATCCATTGACGGATCTTGGCCTTGGCCCTTGAAGTCTGGACGAAGTTGAGCCAGTCCTTACTCGGTTTGTGGTTGCTCGCTGTTAGAATTTCGACTCTCTCCCCACTTTGAAGTTGATAGGTGAGGGGGACGATGCGGTTGTTCACTTTGGCTCCGATACACCGGTGTCCTACATCCGTGTGAATCGTGTAAGCGAAATCCACTGGCGTCGAACCCCTTGGGAATTCCTTTACCTCGCCTTTCGGTGTGAAAACGTACACGTCGTTTGGATAGAGGTCTACCTTGATCGTCTCGAGAAACTCCCTGTTGTCCTTCAAGTCCTTTTGCCATTCGAGGAGCTGTCTCAGCCAGCGGAACTGCTTTTCTTCGTCCTCTTGAACCAGTTTACCTTCTTTGTACTTCCAGTGGGCTGCAATACCGTCTTCGGCAACCCGGTGCATCTCGTCCGTCCGAATCTGGATCTCAATCGTTTCTCCATAGTGTCCGATGACCGTCGTATGGAGGGATTGGTACATGTTTGCCTTTGGCAGGTTGATATAGTCCTTGAATTTTCCAGGAACAGGTGTCCACATGGAGTGGATGATGCCCAAGGCCTCGTAACAATCTTTGTAGGAGTTTACAACGATCCTGAAGCCTATCAGGTCATAGACCTGCTCAAAGTCAAGATTTTGGGTCTGCATTTTCTCGTATATGCTGGAGATTTTTTTCGGGCGCCCCGTAACTTCGGCTGTGATTCCGTATTCGTAGAGTTTCTTCGTGATAATCCGGACAACTTCGGCGACGTATCTTTCACGCTCACGCTCCCTTTTGGCAAGCTTTTTCTGAAGATCCTTATATATGTCAGGATGAAGATACTGAAGGGCGAGTTCCTCCAATTCTGACTTAACCGATTCGATTCCAAGCCGATGAGCCATGGGAGC
>WVXP01000009.1:996-3083 GCA_011773445.1 Pseudomonadota bacterium | reverse complement strand
GCGATCTCTTGACCAAAATTCGCCTCGACCTCTTCAAGGTTTGCGTAGGTATCCTCGACCGTGTCGTGGAGGATGCCGGTAACCACGGTGGCCGTGTCGAGTTTCAGCTGAGCGAGAATCGCTGCAACCTCCAAAGGATGGATGAGGTATGGTTCACCTGAAAGCCGAACCTGTCCCAGGTGTACCTTGGCCGAAAAAACATAGGCCTTCTTAATGAGGTCCAGATCTGCCTGAGGATTATACGTGGTCACTAAATCGAGAATATCGTCGATGCGGATCATTCTGTATGCTTGTAAGTTGTTGTAAGTTATAGAAAATTCGTGATCGTCAGTCTTAATATATATGGGAACGGGCGGAAAAGCAAGGGTATTGTCTCGGCCATTCCCCGTGTCTAAGTCGCGACTTGAGAGAGACGGAATCGTTCCCTCTTTCTCTCATTGAACCACGTCCCCGCCGTTGGCGGAACAGGTGGGGCCGAGCTGTTGCCCAAATTCCTTTAGACGACTTGTGTCGAGGTCATTTCCAGAGTATTTCACCAGAAAGTGGGAAAGGAAGCTCTGAACCAAAAGTCGGTGCTCGTGGTCCGTCGTGCGTGGTTCGTTGTTTATAGACTATGATTTGCGCATCCACGGCTATTCGAGTGATGGGCCCAGGGTATTTGATTTTCAATCGAATGACGTGAATGGATCGTTACAACTGACCACTGACAACCGACAACTGACAGCACCCAGAAAAGCTTTTAAGCAGCGAAGCGCGCTCCTTTTCCACTTTCATCGGACAAAAGCCGAGAAAAGGAATTTCGGAATAGCTCGGAGAATACTGACTCCCTTCCACCGCAAACGTCCCTCAGGGGCATGAGCGTCTGCAAAACTGATGACACTCCACTCAAAAAAGGGTTGATTTTTTCCTTAGAGAATGCTAGGCATGAATCTGGGCCTAGCTTTTCTCTTCCCACGCAAGACTCACAGGGCTTGTCATACGCTCCCGCACCTAACGCGCGGCCTTGCTAAGGCGTTCTGATCCTCCCGAGAGAGTCTGCGCCGAGTGCAGAATTGAGGCGTGATTCAGCCATAGGATCTGGACTGAAACCCAGGGCAAAAAACTTTCTGAGATAGAAAAAGGCAGTATAGCGATTAAGGGTTTTGACCCGAGACACGCCGAGGGGGTTCTTGCCGAAGTGGCGATGATCCTTTCTCTGGCTCTCCTTCGGCACATGAACTTTCAGAGGGACCATTGCGGGCAGCCAGATGGGTGAAATCTCTCAGAAACTCCGGGCCTTACGGAAATCGAGGAAGATGACCCTTAAGGACGTGGCGGATCGGGCTGGCTGTACGAGCGCCTATATCTCGCAGCTTGAAAAGGGGCGGGCCAATCCCTCCATTGCCACACTGAAAAGAATCGCCTCGGTCTTTGATGTCAAGATCATCGATTTTTTTCTCGACAACGAAGACGAGAACGACGAGGTGGTGGTCCCGAGGGGTAAGCGCGTGAGCATGGGTTTCAATCGAGGGGGGACTGTCATCGAATCTTTGGTGAAAAGCCCTGAAACCAAGCGGATGCAGGCGTTTCATAACCGAATAAGGCCAGGTGGTGGATCAAATGGGGAATACACCCACGACGGAGAGGAGTTTGGGATTGTCCTAACAGGGGAGCTCGAAATCACTGTGGGGGATCGGGTCTACCACGTGAAGGAGGGTGATAGCTTCTATTTTTCTTCAAACAATCCACATAGCTTCCATAATCGGGGGAAAAGGGAGACCATTGTCATTTGGGTGACGAGCCCGCCGTCTTTCTGAAAGTAACCTCTTATTTTTTTTGGTCCCCGGTATCGTCCCGCGTTATAACTGCTTCGATAACCACCTGATCAGAGGGTTCGGGTCCTTCCATATCCTTCAAACCCCGCGATGATTCGAGCTGTTTGATGTAAGACCGCAATTCGGGTTTCTGTTCCAACGCCCTCCGGATTTGCTGTTCGGCGGCCACCGCATCATCTCGTAGCGTATCCAAGTTGATCTCAAAAGGAATCAGAGAGGATAAGAGTTGCAATGCAGCGAGACTATCCCTGGGCGACCGCATTTGGAGATAAT
>WVXP01000009.1:0-983 GCA_011773445.1 Pseudomonadota bacterium | reverse complement strand
AGCATGCGGTCATTACTCGCCACGACCGAGAGCTTCCGGGGAACCGTGTGAGGTACCTGATCATAGAAGCCTCCGAGGGTCACGAGTCTCTCGACCTGAAATTTGACGGCCAAATCGAGAAAGAGATCGGTGAAAGCTTTCCATCGAAGATGTGGTTCGTGTCCGATAAAGAGGATGAGATCCGGCAGAGAAGGTTTGTTCTTCCAGTAGAAAAACTCGTTTCTGGGAAACTCCATGTGCCGAATGAGGCCGCCCTCAACCACAACCCCGGGCCTTGCGTCTTTGAACACATGAAAGCCGTCGGATAATATCTCAGCAAATTTCTGAGCTCCAAGTCTATCTCTGAGAAATGTCACCGAACCCGAGGACACATCCCCTGCGTCGATCCATCCCTTATAGCCCCCTATCACCCAGGGTCGGAACAGATCTGGCTTTTCATGGAAAACGAGTTCACGCGCTTCCATCGTATCACGATCCTCGAGATGCACCTCCCAGCCTAGCAGCACTGTCAGTCCATGTCAAGAGAAGAGATTGACTGGAGTTTTCTCAAAAACCAGGCATGTAGCTATGCAAGTAGTCGGAATTAATATTTATTCCCTCATTATGCAAATACCCGACTCCCTTTTCGCTTTTCCCAAAAGTTTTTTGATAAATCTAAGGCTCGCTTCAGGCGCCTTCAAAACTCTCCGCCTGAGGCGGATCAGACAGTTGAAGGCGCTTATCTTCCGCCTCGCCTAAGGTTTATGAACAAAAAACATTTGCAGGAACGCTCAAAGAAGTCTGGGCTATCTGCTTATAAGATGGATCAAAAAAGCCAGGAAACTCCGGAAGAGATTGATTCAAACACGTATGGCATGGTTGACAGTCCTCGTTTGGTCCTGCTAACTTTCTCTGTCGCAGTATCAAAATCATGGCTAGCCACCATGTCCACACGAGGGAGGAGGGGTTTATTTTGAAGTCTCGGTCCTTTTGGTCACCGGCCA
>WVXP01000142.1 GCA_011773445.1 Pseudomonadota bacterium | reverse complement strand
AGAAGGCCACCTGTTCCTTAACCGAGGCCCCCACGGAGGTTGATCCGAAACAACTGGATGAACTCTCCATCAAGGTGAAGCCAGTGACCTGAGGTCTTTCCATCGATGTCTTCTTCCGTTTCGTGAGGCTTAACCTCGATTATAACGAGAGCTCCGTGTTTCACAGATGCGGAGACCTCGTTAAATCCGGGGGATACATTTTCCCTTTAAGGATTCAATCGGTACGGGTAGTCCCTCTGAGTAGCGATTCGTGTGCGTGCATCTGCGCCCGCCCATTTCTGCACCAAGTACAGGCCCGCATCGATAG
The DNA here is from genome assembly GCA_011773445.1 of Pseudomonadota bacterium. Lineage (GTDB taxonomy): Bacteria > Desulfobacterota > BSN033 > WVXP01 > WVXP01 > WVXP01. The sequence continues at coordinate 4,123 of WVXP01000142.1, read as the reverse complement.
CGGATGAAACGCCACCCGCGGTGATTATGTCACCCTCATCGACCACTCGATCGTGAACCACCGCGCCACAGTAGGGTTCTAGCTCCTTGTAGCGCTCGGATGTGTGGTCGCACGCCGGCCTCGAAGAAAACCTGCCGCTCCGAGAAGGAGAGCGGCGGTACATACCGATACCTTCAGTCGCGTGGAACCAGCAGTTTTCAACCAGTCGATAAACCTGAGGATATCGTATCAATTGAGTCGGAAGTTGGGGATACCGGCGGCAGAGATAGCGAGACATCTGGGGGTTTGCACTTGGGCCATTGTCAAGGCCATTTGAAAGCTAGGGGTCCACGGGTGAAAAGTGACCGTTTTCAACAACCTCCCTCTTTTATGTCTTCCGGTCACCTTTCGGGGTCGCTCCATCCACGGCTGGGGACTGTTCCGTGGTCCTCCCTCCTTCTTCTCTCGCAGCTCCCCCTTCTCGGCCTTCCTTATCACAGTACTCGAAGAGAGGCCTGGAGGGTGAGCGGTTAAGATGCAGCGAAAGGACATCGAAGCGGTTATAGTGGCCGGCTACGTCGTGGCGAAGCTTGGGACCAATTATAGCTTCCATCTCGCAGTCAGCGTAAATGATTCCCTCTTCGCCCGGCGGAAGGGTTTCGCTGCAGCTCCGACTGTCGGGTCCAAAGACCCCGGTAAAGCCCGTTTGGGGACCCGACAGTATACGCCGCTTCTCCTCGGTGTCAGCCATTTTTTTGACCGCGCTCGCGTCGATCACTGACGACACCGCCATGGTAAAGACTTTGCCTTCAAAAGCGTGGGCTGCCGCGCGTAATCGGATTTCCTCGCATAGATCGTATCCGAGACCGTCAATCGGAAGCGCCGGATAATTGGAAATGTGGATCTGCTCGCCTTGCGCGATCAGCGCGAAGCGGGCGAGAGGATTGGCGTTTTCCCCACAAATCAGGGTCCCGAGCTTTCCAATGGGGGTGTCCAGAACTCGAAGTGTGCTTCCGTCGCCGAAGCCCCACACCAGCTTTTCGGCATAGGTGGGCATCAGTTTCCGGTGTCTGAGGAGAATATCTCCCGTGGGATCAATAACGAGGTTCGTGTTATATAGGGTTCCTAAGGTATTCGTTGGGCGCTCGTTGATCCCCATCACGATGTAGGCTCCGGCCCGTTGGGCAGCCTTGCAGAGACGGTCCGTCGCGGGGCTGGGTACCTCGACCGCGTTCTTAACCAATTCAGCGAAGTACGGTGTCGTCTTGAAGACATTCTCCAGGCGGTTCCAGTATGGATAGCCCGATATGAAAACCTCGGGAAAGGCAATCAAGTCCGCTCCGTTGCGAGCCGCCTCGTCGATGAGGGAGAGCGCCTTTCCAACGGTTGCCTCGCGATCGAGAAATACCGGCGCTGCCTGAACAGCAGCCAACCTCGCCTTCGGCAATGTATCACCCATCATCTTCTCCTCAGTGATGAGAATTCCCCTTTCGTTTTTGCCAGTATAGAGGAGCGACACGTGTGTGTCAAGGAAGAGGGAGGTTCCAGCATATGATGGTTTAGAGCTATCCGATCCCTCCGGGGGGTTGTGAAAGGCAGCAGGGTTTTTGAGAATTGTTCAACGATGAAGCTACGCGAAATGGTATATTAAAAGGGGACTGGTAATATTTTTTTCCTGTTTTACCCTCTGGGGTATAACCTTTCGACACCCATATATATAACGTTGTTAAAAATTATTACTTTCAAAAAAGTACGTTTATGAAAATTTTCACTTTACAAAGGCATGGGGTTGTGATAAAAGGACCCAATGCTTCTCAAGCTAGATTGGATGCCCCTGGGACTCTTCACCATGTGATGATACGCGGAGTAGTGCGGGTTTTAGCCTTGTGCACGACCCTGAGAAGGGTTGCACTACGGGAATCCGGATGAGGTAAATCTCGTTTTGAATCTGGGGCAAAATAAACAGCCTCGTAAAGTGGCAAAGGAGGTGGTGCTTATGGGTGTAGATAGTTCGGGATGCTAAGATGCTGAATCAGGAATAAAGTGAAAGGAGGCAAAAATGAAGAGGGTAAAGTTGGGATTGGTTTTAGGATTGGCTTTGGTGTTGGTATCAACATTTGCTTTGCCTGGCCCTGCGGCATCTGCCGAGAAAAAAATGTGGAGATGGGGGACCTCTAATCCAGGGGCCTATGGTTATAGGGTATCCGCTTTCATGTCAGATTTCTTGCGAAGGGGTATGCCGGATTACGACGTTACCGTTTACCCATACGTTTCAACCACCGCTAACATCAAGAGCTTTCTCGTGGGTGAGCTGGAAAGCACGTATTCGGCCGAGCCGGGATTGAGAAAATTGTACTCGTTTAAAAAACCATTTGAGGGCTTTGAACCCAACGTAAAGCAAATGCCGGTGCAGTCTCTCTGGAGCTACACCATGGAAACACACCTATTGACTTTACCGAAGAACAAAGACAAATTTCGTACCTGGGATGATTTCAACGGCGCGAAAATCTACATGACGAAGGCGGGATATATGAACCATATCAACATATTCCGGGCTATGGAGGACATCTGTGGTCTGGATGTTACTCACGTCGAAGTTGATATGTCAAAGGTTGCGGATGCTCTAAGAGCGGGAACCATAGACGCCACCGCAGCTTACACAACGGCTTTGGTATCGCTGGCTGGCTGGATTAAGGTGCTTGATGTGTCCAGTCCCCTGCAGGGAGTGAATCCAACCCCAGCACAAATCAAGAAGCTCACAGCTGCAGGTTTTGCTCCAGAGAAGATCAACATGAAGAAGGCGTATACGAGAGACCTGGGAGTGGATGAACTCTATGGCGTGCCTTTTTACTTCGGTTACCACCACACGCTCCGTTTCCCGGAAGAGGCCGTCTATAGAGCACTCAAAGTATTTGAAGCCGAAGCGGCTGAGCTAACTAGGCTAGATGCTGGTTTCGGACCACTGGCCGCAGACTTCGCTGGTTTCCAAGTCAAGGGGATAAAGAGCATACCCGAGATGCCAGTACATCCGGGATTGGCGAAATATCTGAAGGAAAAGGGCTTATGGGACCCAGCCTGGAAGATAGCTACTGAGGGGACGATCAAGGCAGCGATAGAGGCGATGCAAGCTAAAACGAAATGATCTTTTTGGGGCGAAATAAAGGGTAGTTAAGGGTTTATTATAGTGGGCTCACCCCTGTAAAACTCCAATAAGGGGTGAGTTCACTACTTCTTACGTCACACCGTTAGGGGGCGAAAAGATGCAAAACATTCCCGGGCAAGATGCAGCGTCTTCACTGGCTGAAATGCGTAAATTCTTATTCCCCTCCTTTCTTATAGCAACGATCGTCTATTTACTATTTTCGCTCCATTATTTCACAACCGGCTTAGGAGGAACAATGCTCCTCGTCATAACTCTGGTCCCGATAGCATACATAATGTATGTATTGAATTCCCTCGCCGCCGGAGAGCTGCTCTACCCACGTCTGGGGCTTAAGGCCAATATTGCCATAGCCAGCGTGTACATCGCTATGTGCATCTTTTCCCTCATATACATGAGAGTGGAGTATGAATCCCTCATTTATTTGAGAGCCGGTTTCTTTAACACCCCTGACAAAATCGTAGCAGTGTTTATGCTTGGTCTCGTGCTCGAATTTGCCAGACGTGAGCATCGTGTACTCTTTTATCTCATCGTGTTTCTCATGCTTTATTCCGTTTACGGGTCGGTCTTCCCAGGTATACTCGGTCATCCCGGGGTCTCCTGGACAAGAGTCATAACATCTTCTTCCGTTGAGATCACATTGGGCCTATTTGGAACGTATGCGCAAATCGGGGTAGGCGTTATCGCGGCATTTTTCATGTTCTTGGGCATTGCACAGGGATTTGGTGTTCAAGAATCTATTATCAAAACTTTCACCGGGATACTTGCTAAACGTACAACCCTCATTCCACAAACGGCGGTGGTTACTTCAATGGCTATCGCTACCTGTAGTGGATCGGGAGCGGCGAACGTAGCCATAACCGGACAGTACACCATACCGTTGATGAAAAGAGCGGGGTTCCCCCCTCTTTACGCCGGCGCTGTGGAAGCTTCAGCTTCGCTCGGAGGCTTGCTCATGCCACCAGTCATGGCAATAGCCGGTTT
>WVXP01000018.1:6131-6350 GCA_011773445.1 Pseudomonadota bacterium | reverse complement strand
CTTGGGCCGTATCCTCAAAACAACAGAGCAAATCCTCGAGGCGAGAGAGCGTCATGGTGTCAGCCAGCCGCTTATTAATTTTCAATTCATGGTGATGCGACACAATGAACACCAGATCGAAGAGATACAATCGCTCAGTGAGCGTTTAGAGGTCGATTTCTTAACCCTGCGGACAGTCTCACCGCATGGTGGTCCTTTGGATTCATTCCGTGAATTGAT
>WVXP01000018.1:5740-6081 GCA_011773445.1 Pseudomonadota bacterium | reverse complement strand
AAACCTGGCAAGAGCCGCAAGTGTCTACGGCCATTTTCCAAGGCGATGGTCTTCAGCGACGGCGCCGTGGGGCCATGCGAAGAAGACTATTCAGCAAAGGAGATCTATGGCCGCCTGGATGGCATGACCGGCTTCCGAGACATATGGTTCTCTGACAGGGCTAGGCGATTTCGCAAACAGTTTATCAGGGAAGACAATGTGTTTCCCTTTTGCAAGGCTTGTCCCTACAAACCACGGTTACAGGATGATTGTGTCGTGGCAGGATTCTGCTACAACCCAAAAACAGTGAAGAAATTGTGCCACAAAGCCTAAGTAGTAGGAGTAATCGTGATCAGTGTGCT